>CALUPA010000001.1 GCA_944322395.1 uncultured Phocaeicola sp.
TTTCAAGGCCAATTTAGCGGTAAAACTGGATGGATTAAGCCGTTCAGAGTGGGTGGGGATGCTCCGTTTTCGGCAATAAAGAAGTCTATATGACTAAGTAATTTCTACTATGTGTAGATAGCACCGGTCCTGTTACACTTGATTTTGGTCTATATGACTAAGTAATTTCTACTATGTGTAGATGAAGCAGAAACTTTCTTCTCGTCCTGAACGTCTATATGACTAAGTAATTTCTACTATGTGTAGATATTCAATCTCGCCGCTATATCAGCTATGGTCTATATGACTAAGTAATTTCTACTATGTGTAGATAGATAGAGTCAACGGCTAACCGATGCCGTCTATATGACTAAGTAATTTCTACTATGTGTAGATAGGACGTTCATTACATACGATATGTGTAAGTCTATATGACTAAGTAATTTCTACTATGTGTAGATTTCTTACGGCTTACTTTTACTTCCAATTTTGTCTATATGACTAAGTAATTTCTACTATGTGTAGATTGTAGAATACGACCTTCACAGGCTTATTGTCTATATGACTAAGTAATTTCTACTATGTGTAGATAGGTCAGCGCCCGCACCGCTAGTAAGGTTTGTCTATATGACTAAGTAATTTCTACTATGTGTAGATGACTTATCGTTTTATATGGCTTATATGTCTATATGACTAAGTAATTTCTACTATGTGTAGATGGCCCATACTCGCCAACGGCAAAGTAGCGGTCTATATGACTAAGTAATTTCTACTATGTGTAGATTATTTCGGGCTGCTCCCATCTGCTCAGTGTCTATATGACTAAGTAATTTCTACTATGTGTAGATGGAGCAAGTTCACATACAGAAGGAGAGTCTATATGACTAAGTAATTTCTACTATGTGTAGATAGCAATGACTGTTTTGCAGTCACTTCCATGTCTATATGACTAAGTAATTTCTACTATGTGTAGATCACTCGGCCGCAAACTTGCCAATGCTTGTCTATATGACTAAGTAATTTCTACTATGTGTAGATAATACAAGGAAGGCGCAGCACACCAGGGTCTATATGACTAAGTAATTTCTACTATGTGTAGATGTCTTAGGAGCTTCACCCTGTCCCTGACGTCTATATGACTAAGTAATTTCTACTATGTGTAGATATGGTGGAGCCGTGTTGGAAAGTTTTAGGTCTATATGACTAAGTAATTTCTACTATGTGTAGATGAACATCGATGCGCAGTTAGTAATGCTGTCTATATGACTAAGTAATTTCTACTATGTGTAGATATTTGGCTTAATACTTTACAGTTATTGAGTCTATATGACTAAGTAATTTCTACTATGTGTAGATATTTGGCTTAATACTTTACAGTTATTGAGTCTATATGACTAAGTAATTTCTACTATGTGTAGATTAGATGAAAACAGAATGTTGAGAGGTGACGTCTATATGACTAAGTAATTTCTATTATGTGTAGATTGCCTCTGCCGCTGCTTTGCGTACAATGTCTATATGACTAAGTAATTTCTACTATGTGTAGATTCGAAACCCAAAGAAGAAGGTATAAAGGGTCTATATGACTAAGTAATTTCTACTATGTGTAGATAATGCTTTAATATATTTGTTGTTTTCGTCGTCTATATGACTAAGTAATTTCTACTATGTGTAGATATGTGTCGTTTCTCCGAGACTTTCAAGCGTCTATATGACTAAGTAATTTCTACTATGTGTAGATATATAGTCATCCCGTGAGATTTTGTGTCTATATGACCAAGTAATTTCTATTATGTGTAGATTTGATGCGTATCTTACTAAAGAATTTGACTAAGTAATTACCATTTAGAATTTGAGGGTGATTGTATTTATGAACTAAGTAATTATAACTATTCCAATAAGCTACCCAGTATGGGAACAAAGGGTGTCCGTTCTGTCATCTGTCAAGGCGTGTAGAGATTATTTGTGAAACGGCTACATGTGTAGCTTTTTATGATGGTTATCCTGTATCGCCAGGTCATGCGTTGATTATTCCAAAGAGACATGTAGCTTCATATTTCGATTTGACGAATCATGAGAGGGAAGCAATGAATGTTATGCTTCAGTTTGTAAAGCAGAAGGTAGACGAAAGGTTTCATCCTGATGGATATAATATAGGCATTAATGTGAATGAAGCTGCCGGTCAGTCTGTATTCCATGTACATATGTACCTTATCCCAAGATATAAGGGTGACGTTCCTAATCCTAAGGGTGGAGTGAGGGGTGTTATCCCTGGCAGGCAGAGTTATAATGTTTCTCCATTAAAAAATGAGGCTTCAGCTATAGTAAAATCTGAAAAGACGAAGGTCTATACTGTGGGGCAGAAAAGAACTGAACATGGAAATGCCTATGTCCTATGGGATAATGAAACGGACAGATTGCTTTGCCGCATGTATAATGAAGGTAAAAGCATCAGTATGCTGTCGGATATATTCGAACGTACACAGGGAGCAATAAGGAGCCGCTTTAAGAAATTTGGAAAAATACAATGATTTTCCATCTGTTTTTTTACCTTTGTAAAGTCTAATAACACCCAACAACATGGAAAACCAGATAACGAAACAAGACAAAAAGGAAATAGAGGTACATAAGCCTTACAGAATAGGGCTTGCACTTAGCGGTGGAGGGGCAAAAGGTTTTGCACATCTTGGTGTATTACAGGCTCTGGATGAAAAAGGAATAAAGCCTGATATAATAGCCGGTACGAGTGCGGGTTCTGTGGTAGGGGCTTTCTATGCTGCCGGACTCAAACCTAAAGAAATTCTGAAATTGTTCTTGGGGCATGACTTCAGGGATTTCGTAAGTTTTACAATACCAAGAGAGGCTCTGCTGAAATATGACGGGTTTATAAAGTTTCTGGAAGAAAACCTGCCGGTGAAACGTTTTGACGAACTGAAGATGCCTTTCTATGCCGTGGCTACTGATTTTGACAAGGGGGAGCCAAAGGTTTTTGCCGAAGGGGAGCTGGTACCAAGAGTGATGGCTTCGTGCACCATACCGATAGTGTTCAAACCTATAATGATAGACGGGGTGAGATATGTGGATGGGGGACTGTTCAAGAACTTTCCTGTGACACCCATCCGTGACCTTTGCCATAAGGTGATTGGGGTGAATGTCTGTCCCAAGCATCTGGAGGAATACGAGGATAATATTTTGCGTGTGGCAATAAGGTCTTATCTGTTCCTGTTCAAACAGAATGCGGTGGAGGATTCGGAACTGTGTGACTTGCTGCTGGAGGTGGATTCTATTGACGAATACAATATCTTCAATCTGAAAAATGCCTTGAAAATTTATAATCAGGGATACAGGCAAATGATGGAACTTCTGGAAGAGGAAGGGGAATTAATAATTAATAATTGATAGTTGTTGGTTCTTAGTTGTTAGAAACATTATGAAGGGGACTAACAACCAACATCTTACAAACTAACATACATGGAAAGATTATCAAACAATGTACTGAGTATTCAGGTATCGGCTGCAGGAGCTGAGCTGTGCAGCATACAGTGTAACGGAAAGGAATATTTGTGGCAGGCTGATCCGGCTTTCTGGAACAGACACTCGCCGGTGCTTTTCCCTATAGTGGGAAGGGTGTGGGACAATACATACAGATGCGGTGGCGAAACTTTCAGTATCGGACAGCATGGATTTGCACGCGATATGGAGTTTCAGCTGGTGAGCATTACGGATAATGAGGTGTGGTACAGACTGACAGACAATGAGGAAACCCATAAGAAATATCCTTACAATTTCTGTCTGGAGATAGGCTACAGAATAGAAGGCAAAAAGATTCATGTGATGTGGAAGGTGAAGAACATCGGAGCAGGGGATATGTATTTCCAGATAGGTGCGCATCCTGCATTCTATTTCTCTGGATTTGATGCTGCTACCACTGAACGTGGCTTCTTCGGATTCGACAAAAAGGAGGGACTGGAATATATCCTGATTGGCGAAAAAGGATGTGCTAATACTGATGTGCATTATCTGCTGGAACTGAAGGACGGACTGCTGCCTTTGAACACTTCTACTTTCGACGGTGATGCTCTGATTCTGGAGAACGGTCAGGTGGGAGAGGTTGCTCTGTATGACAATGCACGAAAGGCTGTGCTGCGTCTGCTGTTCGATGCTCCGGTAGTGGGACTGTGGTCGCCTCCTGGAAAGAATGCTCCGTTTGTGTGCATCGAGCCGTGGTACGGACGTTGCGACAGAATGAACTTCGACGGGGAATATATGGAAAAGGACTGGATTCAGCATCTGCCTGAAAACGGAACTTTCGATGGCGGATATGTGATTGAAATAATGGAATAAGGTTTTATGAAGATTATACACACCAGCGACTGGCATTTGGGACATACACTGTATGAGCATGACAGGACGGCGGAACATGCCGCTTTCCTGACAAAGCTGAGGGATATTGTGGAGGAAGAGAAGCCGGACGCTCTTCTCGTGAGCGGTGATATTTACGACCGTACCAACCCTTCTACTTCGGTGCAGAAAATGTATTACAAGGCTCTGCTGGATATGCACGAGGCATGTCCGGAGATGGTTATTGTGGTGACTGCCGGAAACCATGACAGCAAGGCGATGCTGGAACTGGGACGTGAACTGTGGCTTATGGCCGGAGTGAGAGTAGTAGGGCAGGTGGAGAGGAAGGACGGGATGGTGGATCTGGACAGGCATATCATTGGCATAGAAGGTGCCGATGGGATGATGAAAGGGTATGTGGTGGCTGTACCGCATATATTCGACCAGAATTATCCGCTGATGGACGAGGATACTCCGAGAGAGGAACGCAGGTGTGTATTTTTTCATGCGTTGCAGGACAGGGTGAAGGCTGTCAATACTGCCGGTCTGCCTGTGGTGATGATGGCGCATATGACGGTGGCTGACTGTAACTGCGAGGGACATGATGCTGACGTGATTGGCGGAATAAACGAGGTGCCTCACAGCGAACTGGGGAGCGGGTATGACTATATCGCACTGGGACACATTCATTATCCGCAGACTCTGAAGGGGGATGCGGGAGTGGCAAGGTATTCGGGGTCGCCCGTTCCGGTGAACTTTGATGAGACTTATCCGCATTCGGTGTCTGTAGTGACGGTGGAGAAGGGGCAGGAGCCTGAGATAAGGGAGGTAAGGATAAAGAATGTGCGTCCTATGCTGACTGTTCCTGCCGTGCCGTCGGGATTTGAAGATGCAATTGACGGGCTTTCGGCCATAGGGGATGATGAGGAATGTTATGTAAGGCTGAATATTCTTCTGGATGAGCCTATGCCTGCCGACTATATGGAACGTATAGCAAAAGCGCTGGAGGGAAAGCGGGCGGCATATTGTTATTGCAAAATTACAAGACCTGAAACGGAGGTTGTGGCAGACGGTACGGCGGTGACTTATGACGAGTTCAGGGAGCTTTCGCCCATAGATGTGGCTCAGAGATTCTATAAGGCGAGATTTGGGGCGGATATGCCGCAGAGAATGTCGGATATGATTGGAGAGGCAGTAAAGAGGTATGACAGTGAATGTAAATAGTGGTTCGTGCAGGTATGAAACTTATAAAACTGATAATTGAGAATATAGCGTCTATAGAGACGGCTGAGATTGATTTTGACAGGGGACCTCTGAGTGAGGCTTCTGTCTTTCTTATTACTGGGGATACTGGGGCTGGTAAGTCTACTATCCTGGATTCCATATGTTTGGCATTGTATAACACTACGCCGAGGCTGAATATGGCTTCGGGTACGAAATCTAACTTCGGAACGGATAATATCACTGCCAGGAATACTTCTAACTTGCTCAGGCATGGGGCAAGGCAGGCTTCGGCTGTGCTTCGTTTCATGGGTACGGATGGTGTGGAGTATGAGGCTGCATGGCAGGTGAGACGAAACAGAAATAATAAGCTTACTTCGCCGGAACAGACTCTGACATGGGGAAACGTGACGGTGAAGAATGCCGATGCGGTGAAGAAAATTACTGAGGAGGCTGTGGGGCTGGATTTTGAACAGTTCTGCCGTACCACGATGCTTGCACAGGGACAGTTCACTCAGTTCCTTAAGAGTAAGGATGATGAGAAATCGGAGATACTGGAGAAACTGACTGGTACGCGTATCTATTCGGAAATAGGAAAGAAGATAGAGGAGATAAAGAAGGAAAAGGAAGCGGAATATACTGCACAGAGAAATCTTACTGCCGGGATAGTACTATTGAAGCAGGAGGAAACGGAGATGCTGAAAGAGAAGCTTCTGGCCGCCGGAGAGAGGAAAAAGGCTCTTGATGCCGAGACTGTCCGTTTGGAAAAGTGTGTCAGATGGTTGGAGGGAAAGGCTAAGACAGACAGTGAACTCATGGCTGCGGAAAGGACCGTAAAGGTTTGCGAAGAGGTAATAAATTCTGACAGTTTCAGAGAGGAGGCTATGCTTATCCGTGATATGGACAGAACGGAACAGGCTAGAAACAATGTCCGTATGCTTAAGGATGCGGAGAAGAGAATAGGTGAACTGAACATGGATGCGGAGAGTCTTAAAGTGCAGTATGTGGATTTGTGTAAGGGAAGGAATGGACTCAGGGACTGGATTCGAAGGAAGCAGGAGTATATGGTTTCTCTTGCGGGAAATATGGAATCGGCTTCGAGGTATTCGGCTATGTATGCCAATGCACAGAAGATAGAGGCGTTGCTTAATTCGGCTGCCGAAGCTCAGGACAGAATAAGGGTTAACGGTGAGGCGGTGAAGGGTATCACCGAGAATATGCCTGTGCTGCAGAAAAACTGTAAGGAGGCTGAAGAGGCTTCGGAAATGGCATCGAAGGCTGTGAAACTGAAGGAGGAGGAATACGAAAAAGCTGATGCGGAACTGAAGTTGCTGAAACCTGATGAGGTGAATGCTGAGGTGAACAGAGTTGACAAGGAGAAAGGTGGACTGAATACACTGGCAGGATATGTGGCTGAACTGAGAAACGGAAACTCTACGGTGGAGAGAATTGACAAGGAACTTTCTGTACTGGGAGAAGAACTGAAGAAACGTCAGGAGGAATTTCAGGCATATAGTGGAAAACTGGAGGATGTGACGCGAAGATTCAGTGAGGCGAAAAAGGCGTACGACGGTGTGGAACTCTCGCTGAAGGAATGGACCGTGAACCTGAGGGCAGGCCTGAAGGTGGGTGATATGTGTCCGGTATGCGGACAGAGGATTGAGAGTCTGGTATCTGACGAGGAATGCAGCAGAAGACTGAAACCGCTGGAGGAGATGGTAGTCGCTCTGGAAAAGGAGATGCGCGATACGGCTTCGCTCTGCAACGGAACTGGGATGATAGTTGAGAAACTCACGAAGGATCTTTCTGCCAGGGAGAGTGAAAGGACAACTGTCATGGGTGGTGTGAGCAGACTGGCTGAAAAGGTTATGCAGGAGTGCGGACGTATAGGTGTGTCTTACGGTGAGAGTGATGGTGTGGATGTAGTTGCAGTGGATGGCGGTGTGCGCTTAAAGATGGAACAACTGTCTGCCCGTATGGGCGAACTTATGGAGATGCAGAAGAAAATCTATGCCGGCAACAGATTGTTGTCTGAAATGGGACGTGAACTTTCTGCACTACGAAAAGAAGTTGACAAGGCTAGGAAAGTGAGTGATAAAAACAAGGAGATGCTTTTGTCTGCCACTAAGGATATGGAACGGATAAACTCTCTGATAGAAGCCGATGGAGTAAATATGGAAAAGGCTCTGCAGGAAGCGGACGGCATGATAAGCATTGAGGGATGGAAAAACAGATGGACGGCTGATGCGAAGGGGCTTGTTTCTTTCATTAATGATTCTGCAGCACAGTATCTTGGTTGGGAAAAGGAACTGAACATTACGGAGAAACACTTGTCGAAGGCTATGCCGGCATTGGAAAATGTGGAAAAAATCCTTACGACGGTGGCTGTACAGTGGCCGGAATGGTCGGCACAGGAAGTGACGGAATCTGTTCCCAAGGAGGGACTTAAGGATATGTGCGATGCTTTTGGCGAAAAGGTGAATGCATTGGTGGCATCGCTGTCTGCCGAACGCGAAAACATAAGAAAAGCTAAAGAGGGGCTGAATGTGTTCTTTTCGGAGGAAAAGGAAATAGACATGGAACGTCTGGAGTTTCTGGCTTCGGTTACAGGACTGAAAGAGATAAGGGAGGCTCACGACAGGAAACTTTCGGACGCGAAAAGTGCGTCGGGAGTGTTCGAATCGAAAAAGAAGGAACTGGAGGCTCATCTGGCTGTGTGTCCGGAATCTCTGACAGAAGATGTAAGGCAGGAGGAACTTAACGATTCGCTTAAAGAGGTCCGTGGCATGATGGAGGTATTGATGGCTGAGACGGGACGTATAGAACAGCAACTGAAAACAGATGAAGAGAATGCCGCACGTTTCAGGGCTGAAAAGGATAGGGAAGAGGAAATGATGAAGGTATATACTGAGTGGGAGACTTTGAACAAGCTTTTCGGCGGTGGTGACGGTAAGATATTCAGAAGGATAGCTCAGAGTTTTATACTGAATGACCTTCTGCAGAGGGCAAACGGCTATCTGGGCAGACTGAACAAGAGGTATAGACTGGACTGTGAGCCGGGTACGCTGACCATACGCATGATGGATATGTATCAGAATGATGCTCAGGGACCGGTGGATATCCTTTCGGGAGGTGAAGGTTTTCTGGTGTCTTTGTCGCTGGCTCTGGCATTGTCGTCGCTGAACAGAAGAAATCTGTCGGTGGATACTTTGTTTATCGACGAAGGGTTCGGCACACTGAGCAGTGAGGTGCTGAACACGGTGATGGACATGCTGGAAAAACTGCAGAGTCTGAACGGTAAGCGTGTGGGAATAATAAGCCATGTGGAGGGGCTGAAGGAGAGGATTGCCGTGCAGGTGAAAGTGAAGCGAATAGACCAGACACGAAGTATGGTGGAGGTTATGGACAACAGGTTATAATTGATTATTAGCATAAAAGAAATAATAGTGTAAATATTACAATATAAGAATATTTTTTTATATTTGTCCGTGAAAATATATATTACATAAGTTCTTTAGCCTTAAGGATTTATGAAAAAAACATTAAGCTAATATGAAAACGGACAATAAGAATATAGAGCCAGTAGCCACTGGAAATGCGGCTGAGGATGGTACAAAGGGTAATATTGCTGAACGCAACAAAGAAATGTTGACATTTACTTATGTTGAAAAAGGACAATTTGCCCTGGTCAGAAAACCGATTCCGCATATCATCAATCCCAAGGATGCAATAGTGCGTGTCACACTGGGCAGTATCTGTACGAGCGATCTTCATATCAAGCACGGCAGTGTGCCGCGTGCAGTTCCCGGAATTACAGTAGGACACGAAATGGTTGGAGTGGTGGAACAGGTGGGAAGCGAAATTGCCAATGTGAAACCTGGAGACCGTGTGACTGTGAACGTAGAGACGTATTGCGGTGAGTGTTTCTTCTGCAAGCACGGGTATGTGAACAACTGTGAGGACCCGGACGGCGGATGGGCCCTGGGGTGCAGGATAGACGGCGGACAGGCTGAGTATGTGCGTGTGCCGCATGCCGACATGGGACTGAACAGAATACCGGATAATGTTACAGACGAACAGGCCCTTTTCGTAGGTGATATACTGGCTACCGGTTATTGGGCTGCACGAATATCTGAGATAACGGAGGAAGATACCGTACTGATTATTGGGGCAGGACCTACGGGTATATGTACCCTCTTGTGCGTAATGCTGAAAAATCCACGTAAAATAATAATATGCGAGAAATCGGAAGAGAGAATGGCTTTCGTGCGTAAACACTATCCTGAGGTCATGGTGGTAAAGCCTGAAGAATGTAAGGATTTTGTGATGAATCAGGCTGAACATGGCGGGGCTGATGTGGTTCTGGAAGTGGCAGGAACAGATGATACTTTCCGTATGGCATGGGAATGTGCAAGACCGAATGCCATAGTGACAGTGGTGGCACTTTACGACAAACCACAAGTGTTGCCTCTACCGGACATGTATGGAAAGAATCTTGTATTCAAAACCGGTGGTGTGGACGGTTGTGACTGCGAGGAGATACTTCGCCTTATTGCTGACGGAAAGATTGATACTACGCCTCTCATTACACACCGTTTCGCCCTGAATGAGATAGAAGAGGCTTACCGCATATTCGAAAACCGTCTGGACGGGGTGATAAAGGTGGCTGTGAAAGGCAATTGATAACATTGATTTCTTTAACCTAAATAACAAATATCATATGAGAAAGAATTTTGGAAGTAAAACATGGTTATATCCTATGCCGGTGTTTATAGTGGCGGCATATGATGCCAATGGAGCACCTAATGCCATGAATGCGGCATGGGGTGGTATTTATACAGACAATATGGTTTGTCTGTGTCTGTCGGAAGGTCATAAAACGACAAAAAACATCCTGGAGTCGAAGGCTTTTACTGTAAGTATGGCCACTGAGGATTATGTTGTGGCGTGTGACTATCTGGGTATTGTGTCCGGAAATAATGAAAACAGGAAACTTGAGAAGGCTGGTCTGCATGCTGTAAAGGCGGAATCGGTTAATGCACCGCTGATAGAGGAACTTCCTATGGCTTTGGAGTGTGAACTGGTTTCGTATGATCCTGAAACATGCCATATGGTGGGACGAATAGTGAATATATCTGCAGACGAATCAGTATTGGGTGATGATGGGAAAATAGATGCGGATAAGTTACGTCCTGTCACCTACGATCCGATAAAGCATGTTTACAATGTTTTAGGGAAAAAGGTAGGAAATGCATTTTCCGACGGCAAGAAGCTGAAATAACTTTACACTTAAGATACGAATGAAAAACAACTAATAATTTTATTATGAGAAAGACATTTAAATCAATGCTCCTTTGTGTGGGTATGACATTGTATGGCCTGATGGCTTATGCACAGGACCCTAATTTTTATATTTATTTGTGTCTGGGACAGTCAAACATGGAAGGTAATGCCAGATATGAGGCTCAGGACACTACTGTGAACCCTCGTTTCCAGGTATTGTCGGCAGTTGATAATGATGAGGTAGGGCGTAAAATGGGTAAGTGGTATCCGGCACGTGCCCCGTTGTGCCGTAAAGGTACAGGACTGACTCCTGCCGATTATTTCGGCCGTACGATGGTGGAAAATCTGCCTGAAAACGTAAGAGTGGGTGTGGTACATGTAGCTATAGGCGGTTGCCGTATTGAGCTTTACAAGAAAGATACACGCGAAGAGTATATAAAGACTGCTCCAGACTGGATGAAGGGAATGCTGAAGGAGTACAATAACAATCCTTATGAGCGTCTGGTGGAAATGGCAAGACTGGCTCAGAAGGATGGTGTGATTAAAGGTATTCTGTTGCATCAGGGTGAATCGAATACAGGTGATAAGGAATGGCCTATGAAGGTAAAGAATGTTTACGAGAGTCTGCTCTCTGACCTGAACCTGAAAGCTGAAGATGTTCCGTTGATAGCCGGTGAGGTAGTGAATGCTGATCATGGGGGTACTTGTGCCAGTATGAATGATATTATAGCTACTTTGCCTCAGGTTATAAAGAACTCTACAGTTGTTTCGTCTGCCGGACTGAGCTGTGCAAGCGATCATCTGCATTTCGATGCTGCCGGTTATCGTGTACTGGGACGCCGTTATGCCGAGAAGGTTCTTGGCATGATGGGTATCAAACTGCCGACTACTGAGGATATAATGGCGAAAACAGTTCCTGCATCATCTAATATGCACGGATGTGACTTTCCGCGTCTGGATAAGGACAACAGAGCTTATTTCCGTATTTATGCTCCTGACGTAAAGAGACTTCAGGCTGATGTGTGCGGAGTGAAATATGACCTTGCAAAAGATGAAAACGGATGGTGGACAGGTCATACTAATCCTCTGGTTGTGGGTTTCCATTATTACTTCCTGCTTGTTGACGGATTCTCGGTGATAGACCCTATGAGCTGTACTTATTTCGGTTGCAGCCGTATGGCGAGTGGAATAGAGGTTCCTGAAGGCAGCGAGGGTGATTATTATCGTACTAAGGATGTTCCTCACGGACAGGTAAGGATATGTACATATTATTCAGAGTCGCAGAAACGTTTCCGCCGCTGTGTGGTTTATACTCCTGCCGAATATGAGACTAACAGGAAGAAACGTTTTCCGGTATTGTATTTGCAGCATGGAATGGGAGAGGATGAAACAGGATGGAGCACTCAGGGATATATGTATAACATTCTTGACAATCAGATAGCTGAGGGTAAGTGCAAACCTATGATTGTAGTTATGGAGAGTGGTGATGTGGAAGTAGGTTTCCGTCCACGTCCAGGAAAGAACGTAAACGAGGAAAGAGAACTCTATGGAGCATCATTTGCTACTCTTATGACAGAGGATCTTATTCCATACATAGACAAGACTTTCCGTACATACACTGACCGTGACCATCGTGCAATGGCAGGATTGTCATGGGGTGGAAAGCAGACATTCGATATTACTCTGAACAATCTTGACAAATTCTCGTATATAGGTGGTTTCAGCGGTGCGATATTCGGTGTAGACGTGAAGACTGCATTCAACGGAGTGTTTACAGATGCAAAGGCATTCAACAAGAAGGTTCATTACCTGTTCCTGGGATGCGGAACAGACGAGAATATGGGTACCGAGTCCCTTGTTAAGTCATTGCGTGATTTGGGAATAAATGTTGACTATTATGTATCTCAAGGAACAGGACATGAATGGCTGACATGGCGCAGATGTCTGAATGAGTTTATACCTCATTTGTTTAAATAATTATTATTTGTATGATGCAGTGGCGAAAGCCACTGCATTTTTTTATACCATATCTTCTCCCGTATGGATTACAGGTACGCGTACTGTCTTATGGAAAGGAATGAAACGTGAAACGATGGCTATTATAAGTGTTGTGAAGAACAACCATCCCAATATGTGTTTCAGCGCCAGAAGTGTGGCTTGCTGTTGCAGTATGCTGTTCATTGTGTTTGTGGCCAGTTGGGTAGCTTCGTTTATACCATATCCGTGCTGAAGGTTGTCCGATAATGCTGACGTATATCGTGAAGCCGAGAGAGGATCGGTCAGTGTTACGTTTTCGGATAGTTGCACTATGTACTTTTGTTGCAGACGGTACAGAATGTTGCTATAGAATGCTGATGCGATGACCGGAGTGAGTACCGACCGGAATGTAATCAGGAAAAAAGCGTTCGACAGAAGATATTTAGGTGGCAAGTCCTCGACAGCGAATAGTGCGAATGCTATAATCAGAGTCATCATTCCCAGTCCGCGCATGAATAATGGAAGGAAAAGCATTTCGTATGTACTGTCAGGGGATATGGTGAAATACATCGACCCGAAGAAAAAGGCAAAACATGCCATTCCTCCGGCTATGAGGAATCGGAAACGCCATCTTTGCCATCTGAACCACCAGAAACATATTATAGCACCGATAATATATCCGGGCAGGAGCCATATGTAGAGTGTATAACTATGGGTATTGTCTACTTTCAGTACCGTAGTGAGGTAGCTTGTAAGTAGGGTGGTGGATGTGCTGAAAAACATTATCAGCATCATGTAGAAGTATCCTAATATGGCTTTCCACTGGAACAATGGTTTCAGGCTTACATATGGTTGGGATGAATGGAACTGTTCCCAGATGAATAGTGCCAGAAGAAACGGACCTATGGCTATGTATGTGCATATGCGTGGAGAAGCCATCCAGTCGAGGGTTTTTCCATACGTAATTACGTAAATAAGCATCAATATACTGGTTGATATTATAAGCATTTCGCGCAGATGCATTTCGCTCAGGTGTACGGCTTTCGATGGCCTGTCGTGACGCAGGAAGATTATTACTGACAGAATGGCTACCAAAAGCAGTATCATCATGAAATAATACATGTACTTCCAGTCATAGTGGTAGGCCAACAGTGCTGTTACAACCATAGATAGTTGTCCGCCACCGAACACAAGCGGATAGAAATAGGCATAGAATTCACTTCGTACATCGTTTGGACTGAATATGAACTTTATACGCCGTATTATCCATAGCATGATAAATCCTTTCAGGAATCCGATGATGAAACTTGATATTATGAGCAGCTCGATATTGCTTTGGCGGGCACAGAACCAACTGAGAAAGAATTGCATGGTGAGGTCTGCCAGTAACAGCGATTTCGACGAAAATGCATTGAGAATTTTAGGTACTATAGGATATGAAACAGCCATCCCGGCCGAGGCGGCATAGTAGCCTATGGTTATGTCTTCGGTATATACGCCCAAAGTATTCGATACTTCGACCATGCTGCCTGTGTACGTTCCGTTTAGCATGGCTATGGGCATAATGATTATGAATACTGTTATTATCCCAACGATGTCCGGTACCCAACGGCGTATGGGGATTTCCAGTTCTATTGCCGTTTTCATCTTTGTTTTAATGCTTCGGTTTCGACCATCATTCCAGCACGTAAATGGCTCATACATTCATCACTTACATCATCAAGGTCTATACGTACGGGGATTCGCTGCTGTACTTTTACGAAATTTCCTGCAGAGTTGTCTGTAGGTACCAGAGAGTATTTTGAACCTGTAGCTTCGGATATGGCTGTGACATGTCCGTGCAGGACTTTTCCGGGAAGTCCGTCTACCTTTATACGTACTGGCTGACCTATGTAGATATTGGCTATCTGTGTTTCGCGATAGTTGGCTGTAATCCATTTTCCGGATTGTCGCACTATATACGACAATACTTGTCCGGCACTTACATACTGTCCCGGCTCAAGGGCACGTCGTCCCATATATCCGCTGTATGGGGCTGTCACTACGGTATATGACAGATTCAGGTTTGCCAGATCGAGTGCTGCTTCGGCACGGAGTATACCGGCTTCGGCACTGACCTGCTTTTTGTTTGCCTCATCATATTGCGATCTTGCTGCTTCTTCCTGTTTCAGCAGTGCTGTATATCGTGCCTTTGCAGCCTCATAATTGGCTTTGGCTACGTCGTACTGCTGGCGTGGTACTGATTCTTCTTCCAGCAGTCTTTCGTATCTTCTGAAGTCCTGTTCAGCCTGCCACAATTTTGCCTTTGCTTCGGCTATGTTTGCTTCCTGTTCGGCAATGCGTGTGTGCGAAGTCTGTATTCCGGATGTAAGTACTTCTTTCGAGCCCTTTGCATCAAGCAGTGCGGCACGTGCTTCTTTCTGTCTGATTAGGTATTCGTTGTTGTCGAGTATTACGAGTGTGTCACCCTCTTTTACGAACTGGTGTTCCTTGAATCGTATTTCGCTGATATAGCCGGATACACGTACGTTTACAGGAGCTATATATTGATCGACAAACGCATCGTTTGTTATCTCATAATTTATATATCTCCAGAAGTAGTTTACAGTCCACAGTAGTCCTGATGCCGCAATCATGAGACAGACAGTGTTAAGTATTATATTGCGGCGTTTTTGCTTCCTCAGACGCTGGTATTTTTTATAAAGTGCAGACATTGTTTCTGTGTGTGATAAATGTGAATTGTCTATAAGTTTCCTATATTCCTTTGTAGCTCATAATAGGTATATATAACCCGTGTGCGTGCTGTCGTCAGTTGCAGTTCGGCATTCAGACGCAGATTGTCGGCATCGAGCAAATCGGTAAGTATGGCAAGTTGGTTCAGGTAGCGGTTGTTCATTATTCTGTAATTTTCCTCTGCCTGTTTCACGGAAAGTTTCAATGCCTCCACACGGTCTATTGCCTCGTGATGTTTCAGCAGTGCTGCCTTTACGTTGGCTCGTATGTTCTGTTTCTGCTGTTCCTCAGCATTGCGGCTGAGTATTATACCGTGTCTGGCTTCGTTCATGCGGTGACGGTATTTATACAGCGATGAGAGTGAATAGCTTAATGACAGTCCTATGTTCCAGTTATTGTTATACATATCGGCCAAAGTACGTGAAACAGGTCTTGCTAGTGTGTTGGATGCTGTAAGCGACAGTCGTGGCATTTGTTCTGCTTTCACCATCCTGACATTATTCTGTGCCAGTTCAGTCTGTTTTTGCAACAGAAGCATGTATGGTTCCGACATGAATGCCCTGTTTACATAATCGCTATAAGAACTTGTTGTGAAATCCTGTTCCAACAGGGTAGTGTCCGGTGTGAGAAGCAGATTTTCGTCCAGTCCAAGGAGTATGTCCAGTTGCTGTGAAACGAGACGTATGTTGTTTTCCGTTTCTTTTAGAGAAAGTCTGTTTTCAGTCAGTTGCATTTCGCTTCTCAGAACATCATTGTTGGTTATCAATCCTTCTTCTTCCATACGGCGTATGTCCTTCAGCCTTCTTTCGGATTCTTCGATGTTACGGTTCAAAACCTTGCATTGCTTGTACAGGCTGAAGAGTGAGAGGTATTGTTCCAGGAGTGAGAGTTTAATGTCGGCCCGGTCGTTTGCTGTCTGGAGCATGGCTGTTTCGTGTTCTATTCCTGCTTTGCGGATGGAATACTTTATTCGTCCTCCCTGGTATATCGGCTGGCTGAAGTCGATGGCATAGTTTTGTTGCCAGTCAGGAGTATCGGGATATGTGGGATTGCTCAGTCCGTTTTGCCATACTACCGGTTGACCCAAAACTCCGCCTCTTAAACCAACCTCCACTTCTGGCAGTTTTGCCATGTGTGCCGTTTGTGTACGTTCGTATGCCATTTGTTCTTTCAACTTGTCGGCCGACAGTTTCAGACTGTTCTCTGTACCAAGATCAAACAGCTGCTGTATTGATATGTGCATTGAGTCTGTTTGTGCGTGTACGGAGAAAGCGAAAGTAACACTTATAAGAGTGGGGAATATGTATTTAGTATGTTTCAATGGCATGTTGGAGTTCTTTAAGCAGTGTCTCGGTTTGTTTTATTTTATCCTTACCCAAAATGTCTTCCAGTCTTTTGTAGTAGTTTTCCAGTTTGGGTGCTATCCATTGATGGAATTTTTCGCCTTCTTCGGTAAGGTAAACTAATTTGTTGCGTCTGTCATTAGGATTTTCCATTCGGCATACATAACCTTTTTTCTCCAGGTTTGTCATCAGATTTGTAAGGCATGCCTTGTCTTTTGCAGATCTCTCTGCCAGTATTTGCTGGCTTATGCCCTGTTCGCTCCATAGGCAACTCATTATTTGCAGCATTTCGAATGTTATACCTGCATTTGATTCTCTCAGAAGTTTCTGCATGGCCTGACGTGATGCCATACGGGTACGGATTAATTGCAGAATGCATGCTCTGGATGTAATCTTTTCGTATTCACTCATCGAACTAAGTTTTTGTAATTGTGCTGCAAAAGTAATTCTTTTTTCTTGATTAGTCAAATATTTGACTAATTATACATAGCTATACATTAATGAGTGTATTATTCTATACGTAGTAGAATAACGGAAAGAAGGCTATTGCTTCTTTCCATTATGGAAGAATTTTTTGTTGTAATACGAGTTGGCTGTATAGAGGGCAGCTACCGGATTGTTGCCTGTCACTCGGTCTTTTGTGACGAGTGTTGTGACGTATGCATCGGAATATTTGTAGAACAGGCTGTCGTGTCCCACGCATAAACCAATAACTACGTTCAGGTCTGTTTGGGCTTTGTTCAGCAGGCGTGCCTGCATTATAGGGTTACACATTGCCGGACCGATATTTTCGCACTCTGCTGGTATTCCCATTGATGATTTGGCCTGTCCTGCCACTTTACATATCACCGAATAAACTTCAAATCCGTTGGCACGAAGTATTTTGGCGAAAATACGTGCTTCGTTTATAAGACCTATGCAATTGGCTATACCTATGCGTGTGGCATTTATTTTACGTGCAAACTCCATTATTTCCTGTACTCGTGTCCACTGGCAGTAACCTTCGTATTCCACTTCGGCACTGGCAATCATTATTTCTCTGTTTCTGCCATCGTCATATCTTTCCAGAGCCCACTGCTTGTCTTCTTCTGTCAATGCTGTGGTAAGGCAAAAATCGGGGTATGTACGGTCTTTGAACTTGCAGTTCTGTGTTCCACAGTCCACACATGTGTGTATTGTTTCGTTTTCCATATTGTTATATCTGTTGTTTTGGTGTGGCAAAGATACAATATTTATGTAAAAGCAGTGTAAACATAATTGTTTGTATATCTAAATCACGGTATTCAGTGAATATATTTTATGTTTTAGTTTATATTTTTGTAAAAACTAAATTTTATCAATATGAAATCTTTTTATTATTTGTTATTGAGTGCGGCACTGATGTTTGGTGCTTGTAGCGAAGGAGATGATAGTCCTGCTCAGTTGAAACTGGCTGATGGTGTGCCTACCGAAATAGTATTCGGTGATGGTGAAACAAGCGGTGTAAAGGAAATAAAGTTTATGGCTTCAGCACCTTGGACTGCAAGTGTAAAAGACGTTTCTACCTCCCGTAGTGGCAGTGAAGTTGATTGGCTGACTCTCAGTAAATATAGCGGAGATGCAGGTGAATTTACACTAACCATCAATATAAAGGATAATGAAACCTCGGAAACACGTAAGGCTGAAATAGTTATCGTGTGTGGTGATACTACCATCACTATTACTGTAGAACAAAAACCGTCAAACGATGGAAATGTTGACGGAGGAGAAACTAATGATAGTAAATTGGTGAAGACAATAAAGATAGCCATGATTAATAATCCTAATGAGGTAGCTGTCGGTCAATTTACATATGATGATAATGATAGGGTCATAAAACTTGTTGCAGGTCCGGAACAAGGCCCAGCAAATCAGACTTATACTTTTGAATATAAAGGAAATATACTTGTTATTAATGAAACAGGTATAGATTCTGGTGAACCTTATCACTTAAAATATGAAGCGGAACTGAACGAAGCTGGTGATGCTGTCAAGATGTATAAGTATGATGAAAATGGAACAAAAAGTCTTCGTTATGATTTTAAATATGATAATGACGGTCGGTTAATTCAAATTCAGAGTTATATATCAAATGAGTTGTCAGATGTTGAGAGAATTAATTATGAGGGTGGATTGTTGAAATCATACGAATATGATGACTTAGAAGAGGAAGAAATATCGGAATCTTTTAGATATGTGGTAGACGTTGAAACTGCTTATACTAATAAATTTCAGAATATCGGAAATATAGATCCGGTTATTTTTATTTTACAGTTCTTTGGCGAAAGTTATTATGTATTATACCATATCAATGTATTAGGTAAAACAAGTGATTTGTTGCCTGAAGCTGCAATGTTTGTAAGAGAAAGCTCAAATGAGAAAGATAAATTCAGTTATGAATTTGATGGTAATGGTAGAGTTGTTAAAATGACTGTGGATGAATCTGATTGGGGTGGAGGAGATCAAATGGATAGATATATTGAGTTTGCATATTAAATAGACGAGTGAACAGATTATATGAAAATTCCCCCGTGTACTTCACAATCGTACACGGGGGAATTTCTATATATAAAATTTTATGCTTTACTGAGTCCTTTCATTGTAAGCTGTACACGTTTCCTTTCATGGTCTATACCCATTACTTTCACACGTACATGCTGATGTATGCTGACCACTGTAGTAGGGTCGTTTACAAACTTGTCGGATAGCTGGGAGATATGTACAAGACCGTTCTCCTTTATACCTATATCGACGAAACAACCGAAATTTGTGATGTTTGTCACTATGCCAGGTAGTTCCATACCTTCGCGGAGGTCGTCGAGTGTTTTTACGTCCTTATCGAACTCGAACACTTGAATCTGTTGGCGAGGGTCTCTTCCCGGTTTGTCAAGCTCCTTCATTATGTCGTTCAGGGTAGGGAGACCTACTGTGTCGGTGACATATTTCTCTATATTGATTTTGCTTCTCAGTTCCTTGTCCTTGATAAGGTCGGCTACGGTACATTTCATATCCTTTGCCATATTCTCTACTATGGCATAGCTTTCAGGATGAACGGCAGAATTGTCGAGAGGATTGTTTGCTCCCGGTATTCTGAGGAATCCGGCGCATTGCTCGAATGCCTTTGCTCCCATACGTGGAACTTTCAAGAGTTCTTTTCGTGATGCGAATGGTCCGTTTTCTGTTCTATAGTCCACTATGTTCTGAGCCAGTGAAGGACCAAGTCCTGATACGTAAGTAAGCAGATGTTTGCTGGCTGTATTGAGGTTCACTCCTACAAGGTTTACGCAACTTTCTACTGTACGGTCAAGAGACTCTTTCAGCTTGGTCTGGTCTACATCATGCTGATACTGTCCCACACCGATGGATTTTGCATCAATCTTTACAAGTTCTGCCAGAGGGTCCATCAGACGGCGACCTATGGAGACTGCTCCACGCACGGTTACATCGTAGTCAGGGAATTCCTCACGTGCAGTTTTCGAGGCCGAATAAATGGAAGCACCATCCTCGCTTACTACGAATACCTGTACCTCACGGTCGTATCGTTGAGAAGTTACAAAACGTTCAGTCTCGCGACTTGCAGTTCCGTTTCCTATGGCGATGGCTTCTATCTTATATTGTTCTACGAGTTTTACAATCTTTCTTGCTGCCAGTGCCTCTTCCGATTTAGGCGGGTGAGGATAAATGGCTTCGTTGTGAAGCAATGTTCCCTGTGCATCCAGACATACCACTTTGCAGCCTGTTCTGAATCCAGGGTCGATGCCCATCACACGTTTCTGTCCCAATGGAGGTGCGAGAAGCAACTGTCTAAGGTTTTCGGCAAATACACGGATAGCCTCTTCGTCGGCCTTTTCCTTGCTGAGTGCAGAAAACTCTGTTTCTATAGCCGGTTTAAGCAGACGCTTGTAAGCATCCTTTACTGCTTCTGCTACTTGTAAGGAACATTCTCCGTTTCCTCTTACAAACTGACGTTCAAGTCTGTCTGTACATTCTTCGTCTTCCTCCGGTGAGATTGTAACTTTCAGAATTCCTTCTGCTTCACCACGACGGATTGCCAAAAGACGGTGTGACGAACAGCGTTTCAGCGGTTCGCTGAAATCGAAATAGTCGCGATATTTTGCGGCGTCTTCTTCCTTTTCTTTCCCTTTCACCACTTTGGCAGTGATGATGGCCTGACGTGTAAATATATTTCTTATCTGATTTCTGGCTCTTTCATCCTCGTTCACCTGTTCGGCAATGATGTCGCGTGCACCTTTCAGAGCGTCTTCTTCGTCCTTTACTTCGCCCTTTACGAACTGGGCTGCCTTTGCCATAAGGTTGTTTTCGCGCTGCATCATCAGGATGATTGCCAGTGGTTCAAGTCCTTTCTGACGTGCTGCTTCTGCTCTTGTTTTTCTTTTTGGTTTGAATGGGAGGTAGATGTCCTCCAGTTCTGTAGAGTCCCAGCACTTGTCGATTCTGTTTTTCAGTTCGGCAGTCATTTTGCCCTGTTCCTCTATCGTGGAAATAATGGTTTCCTTGCGTTTCGCAAGTTCGCACAGTTTTTCGTATCTGTCGTTTATTTCGCTTATCTGCACCTCGTCCATACCTCCTGTAGCCTCTTTTCTGTATCGGCTGATGAACGGTATGGTTGCTCCGCCCTGAAGAAGCTTAAGAGTGTTTTCCACTCTGTGCTCCTGTAGCTTCATGGCAGCAGCTATCATCTTACTTAATTGTTCCATGTGATTGTGTGGATATTAGTTTAAGTTTATTCTTTTACAAGGCATGAGTCAAGCTCTTTGATGAGCTGTTCCTTGTCCATATCTTTTCCTATGAATACTATCTTCTGCATTCTGTCGCCATACTTATCGTCCCAGTCTCTCATCAGTCCGGGCTCCTGTTTCATCAATCTTTTGATGTCTGCTTCCGGCAGGGTGGCATACCACAGTCCGGCTTCGGAAATCTGTTTCTGCCTGCCTGCCTGTTCGAACAGGTACGACATTTCAGGCTGGTCACTGAAGTAGCATACACCTTTGGCACGTATAACGTTTTTGGGCCATCTTGATGAAATGAAGTAATCGAAACGGTTCATGTCGAATGCGGCACGTCTGAAATACAGGAGTGTGCTTATTCCATATTCCTCGGTTTCGCCTCCCTCATGATGATGGTGATGTCCGCAGGAACATTCACCCTCATGGTGGTGATGATGTCCGCAGGAACATTCTTCATCGTGATGGTGCTCCTCGTGAGCACAGTTACATTCCCCCTCGTGATGATGGTGATGACAATGACTGTCTGTATCTTCTTCGGTTACATGCTTGCCAAGTTCCTGTACCCATCCTGCTGATGCTGCTACATGTTCGTATCTGAACATTGAAGTTGATAAAATTCTGTCGATGTCAATATCTGCATAGTTGCATTCTATAATCTCGGCAGCAGGCTGGAGTGTCTTAATGATTCGGTGGATTGTTTCAAGTTCCTCAGGAGTTACCTCGGATGCTTTATTTAGTAAAACTATATTACAGAATTCTATCTGATGTATAAGAAGATTCTCTATATCATCCTCGGAGAGAGTCTTGTTGGTAAGACTTTCGGCACAGCAGAATTCATCTTTCATTCTTAAAGCATCGACCACTGTTACCACTGAGTCGAGACGTGTGATGCCATACTTAGTATATGCACCGCCCAGTTGCGGTATTGAGCAAATAGTGTTTGCAATGGATTCAGGCTCGCAGATACCGCTGGCCTCTATTACTATGTAGTCGAATTTCTCTGTCTTCAGGATTCCTAGAATCTGTTCTATCAGGTCCGTTCTCAAAGTACAGCAGATACAGCCATTCTGCAGGGCTACAAGGCTGTCGTCGCTCATGTCGACCACACCCTGACGCTGTATGAGTTCGGCATCTATATTAACTTCGCCGATGTCGTTTACTATGACTGCAAATCTGATTCCTTTTTTATTGGAAAGAATTCTGTTGACAAGGGTGGTTTTGCCACTTCCCAGATATCCTGTAAGCAGCAATACCGGTATGTTCTTTATATTATTCATCTATATTCTGATATAAAAATCTCTTTATGCTCTTTTTGGCTGTTTTCTCAAATTCTTCAGGGTAAAGTTTAACCTTGGTGATTTGCGAGAAAGCAGGGAGAGTCTTGTTAAGTTCAATTCTGTTTTGGTTGATAGCTTCTTCCATTTGTTTTGGCGACAGTCCCTGTGACATTGCAGCTTCGCAGTCCGGATACACCAATGCTATAAGCTTTTCACCTTTAAGTACAATAAGCGATTCGTTTACGAAAGGCATATTGTTGAGTTTTGCTTCTATCTCTTCAGGATAAATGTTCTGTCCTGTAGATGTAAGGAGCATATTCTTGCATCTTCCTTTTATGTATATGTTGCCTTTTGCATCCTTGATAGCCATGTCTCCTGTATGCAGCCATCCGTCATGGTCAATGGTTTGTGAAGTGGCTTCCTCGTTCTTGTAATATCCTAGCATTACATTTGCGCCACGGCAAACGAGTTCGCCCGGAGTGCTTTCAGGATTATCAGACAATACTTTAGTCTCCATATTGGCTACGGTTTTTCCGCATGACTGATACTCTATCTCGTCCCATCTGCTGTGACAGATAAGCGGTGCGCACTCTGTCATACCATATGCTATAGTGTAAGGGAAATTTATTTTTCTAAGGAATGCCTCAACATCGGCATTGAACGGTGCTCCGCCAATAACGATTTCTATGAAATTACCTCCGAACACTTCCATGGCCTGATGTCGTATCTGTTCCTTAATCTTGTCGCTTATGATAGGAAGGTCCAAAAGAATCTTGCCGAGAGTATTGTCAACTTTCGGAAGTATATTTTTCTTGATAATCTTTTCTACTATAAGAGGAACACATGCTATCACTCTAGGGCGAATCTCTGCAAATGATTCTGCAATAATTTTCGGACTTGGCATACGTGTGAGGAACCAGATGTGCGCCCCGACGGTTATACCATAAAGAAAATCGAATACCAGACCGAATATATGTCCCAATGGAAGCATTGAAACGATTCTGTCACCTGATTTGAGCCCTACCTTGTTGTTTATGTGAATAATGTTCGATGTTATTGCCCTATAAGGCAACATGACGCCTTTAGAATAGCCTGTCGTACCCGAAGTATAATTGATTATTGCCAGTTCTTCAGGCTTTTCTCTCCTGTATGACACTTGTTCAGCTCTGAATCGGCATGGATATTTCTTGCCGAACTCTTCATTGAGATGTTCTCTGGCATATGTCAGTTTTTCTGAGCGTGAAACTACCAGATCAAAATTCTTGAGTTCGATTATTCCTTCGATGTTTGGCATTGATGCTTCGTTCAGGTTTTCCCATATCTGGTCGCCTGCGAAAAGCATCCTTGATTCGGAGTGATTTACTATATGATGGATGTTGTCCGGCTTGAATTCATGAAGAATGGGTACGGCTACCCCTCCATATGTTATTATAGCCAGGAATACTGCTGTCCAGTTGGCGCTGTTGCGTCCGCAAATAGCTATTTTGTCACCAGGCTTGATTTCTGCATGCTGGAACAGAATATGCATCTTTTCTATTTTTCTAGCTACATCCTTATATTGGAGTGTTATTCCTTTGTAGTCTGTAAGTGCATTGCCGTCCCAGTTTTGTTTAATGCTTTTCTCTATTGATTCTATAAAACTGTCGTTTAATTCCATATCAAATATGTACACATTTCGTGATAATGTGTGCAAAAATAGTAAAAGTTGGTTTAACGTCAGCACAGTATGTTTATTTATTTTTAATTATTTCTACTATTCGGGTATAAATACTTACATTTAGATAAAATAGGCTGTACCTCTGAATTAAAAGTTGAAAACTGTGTTTTCACTTTGTACTTCTCTCGGTTTGCACTATCTTTAGATAAGATAGGCTACACCTCTGAATTAAAAGTTGAAAACTGTATTTTCACTTTGTACTTCTCTCGGTTTGCACTATCTTTGCAGGGTTAAAATATTATATTTATGCTTATTTACAATACTACTTTTCATGTTGAGATGAATGATGCCAGAAATTTCGTAATCTGGCTAAACGAGTGTTATATTCCTGAAGCAGAAAAGACTGGCGAGCTTCGCAATCCTCGCATATTACGCATTTTAAGTCATAAGGAACAGGACAGTGAGTGCTTTTCTTTGCAGTGGGAAGTTGAAGACAGCGCTGCACTACACAGCTGGCATACTAAGTGTGGTGCCCGTCTGAATGACGAGATGACAAAGATTTTCAAGGATAAGATTATTGGTTTCCCTACTTTGATGGAGGTTATAAAGTGATTCAGCCTGTTAAGGAAAAGATAATTCTTGGTATTGACCCCGGTACAAACATTATGGGATATGGTGTCATTAAGGTTGTAGGCACCAGAGCAGAAGTTGTCACTCTTGGAGTAATAGACATGCGTAAGTTTACAGACCCGTATCTGAAACTGAAACATATTTACGAACGTGTACAGGGAGTAATCAATTCTTATCTTCCGGACGAACTTGCTATTGAGGCTCCTTTCTTCGGCAAGAATGTGCAGTCTATGCTTAAGCTTGGTAGGGCACAGGGTGTAGCTATAGTAGCTGCGTTGTGTCGTGACATTCCGGTGACTGAATATGCTCCTCTAAAAATAAAAATGGCAATTACCGGCAACGGTCAGGCAAGCAAGGAACAGGTGGCAGACATGCTTCGACGTATGCTTAAAATCAGAAAAGAGGATATCGGACCGTTTATGGATGCCACAGACGCCCTGGGAGCAGCATATTGCCATTATTTGCAGATGGGACGTCCTGAAACCCACAAGGCTTATTCGGGGTGGAAAGATTTTATAGCCAAGAATCCTGATAAGGTGGTGAAGTAGCTCTTAATTAATAATTAAAAATTAATAGTTAAGAATTGCTGCTAACAACTCAAAAAACTAACAACCAACAACTAAAAAAACAATGCAACAACGAGTTATTTCAGTATCAAATGGTGTTACCCGTCATCCTCTGTACAGAATGGGTAAGCCTGTGGACTTCTGCCTGAATGCAGGCGAGCAATTGGCTGTAGTGGGTCCTAACGGTGGAGGTAAAAGTATTCTTATAGATATCATTACAGGTAAATATCCACTGTTGATGAATGAGGTGGAATATGATTTTTCGCCATCAGTATCAAATCTTGTTTCAGACAATCTAAAATATATAACATTCCGCGATTCGTATGGCGATGCCGACGGAAGCTATTACTATCAGCAGAGATGGAACTCGCAGGATATGGAGAATATCCCAGTAGTTGGTGATTTGCTTCCTCAATGTAAGGATGAGCAATTGAAGGAAAGTCTTTACACACTGTTCAGAATAGATGAGATGCTGCAAAAACCTATCATACTTCTTTCAAGCGGTGAGTTGAGGAAATTCCAGTTGACCAAGACATTACTTTCAGGACCAAGAGTCCTTATAATGGATAATCCTTTTATCGGGCTTGATGCCGGTACGCGCGATTTATTGAAATCTCTTCTGGCAGAACTTATCAAAGTGATAGGTCTTCAGGTTATTCTTGTCCTTTCCAAATCGGATGATATCCCTGAATTCATTACTCATGTCATTACAGTGGAGAATATGACATGTGGTGAGAAACTTCCGCGTTCAGAATATTCAGGCGTTACAGTTCCGGAAAAAATGCTTTCAGACAATAAAATACAGGCTATAATAGATTTACCTTACAAGGATAATCTTTATAAGGCTGCAAATGTTGTGAAGTTGAATAAAGTTTGTATCCGTTATGGCGAACGAACCATTCTCCGTGATCTAGACTGGACAGTGAAGTGTGGCGAGAAATGGGCTTTGAGCGGTGAGAACGGTGCCGGTAAGTCAACACTTCTGAGTCTTGTTTGTGCCGACAATCCGCAGAGCTATGCATGCGATATCACTCTGTTCGACCGTAAGCGTGGCAGTGGCGAGAGTATCTGGGAAATCAAGAAGCATATAGGTTACGTCAGCCCAGAGATGCACAGGGCCTATCTGAAGAATATTCCAGCCATTGACATTGTGGCAAGCGGACTACATGATTCTATAGGGCTCTACAAGCGTCCTAAAGAGGAGGATAGGGAGGTGTGTCTGTTCTGGATGGATATATTCGGTGTGAAGCAGTTGGCAGACAGGAGTTTCCTTCAGTTGTCAAGCGGTGAACAGAGGCTTATCCTTCTGGCGCGTGCTTTCGTAAAAGACCCTGAGCTCCTGATACTCGACGAGCCACTTCACGGACTTGACCTTTACAACCGCCGTCTGGTGAAAGATGTTATAGAAACATTCTGTCGCCGAAACGACAAGACCATGATTATGGTTACCCATTATAAGGAAGAGCTTCCTGCCTGCACCGTCGCCTGTCACATTGCAGGCTGTGCCGAAGCTGTCCATTGCAATATAAAGTGCTATCATCAGTGCTTGGGCATTATCATCGAATCCAAGCATTGATGACAGTATTCCCAATGATGCCATAATCGCTCCACCAGGTACTCCCGGAGCTGCAACCATCGTTATTCCCAGCATGAAGATAAATCCGGACATCATCTTGAAGTCGTAAGGTATGTCTTGCATCATCATCAGTGCAAGGGCACATGCCACAATCTTCATTGTACTTCCAGAGAGGTGTATCGTGGCACACAGAGGTATCACGAATCCTGCGGTATCTTCGTTCACTCCGTTCTTGACTGTCTGTTTCAGTGTTACCGGTATGGTGGCGGCAGATGACTGTGTTCCTAAGGCTGTGAAATAAGCCGGCATCATGTTTGCAAGCATCCTGAACGGATTCTTGCCTGCTATCAGTCCTGCTATCACATATTGGAAAACCAACAGAAGTATATGAAGGATGAAGATTATTCCTATAATCTTGATGAACACACTCAACACGTGGAACACCTGTCCCGAGTGCGTCATATTGAAGAATATTCCGAAGATATATATCGGCAACAGCGGAAGGATAACCTTTTGTATAGTCTTGACTATAATCTCCTTGAAATCAATGAAAGCATTTTTCAGATAGTTTGTATTGAGATTTGCCATTCCCAGTCCCAGGGTGAAAGCCATTACCAAAGCTGTCATCACGTTCAGCGGTTCTGGAATGTCAATAGTAAAGAACGGTATAACTCCGTTTGCTTCACTGATTTCCGAAAGCGGAATATCTCTTGTTATGAGCATCGGGAAGAAGGTCTCACCTACAGCATATGAAGTAAACCCGGAGAAAAGTGTGGCACCATAAGCCAGCAGAGCAGTTACGGCAAGCATCTTTCCTGCTCCCTTGCCTATATCGGCTATGGCAGGGGCTACGAGTCCTACTATTATCAGAGGGATGATGAATGCCAGAAATTCACTGAATAGTCCGTTGAATGTAACGAAAAATCTTACAGGCAGGGCAGGTGATATAATTCCTGCTCCGATACCTAACACTATGGCAATAATTATCTGTGCCAATAGTCCGGGTCTTTTTAGTTTCATGTGGTTGTGATTTTAAGTTTAGAACATAGCTTTGCTTTTTCCGCTTATGCTTTCTATATCAAGTCTGATTATTTCAGTTCTATGGAAAGATTTGTTGGCATATTCCATACCCATAATCTTATGGTCTGGACAATATTTGCTTATAAACAGTGACAGTGCCGACATGCGTTCCGCTTCATGCAGACTGTGATGTGCGGTACATTTCATAACAACACTCTCATATCCGGTGGTAAACTTTTCAGGATGGATCTTGGTTTTTCCTACTACACAGAATGACACGTTTGGGTTGGCATCAATACATCTCAATTTTCTGCCTACAGGTGCACAGTGGATATATATGGAGTTTCCTCTGTCCCAAACATAACTCAACGGTATTCCGTAGGCACTGTCTGCATCTTCGGCCACCATTGACAAAATGCCATATTCACCATCTTTTATTATCTCCATTGCGCGTTTTTCGTCAAGCAATCTGTCCTGACGGCGGACTTCTTTATTACTAAATTCCATAATTAGTGTATATTACTTTGTTGTTTCATTCACAAATATAAAGTTTTTTTTCTTACCTTTGCAAACATATAAAAATAAGAATATGAAATCAGATATAGAAATCGCTCGTAGTATTGAGTTAACCAAAATCAAACAGGTAGCATGTAACTTCGGAATGCCATTGGAGCATGTCACACATTACGGACGTTACATGGCTAAGGTATCAGAAGAAATCATCGACGAAGAGAAAGTAAAAAACAGTAACCTTATTCTGGTTACAGCCATCACACCAACAAAAGCCGGTATCGGTAAGACTACAGTGTCAATAGGTCTGGCATTGGGACTGAACAAAATAGGGAAAAAAGCCATTTGTGCCTTGCGTGAACCTTCACTCGGACCATGTTTCGGAATGAAAGGTGGAGCTGCCGGAGGTGGTTATGCACAGGTTCTTCCTATGGAGAAGATTAATCTTCATTTCACTGGCGACTTCCATGCCATCACTTCTGCACACAATATGATTGCTGCGCTTCTGGACAACTATATGTATCAGAATCAGGATAATGGCTTTGCCATGAAGGAAGTGTTGTGGAACAGAGTGCTTGACGTCAATGATCGCGGTTTGAGATATATCGTCACTGGCCTTGGAGGTAAATCAAACGGTATTACACGCGAATCTAGTTTCGATATAACTCCTGCATCAGAAATAATGGCTATCCTCTGTCTTGCAAAGGATGAGGCTGACCTTCGCCGCAGAATTGAAAATATACTTTTAGGATTTACTATCGACAACAAGCCGTTTACAGTGAAAGACCTTGGAGTGGCAGGTGCCATAACAGTACTGCTTAAGGATGCTCTTTCTCCTAACCTTGTGCAGACTACAGAGGCTACTCCGGCATTTGTTCATGGTGGTCCGTTTGCCAATATCGCACACGGATGTAACTCTGTTCTTGCTACAAAACTGGCAATGACTTTCGGTGACTATGTGATTACAGAAGCTGGATTTGGTGCAGACCTCGGTGCAGAGAAATTTTATGACATCAAGTGCCGCAAGGCGGGATTGCAGCCAAAACTTACTGTCATAGTAGCTACAGCACAGGGACTTAAGATGCACGGTGGAGTAGAGTTGGAGAAAATCAAGGAACCAAATCTGGAAGGCTTGCGTGAAGGTGTTAAGAACCTCGACAAGCATATCGAGAATCTCCAGTCATTCGGACAGACTGTAGTAGTGGCATTCAACCGTTATGCAAACGATACTGACGAAGAAATTAACTTCGTTCGTCAGCATTGCGAGGAAATGGGTGTTGGATTTGCGGTTAACAATGCGTTTGCCGAAGGTGGTGCAGGTGCTGTGGAACTTGCAAATCTTGTGGTCGATACTATTGAAAACAATCCTTCAGAACCTCTGAAGTTTGCATACGATGAGGAAGATTCTGTAGAGGTTAAAGTCACTAAAGTGGCATGCGGACTTTATGGTGCAAAACAGGTATTGTTCGGTCCTGCAGCAAGAAAGAAACTGAAGATGATAGAAGAATTAGGCTTCAGTCATTTCCCGATTTGTATCGCGAAGACACAGTATTCGTTCTCTACAGATCCGAAACTGTATGGAGTAGCATCTGGATTCAACTTTGCCGTGCGCGATATAGTAATCAATGCCGGAGCAGAAATGATAGTTATAGTAGCCGGAGAAATGATGCGTATGCCGGGATTGCCTAAGGAACCACAGGCTTTGCATATAGATATAGTGAACGGTGAAATAGAAGGCTTATCATAATCAGAAACAAACATTAAACATATAATTATAAGAATCTGCCATGAATGTTATGTTCGTGGCGGATTTTTTTTATGTCTTTTTGTTTCAAGGACTTGTCTCTTTTAATTTAATTATTTAACTTTGTAATTAAAAGATAAATTAACTTATTTAAATGAATAAAGACAAAAACAATATGGAGCAGAAAATCCTTGAAGTGGCTGAGAGGCTTTTTATGGAACAGGGCTTTACTGCTACTACTACGGCGAAGATTGCCAAAGAAGCAGGTTGTAATCAGGCGTTGGTACATTATTATTATCGTACTAAAGAACAGTTGTTCGAGAGGATTTATAGAGAAAAGATGCAGCTTATGGTTACAAATGTTACCAGTATAAATACTTCCGGCTCTACGTTTGAAGAGAAGGTTGCATCTATAATTGAAGCCCATTGGGATTTTCTTAGTAAAAACCCTTTGATAGTATGGTTTGCATTGAGAGAGAACCTCAATGGTTCCACGGCCCTTGTAAATCTGTTTATGAAGGAAATCAGACCTAAGGCAGCTGTAGCTTTCTCTAAGCTTGAAGAGGATTTGAATGAAGAAATAAAGAAAGGCAATATTTCTCCCATTTCAATCTATGACCTTCTTCTGACCATCATCTCATTGGATATAGCACATTTTGTTATTATGCCTTTCTATAATGTGATAATGGGGGACAGGGAAACATCAGTGAAACATGTACTTGATAACAGAAAATCAGAGGTTATAAGAACGGTATTGGCAAGACTGAGAAAATAGCCGTTTTTATATACGGAGAAATTCTTGTTCGGAAAAACAGCTTCCCGTATTTTTTTTGATTATGTTGTTAATTACGTAATTAAATATGCCAATTAAAATATGAATATATGAAGAGATTACGTACTACAGCTATTGCTGTTGCAATGTCCGCACTGTGCTTTGGACAGACGAGGATAACCATAGAGGAGTGTTACAGCAAGGCCAGAGAGAATTATCCTCTTATCAGGAAACTCGGACTTGTGGAGAAAACCAGAGATTATAACATTGACAATCTCAATAAGGGTTATCTTCCGCAACTGATGTTCTCGTCGAAAGTCACATATCAGTCTGACGTAACAAAGATACCTATTGATCTTGAAGCTATGGGCTTCAAAGGGGCAGAGATACCACATCTCAGTCAGGACCAGTATGGTATATCGCTCGACCTTAATCAGACTATATGGGATGGGGGAGCAATAAAATCATCAAAGGAAGCGGTGAAATCATCTTCCGAAGTGGAAAAGAGCAATATTGAGGTGAGCCTTTATGCCGTGAATGAAAGAATCAACCAGATATATTTCGGTATTTTGCTTGCAGATGCACAGATAGAACAAAACAGGCTGCTGAAAGAAATCCTGGCGGACAACTACTCACAGGTGGAATCGTACGTAAATAATGGGATAGCAAACCAGTCTGATTTGGATGCCATCAAGGTGGATATGATAAAGGCAGAACAGAACGAAATAGACTTTGTGACTGCAAGGAATACATACATTAGCATTCTTGCCAAGCTTACTGGAATGGAGATTGATGCTGACACCAGATTGGTGAAACCATTGCCCAAACGCCCCTCACTGGGCAGTGCCTTTGGACGACCTGAAATGAGTCTTTTTGATGCGCAGGTTATGAAGTACAGAAGCGATTATAACAGGATAAATTCAGGGCTTTATCCGCGCCTTAGTCTTTTCGCAACCGGAGGTTATGGCAAACCTGGTCTTGATATGTTCGAGAACAAGTTCGCACCATATTACATGGCAGGTATAAAACTGAACTGGAATATAGGCAATTTCTATTCTCTCAAAAGCCAGAGAAAACTGATACGCAATAATATTGATATGGTGGAAAACCAGCGTGAAGTCTTTCTTTTCAATACAGATATAGACAAGACACAGAAAGAACTTGCTATAGACAAATATACGGAACAGATAAAGTATGATGACGAGATAATCCGTCTGAAGACCTCCATCAGAAAAGCATCAGAGGCAAAGATAGCCAATGGTACCATTTCTGGAACAGACCTGATGCGTGACATCAATTCCGAGCATGCTGCCATACAGACAAAGATTCTGCATGAGATACAGCTCCTTCTTGCCATCTATGATTTCAAATATGTAATGAACGACTTCTGAATTTAGTAAATGTTCATTCACTATTAAAACATCTTTCAAAACATTAAAAACAGGGAAATATGAAAAACTTTCTTTCTATTATATCCGCAGTGGCACTCCTTACAGCATGTTCTGGCAGTGACAGTAAGTACGATGCTTCCGGAGTGTTCGAAGTGACTGAAGTAATGGTATCGGCAAGAGTAGCCGGCGAGATTATGGACTTCAATATTGACGAAGGAACAGAAGTCACCGCTGGTAAGCCCGTGGGATATATCGATACTGTACAATTGTATCTACAAAGGCTCCAGCTTGAAGCTAACGTAAAGGCAGCGGAAAGCCGTATATGCGATGTTGACAAGCAGACAGCTGCCATACGCCAGCAGATTGACACACAGAAAAAAGAAGAAACCCGATTCAGGAATCTTGTAAAGGCCAATGCCGGAAACCAAAAGCAGTTGGACGATATCACGGCTGCCATCAATCTGTTGGAAAAACAGTTGGATGCACAAACTGAAACATTGATAAACGGTAATGCTAATGCCAAAGCCCAGGCAGAAGCTCTGAAGGCACAGATAGCTCTCACGGATGATATGATAAGGAAAAGCACAATAGTATCACCGGTTGACGGAACGGTTATGGCAAAGTATGTGGAGGAAGGAGAGCTTGCAGTGCAGGGACGCACTTTGTTCAAGGTAGCAAATATCAACGATATGTACCTGAAAGCCTATATCACATCCGGACAGATTACCGGTCTTAAGATTGGGCAGGAGGTAAAGGTCTATGCTGATAGCGGCGACTCTGACAGAAAGGAATACAGCGGGGTAATCTCATGGATTTCAGATAAGGCTGAGTTTACGCCTAAAACCATCCAGACACGCGATGAACGTGCAAACCTTGTATATGCCGTTAAGATAAAGGTGCAGAACGACGGATATATCAAGCGTGGGATGTATGGGGAGGTTAGTTTCTGAGTTGACGAAGCTTCAGTTGCAAGGCTACAGGTTTCAGATACCAGAAACTAGAAACTAGGTACTAGAAAACCTAGTCAACTTGTCAACCAGTTAACTTGTCACCTAATTTTTAATTAACTTCGTTGACCGTCGGTTAGCTTCGCTGATTTTCAATTCTTAATTCTTAATTATTAATTTTTAATTCAACAAATGTCCTCAGTATCAGTTTCACGGTTATCAAAATCATATAATTCAATAAAGGCTCTTGACAATGTCAGTTTTGATGTTTCGAAAGGCGAACTGTTCGGTATTATAGGGCCGGATGGAGCAGGGAAGACTACACTTTTCCGTCTCCTCACCACACTGATATTGCCGGATTGTGGCAGTGCTGTGATTGAAGGTCTGGATGTAGTGAATGACTATGCCTCTGTGCGACGTATAATAGGGTATATGCCAGGTAGATTCTCACTGTATCAGGACCTGACAGTCGAGGAAAATCTTAACTTCTTTGCTACAGTTTTCAATACTACAGTAAAAGAAAATTACCATCTTATAGAAGATATCTATAAGCATATCGAACCTTTCAGGACACGTCGTGCAGGAAAGCTCTCAGGAGGAATGAAACAGAAACTGGCACTGAGCTGTGCCCTTATTCACAAGCCGAAAGTCCTCTTTCTTGACGAACCTACAACAGGAGTTGACCCTGTATCAAGAAAAGAGTTCTGGGAGATGCTTTTAAAACTGAAGAGTCAGGGAATAACCATTATAGTGTCAACACCATATATGGACGAAGCCAGACTTTGCGACAGGATAGCACTGATGCAGAACGGAAAGTTCCTGCGTATTGATTCGCCGGATAACATCACCGCATCTTATCCTTACAGACTATGGGCCGTGACAGCCAACAATATGCACGGACTTCTGAATGACCTGCGTGCCTGCCAGTATGTGAAATCATCATTTTCTTTTGGAGCGAGTTGTCATGTCACTATTGACGAAAGTGCGTCTGCTGCTATGCTCGACGCATATCTGAGTACGAGAGGATATGATGATATTGGGATTAAAGAGATACAGCCCACGGTGGAAGATTGTTTCATGTTGATGTTAAAGGAGGATGCACAATGACAGAAGAATACGTTATACAGGCCGAGAATCTGACCAAGAGGTTTGGTGATTTTACGGCAGTCGATCATATTACGTTCAGCGTAAGAAGGGGAGAAATATTCGGTTTTCTTGGCGCAAACGGAGCGGGCAAGACCACGGCTATGCGAATGCTCTGCGGACTGAGCCGTCCTTCCGAAGGTAAAGGAACAGTGGCAGGATTCGATATTGGGCGCTACCCCGAAAAGGTGAAACGCAATATAGGTTATATGAGTCAGAAATTCTCTTTATACGAAGACCTCAGAGTGTGGGAGAACCTGCGTCTGTACGGAGGTATTTACGGGATGAAGGACAGAGAAATAGCCGAAAAGACTGATACTGTTCTCCGCAGCATAGATATGGAATCAGAGCGTAACACAATGGTGTGCGATCTTCCTTTGGGTTGGAAACAGAAGCTTGCATTTGCAGTATCCACTTTCCATAATCCAAAGATAGTATTTCTTGATGAACCTACAGGTGGGGTAGACCCCATAACGCGCCGCCGTTTCTGGGAACAGATATACGGTGCTGCTGCAAGCGGTATCACGGTGTTTGTCACCACGCACTATATGGATGAGGCTGAATATTGCGACCGCGTATCCATTATGGTGGACGGAAGGATAAAGGCACTGGACAGCCCTATGGCGCTGCGTAACAAATTTGGCGTGTCGGACATGGATGAAGTGTTCCGCATGTTGGCACGCGAAGCTACACGAAAAGGAGATTGACAGCTATGAAACAGTTTATTACATTTGTCCGAAAGGAATTCCTTCATATATTCCGCGATTCCAGAACCATGCTTATCCTCCTGGGTATGCCTATGGTGCAGATGCTGCTGTTTGGCTTTGCCATCACTACCGAGGTGAGAAACACCAAGGTGGCAGTGTTCGACCCATCGCAGAGTATGGAAACCAGAGCTATAAAGGAACGTTTCGATGCCAGCGAGTATTTCACCATTGCCGAGGAAATTCGGGATGTGTCGCGCATAAACGATGTGTTCAAGTATGGCGAGATAGGCCTTGTCATGGTGTTCAGTGATGATTTCGAAAGCGAACTCCATCAGGGAGGCGATGCCGCCGTGCAGCTAATCACCGACGGTACGGAACCGAATCAGGCTTCTATGATAACAGGCTATGCCTCCAATATCCTGGCACAAAGCATGCAGGAACTCTCCGAAGGAAGCGGTGCCCCATGTCGGATAATACCCGAAATAAGGATGCTGTATAACCCTCAGGCAGAGAGTGCGTATAACTTCGTTCCCGGAGTGATGGGAATGATACTTATGCTTATTTGTGCCATGATGACTTCTATAGCTATAGTGCGAGAAAAAGAAAATGGCACTACGGAGATACTGCTTGTTTCTCCCATGAAGCCTATATATATCATTCTTTCCAAGGTAACACCATATTTCACACTCTCTATGGTAAATCTTGTAACCATACTTTTGCTTTCGGTATATGTGCTTGGAGTACCTGTAGCTGGCAGTCTGTCGCTGCTCCTCCTCGTATCGGTGATATTCATCTTCCTTGCACTCTCGCTCGGACTGCTTATCTCGAATGTGGTTAACACGCAGGTTGCAGCCATGCTTGTGTCCGGAATGGGACTTATGATGCCCGTAATGCTGCTTTCCGGTCTGATATTTCCCGTAGAAAGCATGCCTCTTCCGCTACAGTGTCTTTCAGCCATAGTTCCGGCAAGGTGGTACGTCGATGCAATCAGAAAGATAATGATTCAGGGTGCCGAGATACAGTTTGTACTGAAGGAAATAGGAATACTACTGTTTGTTACAGTGGCTCTTGTAGCCCTGAGTCTGAAAACATTCAAGAACCGCTTAAACTGAAACGTCTATGCTGAAATATTTGTTGGAAAAAGAATTCAAGCAGATAATGAGAAATAAGTTCATCCCTAGGATGATAATAGCCATGCCTCTTTTCATGATGCTTATTATGCCCTGGGCTGCCAATCAGGAAGTGACGAATATTCGTCTTACTGTAGTTGACAACGACCGCAGCATTACTTCCGATGAACTTGTGCGCAAGGTGGTATCGTCAGGATATTTTATTTTCCAGTCGGTGTCCGACGGGAGTGAAGAAGCCTTAAGAGATGTTGATGCCGGAAAGGCTGATATCATACTCGACATTCCGAATGGATTCGAGAAAGATCTCCAGACTGAAAGAATCTCTGGCGTTATGATTTCATCCAACTCTGTAAACGGAACTAAAGGAATCCTGGGCAGCAGTTATCTCGCTACAATAGTCAATGATTTTGCATCCTCGCTGTCTGAAGATATGATGATGGTACAACCGGTATTATCAAATCAGAATGGTAAATCTTTCAGGATTATGCCTCAATACAAGTTCAATCCGCATCTGGACTATAAAGTGTTTATGGTGCCAGCCATAATGGTAATGCTCCTTACCATGATTACCGGATTCCTTCCTGCTTTCAATATTGTGGGTGAGAAGGAAGCCGGCACTATAGAACAGATAAACGTAACCCCTACGAGCCGTATGCAGTTCATCCTTGCCAAGCTGATACCATATTGGTGTATAGGGCTGATAGTATTTACCTTATGTATGCTGCTGGCTGTGTTTGTATATTCGCTCATACCTGTGGGCAGTCTTCTGACTATATATATCTTTGCTGTGGTATATATTGTTGCCGTTTCAGGTATGGGACTGGTGGTGTCCAATTATTCGGACACCATGCAGCAGGCAATGTTCGTAATGTTTTTCTTTATCATGATTTTCCTTCTTATGAGCGGATTGCTTACGCCGGTTGCCAGTATGCCGGACTGGGCACAGTATATAACCATATTCAACCCCTTGAAATACTTTATCAGCGTCATGCGTATGGTTTATCTCAAGGGTAGTGGTTTTGCCGAACTTGTGCCGCATTTCCTCTCTCTATGCGGCTTTGCAGTTGTATTCAATGTGTGGGCAATACTGGGATACAGAAAGAGAAACTGATATGCAGGCAGCACTTCCCTACGGAATATCAATCAGTTTGTGCGTCTGAAGACTCAGGCGCCACTGCGGATGTTCCTTGATATATGCTATCACATCATTAGTATTTTGTCCCGAACATGGTTGCAGAAAGTGATGTTTTGCCGGTAATTCAAGATACGGAGATACATCCTGTCCTGTATACACTACTTTAACTTCGTCCATACGACGTATTTTTAATATTCCTCCTTCTTTGGGCGAACAGGTCACCCAGTCGATATCCTCCGGTAGTACACAGGTGCCATTGGTCTCTATTGCGATATATTTACCCGCCTTATGCAGTGCCGCAGTCAGTTCGCTGTCAATCCATAATCCCGGTTCTCCACCTGTAAGGATTACCATACGGCATGGATAGGCACATACTTCCGATACTATTTCATTGTCTGTCATCATCCTTCCTTCCTCATGTTTTGTGTCGCAGAAACTGCATTTCAGGTTACACCCTGAGAAGCGTACAAAAACAGCCGGAGTTCCAGTATGAAAACCTTCTCCCTGCAGACTGTAGAAAATCTCGTTAATCTTTCTCATAAATAGCTGTATTACCTTCTGATTCTTTTACTTCTACCTTGAAACAGTGTGGAACCTGGCTGCATACCCAGAAAGCAATATTTTCTGCCGTAGGATTGAAAGGCAGTACATCATTCAGGTTGTTATGGTCCAGTTGTTTTTCTACAGCCTGCTTGATATGTGTGAAATCTACTACCATACCGTTTTCGTCAAGCTCTTTCGAGCGGCAATATACGGTTATAATCCAGTTGTGACCGTGAAGCTTTTCGCATTTGCTAGGATAAGACAGTTTTAGCGAGTGCGAGGCTGAAATTTCCATCCTTTTGATTACAGTGTACATAGTTGATACGTTAGTTAAATTAATACAAATTTGCTCCTGCTTAATGTCACCTCGGCAGTAGTTGTGCAAAGATACGAAATATCCAGACACAAAAAGAGACCATCCCAAGTTTATTTTGAAATGGTCTCTCTTGTAAGTTAAGGTTTATTCAAACGAACCATACCTTGTAGGCAACAGCTTACGGTCGCCTAGTGTATTGTCTATTCTTGCCACGTTTATCCAGAACTTGTTCTGTCTTACGCTTTCAAGCGGATATACGGCCTTTGTGCGTGTGTAAGGATGATTCCATTCTCCTTCCACCACTTCGTATTCCGGATGAGGTGCATTCTTCAGTACATTGTCATCGGCAGGAGCGCTTCCGCTCTTCACTTCCTCTATCTCGCTCCAGATACTCAGCATTGTGTCTACAAAGTTGTCCAGCTCAGCAAGGCTTTCGCTTTCGGTAGGTTCAATCATCAGAGTGCCGTGAACCGGGAATGAAAGTGTAGGAGCATGATAACCGTAGTCCATCAGACGTTTGGAGATATCGTTTTCGTCTATACCGCTTTCCTCATGCAATCTTCTGCAGTCCAGAATCATTTCGTGTCCCACAAAACCGTTCTTGCCTCTATATACTATTCCGTAAGTGTCGTTCAGGCATGCTGCCAGATAATTTGCATTCAGAATGGCAGTCTTTGTGGCATTCTCAAGACCTTCGGCACCCATCATGCAGATATAGGCATATGTGATAGGCAGGATTCCGGCACTGCCATACGGAGCTGATGAAACTTCGTTCAGTGCATTGTCGGTTGAGGCATGTCCCGGAAGGAAAGGAACAAGATGAGACTTCACGCATACAGGACCTACGCCCGGACCGCCGCCACCGTGAGGACTGGCAAATGTCTTGTGCAGATTCAGATGACATACGTCAGCACCGATAGTTCCCGGATTGGTGAGTCCCACCTGAGCATTCATGTTTGCGCCGTCCATGTAAACCTGGGCACCACAATTATGTATGATGTTGCATATTTCCACTATGTCTGTTTCGAAAATACCGTGAGTGGAAGGATATGTAATCATCAGTGCAGCCAGACGGTCCTTGTTTTCCTCTGCCTTATGTTTCAGGTCTTCCACGTCCACATTACCCTGTTCGTCGCATGCGCAAGTCACAGTGGTAAATCCAGCCTGGATAGCCGATGCCGGATTTGTACCGTGTGCCGATGCAGGAATAAGAATTATATCCCTGTTGCCCTGACCGATGCTGTTCAGATAAGCCGCGATGACGCGCAGACCCGTATATTCACCGGCAGCACCTGAATTTGGTTGCAGAGTCACACCGTCCATACCCGTAATCAGAGCCAGCTGCTCCGAAAGGTTTGCTATCAGCTCCCTGTAACCTTCAGCCTGGTCAGCCGGTGCCAGAGGATGCATGTTCATCCATCCTGCATTGCTTAAAGGAAGCATTTCGGAAGCCGCATTCAGTTTCATTGTGCACGAACCAAGCGAAATCATTGAGTGAGCCAGAGAAATATCCTTACGTTCAAGACGCTTTATATATCTCATCATCTCTGTTTCAGTGTGATACTTGCAGAACACTTCGTGAGTGAGATAAGCACTCTGTCGTTTCATTTCTTTCTTGATAACAGAGCCTTCGGGAATTTCAGCTGTTTCGGTGAAAGGTTTTTCTGCAGCAATGGTAAATATACTCAGCAGGAGATTTGCTTCTGCCACAGATGTAGTTTCGTCTACACTCAATCCTACATCACCATTGTCAAAATACCTCAGATTGACACCCTTGCCAACTGATATAGTCTTTATTTCGTCTGTCTTGACATGTTCAGGCATTTGGAGTCTCAGAGTATCGAAATATACCGCATTCTTCTGTATATATCCAAGTTTTGAGAGTTGTTTTGCCAGCCATACCGTGGTGCTGTGAATGTCTGAAGCAATATTCTTTATACCTTCCTGGCCATGATATACGGCATAGAATCCGGCCATAGTAGCCAGCAGAGCTTGTGCTGTACAGATGTTCGAAGTTGCCTTTTCGCGTTTGATATGCTGTTCGCGTGTCTGCAGTGCCATACGATAGCACAGATGCCCGTACTTGTCTTTCGACAGACCTATGATACGTCCAGGCATATTTCTCTTATATTCGTCTCTTGTGGCAAAATAAGCAGCCGACGGTCCTCCGTAGAACATAGGAATACCCAGTCTCTGAGTACTTCCGAACACAATGTCGGCACCCCATTCACCAGGTGGAACAAGCAGAGCGAGCGACATGATATCAGCATCCACTGCCACCTTGCATTCAGCCTGATGAGCCTTTTCTGTGAATTCCCTGTAGTCTTCAGCATTACCGCTATTGTTAGGATATTGCACGATGCAGCCGAATACATCCGGAGTAAATTCGAAATCCTTATATGAGCCAGTTTTCACGTTGATGCCCTGAGGAATTGCCCTTGTCATGATAACTGCAAGGTTCTGAGGAAAAATTTCCTCATCCACGAATAGGGTACAGGCCCCTTCTTTCTGCTGTTTACGGCTTCTAAGCGCAAACATCATTGTAGCAGCTTCGGCTGCGGCAGTAGCCTCGTCCAGCAGAGAGCAGTTGGCCAGCGGCATAGCCGTAAGGTCGCACACTGCAGTCTGGAAGTTGATAAGAGCCTCAAGTCGTCCTTGGGAAATTTCAGCCTGATAAGGTGTGTATGAAGTATACCACACAGGATTTTCGAATACATTTCTCTGTATAACTGCAGGAGTGGCAGTGTCGTACCAGCCCTGACCTATATACGATTTGAATCTTGTATTTTTCGCTGCCATCCGGTTTATGTGGTCGGCGAAATCGTGTTCGCTCATAGCCGGTTTCAGCGGCAGTCTCTCTTTAAGTCTTATTTCAGACGGGATGGTCTTTTCTATAAGTTCATCCACAGACTCTACTCCGATTTTTTTAAGCATAACAGGAATGTCCTGTTCCGAGATACCGATATGACGGTCGGAAAATGAGAAACTTTTCATGGTTATATTAGTTTTAGGTTTGTGAGTTTTTAGATTTTTAGTTTTTTAAGGTGACAAGTTGACGAGCTGACAAGTAGACAAGGTTTTTTACCAAATGGATACCTTGTCAACTTGCAACTGTAGCCTTGTGGCCTTATCTGAAAAACGGATTGTTCATCTTTTCGTTTCCAATAGTGGTCGGTTCGCCATGACCTGTATACACCTTTGTCTGGTCGGGCAGGACAAAAAGTCGACTGCTTATGCTGTCTATCAACTGTTTATAGTTGCCACGGTCCAAGTCTGTCCGTCCTATACTGCCTCTGAACAGTACGTCGCCACAGAACATACAGTTGTCCTCCTCATTATAGTAGACAAGACTTCCAGGTGAGTGTCCGGGAGCCTGAATAACTTTCAGGACCGTATTCCCGAAACGGACCTCATCGCCGTCTGCCAAATGCTTTCCAATGGCAGGAACGTCCTCATTCATTGCAATTCCGAACATGCGGCAATAGTCCTTGGTCTTTGGCAGCAGGAATTCATCATCAGCCGCAGCTTCAGGCATAACACCATACGTCCTGCTCACAAAAGCATTACCAAAGATATGGTCCAGATGCAAATGAGTGTTGAGCAGATGCTTTACGGTGAGCCCGTTTCTTTCTATATACTTTTTCAGCATCTCCTGTTCATCCTCATAATAACATCCGGCATCTATTATTACCGCTTCGTTAGTATCGTCCGAAAGCACATAAGTGTTTACCGGAAACATATTGAATTCAAAGCATTTTATAGTCATAAATCATTTGTTTATAGTTACATAAACCACTTTTTTGGTTTCGAAAAACTCTTCTTCGAAATAGTCCTTCAGGTCATACATCATGGTCTGGTGTTTCACCGGCATAACCTCATTCTGCAGTTCGCCACCTTTCAGACAGATAAGTCCGTTAGGCAAAACATTTTGCTGTTCTTTTTTGATATTTTTTCTTATGATTTTAAGAAGATCTGTAAGAGGCATTACGGCACGGCTTACAACGAAATCGAACAACTGTTTTTCCTCCTCGGCCCTGCAATGACGTGTAGTGACATTTTTCAGTCCTATGGCTGAAGCAATCTCTGTAGCTACCTTAACCTTCTTGCCGATACTGTCTACCAGATGGAAATGAGTGTCAGGAAACATGATAGCCAATGGAATGCCCGGAAAACCACCTCCGGTTCCGAGGTCCATAATCTCAGTTCCCGGTCGGAAATTAATCACCTTTGCGATACCCAGCGAGTGAAGTACATGGTGTTCGTACAGGTTTGTAATGTCTTTTCTGGAAATCACATTGATTTTGCTGTTCCAGTCGGTATATAAGTCGTATAAAGCCGCGAACTGCTCTTTCTGTATGTCGGTCAGCTCCGGAAAGTATTTCTGTATAATCTCCATTTATTGAGTTAATAATTAAGAATTAAAAATAAAGAGCTATTCTCTGTTCAGCATTGTTTCAATTTCTGCGTAAGGCACGTCTATAATGAATTCTCCCATAGAATAAGGAGCTATGTCGTATCTGTTATACAGGAACGAAACTCTGTCCTCTAGCAGAAGGAAATTGTCCGGGATATAAAGGTCCACATCCAGCAGTGCACCGTTCTGTTTCAGTCCCTCTATGGAAGTGATAGTGTCGGTCTCCAGTCTCTGGTTCACCTCGTCTATGAGATGTTTCATTATCAGTCCGATAATTTCTTTTTCCTTGTCCTTTCTGAACACCACATCCTTGGTAAGTACCTTGCCCGATTTGGCAAGCAGGTTCGCCCATTTGATGGTAGTATTAGGATGAGCACCGCCGGTATCCTTAAATGTAGATACAGAGAAGTTCCAGATACTGTCATTGTTGAGCGACAGTTCCGAGGTAATTTCATATTCATAATTATACCATGCCGGAACGTCTTCCGGTTTCATCCCGTTGTGCAGGTCGGCTTCATAGAATTTTATCAGTTTATCTCTATATTCTCCGGTATATTTCCCCATTACTGTAGGGATAGCTTCCTGTGGACTCATATTTCTGTATGCATCGCCAAATGCTATACCCTGAATCCTGGAATTTATGATGGCTGAAATAGAGTCCTTTTCATCGCCTGCTTCCAGATACATATAATCTATCGAAACCTTACATTTAGGCGATGCTTCATCTCCTGTTTTCAGGGCTACCAATGTATCTGCCTGTATACTTGATACCTTTGCCGGCTTTGCTGTCTGCGTCTCCTGGCAAGACTGCAATGAGAAACACGCAACTGCTCCACATGCCAAGGCTGTATTGATAATCGTTTTTTTATTCATAAATTGTTTTTGTGATAGTTCTAATTATCACAAATATAATGAAAGTTCTTGAATGCATTAACCGGACACTTACATTTTAATAGTTTTTTACTGTATATGCGGTATGCTTTACTCCTTACATCTTGCAATATTAAGATAAAACCTATATTTTTGTTATAAATAAAACCTAAAACCATGAAAATAGAAGACTGGAAACACATATCATATTCCGAAGCCTGGAGCAGACAGACGGAAATATTCAATTCACTAATAGAAGTCCGTAAAGATGGAAAGCAGTACGATAACCGTATAATATTCTGCACGCATCCGCATGTGTATACCATAGGAAAGCATGGCAGGCAGGAAAACATGCTGATAAGTGACGATATGCTTTCGCGCATCGGAGCTGAAGTGTTCCGTATCGACCGTGGAGGCGACATCACATATCATGGTCCGGGACAGCTGGTGTGTTATCCCATACTCTGTCTGGAAGATTTCAATCTCGGACTTAAAGGCTATCTTAATCTACTTGAAGAGGCGGTGATACGCACATGCTCGCATTACGGCATACAGTCGGGCAGGGTAGACGGTGCCACAGGAGTGTGGATAGACATTAATACACCGCGTGAAAGAAAGATTTGCGCAATGGGGGTGAGAAGCAGTCATTTCGTGACAATGCACGGACTGGCACTTAACGTGAATACCGACCTGAAATACTTCGATTATATCAATCCGTGCGGTTTTACAAACAAAGGTGTAACCTCTATCGAGAAGGAGACAGGGACGCAGGTCCCTATGGACGAAGTGCGCCGGATATTGACCGATGAACTTCTGTCCTTATTTGCAAACAGACGGGAGTCGTAAAGTGACTCTCGTCTGTTTGCTTGTCAGAACTGAGTGAGGTCTACTTCTGTTATACCCTTCAGGTCTTTAAAAGACACTTCCGTAGCTCCTGATGCTTCAATTGAAACGGTATAAGTATCATTGGTCTTATACTGGTGTACAGCTTCCTCGTCGTAGGAGTCTTCTGTTCCATCGCCCCATGATATTTGTCCTGGTTTAAAGTATGTTCCGGTCAGGACAGGGATACGGAATGTATTATTGGTATGTACTATTTGTATTATGCTGTCATACTGTTTTCCCGGCTGTATGATTCTTATATCCTGGCTTGCATCATCCGCACTCAGAGTTATGACAGCCTCGCGCTGGTTGCTATCAGGGTTGGCACTGATTAAGAAATGTAGGTTAACCTCTTGCATGGCACGGGAGTCCGGCAGTTGCTTTATCCAGTCGGCAGAGTATTCAACCTCAAAATTGACGTTTGTATTGACCTGAAAATCCAGAGTCTCTCCCCATGGGCTGACAGTATAATTGTCTGTAGCTACAACAATGGCACCTTTCTGTACCTGTGTGATTGTAACCTTGTTGCTGAGTCCGTATTCATCGTTGGAGAATTCAATGTATGCCGTGCGTGGCTCATCACTCTCGTTTGGTAACACTTCGAACAGATGGGTATAACTGGAAGAGTAGTCCGATATTTCATTCAGCCAGTCCACTTTATATATCATTCGCATCTTATAAGTTATGCCGCTGCGTAATTCTATAGAGACTGTTCCCCCTTTGCTGCCTACTGCGATATCATCTTTTGATAGAAGAAGTTGTGGCTTTTCACCTTCCTGATAAACAGTGACAGTTTCTGATTTATCTCCGCTTTGAATTACTATTTTGCCTTCACGCCTGTCGGACGAATCGTTAACATCGACATTGAATTTTAGTTTTGTTCCCGTCTGCGAGCCTGTATTTGTTTCGCTTAGCCATGAAGATACCGTTTCGTCCAAATGATACTCAAACGGTATGTTGTCTTTAACTTCGATTGTTATAGTACCACCTTCGGCGCTTACTTCCATACGGTTGGAGGTGAGCGTCAACGCATCTCTCTGCTTTTGTATTAAAGTCTTGCATGTGGTATGAGTGCCACATTGCAATGTAAGAGTAGCGTTACGTTCGTATGATGTTTCGTTTGCTTTGGCGGTCAGTGACACTGTAGAGGTAGAAAAATTTCCATTGCTGGGAGTGACACTGCACCAGTCCTGGTCCACTTTGGCAGTCCACGTAGATGTCGCGCTGAAATGTACATCGTTCTGTCCGCCTTCAGCTCCGAACACCAGTTGTATGTCGTCATCAAAAATGATTTTTGGGTCATTTTGCTGCTCTTCCGTCCTATCGTCTTTACAGGCCGACAATAGTATGATGACAGACAGTAATATATGTGATATGATATATAAATTGGGTTTCATATTCGTTTTCTGTATTTTAAAGTTATTAGTTGTTTGCGTCCGGCAGTGATAAAGTTATGGTCTTGATGTCATCACCTTTTTGTAGAGTCAGGCTATATTTGCCTCCTTTCAGTCCGGAGGTGTCAATAATGATTTGATTTTCCTGTGCCCTGCATAAACTGCTGAAATCATTCATGCTCATATCTGTCAGGCTTGCCGTTACACCGTCTTTTGTCTGAATCGTCAAAGTATGGTTTACTTTGTCATAAGTCATCTGTGTAGCCTCTTCGATGGAATATTCGTCAGCTATTGGAAGTTCCCATTTGCACCCTTCTTCTTCATTTCCTTTGATAAGCTTCCATTCGGATTCATTGCTGTTTTTATAATATCCTCTGATACGATATCCCGGAAGTATAGGGTAGTTAAATGTTAATCCTCTCAAGTCATAAAAATAGTAATTGGGAGGTAAATCGATTTTATTCCAGTTATGAAAATCGTCTATTATATTCCCCTGTTTGTCTGTTACGGCAAACTTGACATCTCCGTTAAAAGTTTCAGAACCGGAGTTTATGATTCCTCCAATGTATAACATGAAAGGTATTCCAGACGCGACATCCTTGTCTGTAGCGAATCCGTATACGCTTTTATTTTCAATTTCACATGGGATAAACCGCAGCTCCTTAATGCTTTCTCCACCTGCATTCTTTTTAATTCCTACTACGGCCCCCTGATATCTGTTGTATGAGCCAGAACCTCCAGCCCCTTGTCCTTCAGGGTCAAGGGCTGTCAGCAGAAAGTAACCGTTGTAATATCCGCTCCATCCCCAGTTTACACTGTAATAGTTCTTGTCTGTATAGCCGTCCAGAACAAAGGCATGACCTCCCGAATTATTCGAGCCAGAGTAGATTACAGGCCTGTTATTGTTTAATTCCTGTTGCATTAAAGAATTCCATTCTGCCGTAGAGTAGTAATCACGCGAAATGAACCGTGCGGTTTTATCGTAATCCATATATTTGGTAATTGCAGAAGGAATATCTGCTGTATATGCCCCAGTTCCTGCACTGCCGTAGGGGCCATAATCAGCTTTCAGCATGACACCCAGGTCGCGCATAAGTATAGCCACTTCTTCTCCTTCTGAATACGAATAATTGGTATACTCTAAAGGCATATTCATCCAGTCGTATGTATGCCCCAGTGTAACTCCCGGTACGGTTATATTATACGTGTTGGTTTTATATCCCGGCACTGTACCCTTTCCGGCTTTAGGCCATTGGTGATGGCGCATCACAATGGCAAGTGCAGTCATCACACATCCGGTGTAAGTACTGGCGCCATTTATAGTGGGACACTTTCTGTTGTATGGAGTCCACTGGTCCCACAGTGCTGTTTCTAGACTCACTATGGGTGAGCCGGCAGAGAAACTTTTCCATGCATTGGCTACACTCCCTACCGTCTCTATATCATTACTTCGTGCCTTGTTCACATCTTCACGAATGCAGTCGAGCCACATCTTCATGTTTACAGGCAGATTTGTGGCCGAAGCTTTATTCTCGAATGAATACCCTAATATCGGCATGGCAACATCGTCGCCTGCTACTACAACAAATCCCGGTCCGCTAGTATTATTGAATACATAATACGCAGGGCTTATACCTGATGAACGTGTAGCAAAACTCTCACTGTTAAAAGCCAAAGCCAATGATGGCGCGTTTGAACGGCTGGCGTACGATGACCTCCAGAAAGATTCGGCCATTTGTTTTGCCTGCTCTACTGTGATGTCTTTAGCCCAAGTGATTCCTGAGATGATTATGAAAAGTGAAAATAAGAATCTTCTCATGTGTGTTGTTAATCTATGTGTTATTAAATGTAATTATTTACAAAAATAAAGAATTTAGCCATATGCCCTTTGTCTATATATAAATATTTTAATGGATTGTATTTGTCGGATATCTATTAAACAATTATCATGTGGGCATATATTTTTAAAAATTAAGTATAACGCCGATGCGATGACTTATTCTCTGAAAATGTGCCTTTTACGATGTTTACAGACGCTGTTTGAGATTTCTCTGGCTGCTAGAAAAGGATAAAAAACGGATAAAATATTCCTGAAATGTTTTGTAAATTCAAATAAATGTCATACATTTGCACCCGCAATCGAAAATGATGCACTCTTAGCTCAGTTGGTAGAGCAACTGACTCTTAATCAGTGGGTCCAGGGTTCGAATCCCTGAGGGTGTACGTACACTGACGGTTATTTGGATTGGGGAATTCATTGGCCGGAAAAAACGAATAAGGAGTCCTTTAAATCGTGAAGATTTGAAGGACTTTTTTATTTTTTGTCTGCCCAAAAAAATAAGGGATGCCGAAGCATCCCCTTTCAGAAAATTCAATCTTATAATATTAAAACATTCTTTCTTCGAGTTCCAGACTTTTCGGGAACATGATATTATTTTCGATATGAATATGCTCGAACAGTGCATTTACGAACTTCTCCAGCTCCGCCATCATGAGTCGGTAAGTACTGCATCCGTCCTGCGGAACTTCAAAATTGTTTGTTATCTCCTTGATATGTAAATATCTGTTGCCTTCATTCTCGTGCTCCATGTTCATTACCCTTATAGGATTGGCTATCGATCCGCAGTGCATAGGCTCGATACTGATATTTCTTTCCGATGCATCGAAAAGTTCAAGCAGGTATGGGAACAGTACGTTTTCTTCTTTCTGCAGATGGTTTTCCAGGTCTTCAAGCGAAACGCTGACCAGATTGTACAGCTCGTTCAGTTCCGGATGTCTCTCTCTATGAGCATTTCTAACCTTTTCTATCAGTTCCAGAAGTACCGGACCATTGTTTCTGATGCCGCGGTGATGTATCTTGAGAACATAGTCGATAAGCAGGTCGATAGGCCAGGATGCAAACGGAATGCCACCTTCCGAAACAGTGCTGTTGTCATTTATAGCGCTGATAACAGTATCTACATCTACATTGGCATTCTTGCACGCCTCATCCAGGGCAACCTGACCGTGACAGCAGAAATCTATTCCAAACTTATAGAACACACTTGCCGTAGAAAATCTTTCGGCTACGATATCTCCAACATTTCTCTTTCTTAAATCCATATTACTTAGTATTTAATTGTTTGCTGCAAAGGTAAGGGTAATATGTCGTGCGAACCGTAACATTTGTTACGTGGCAGCATAATAATGGTTAATAGATATTGGGGGGTGTTGATATGTTAATTGGCATTTTGACATTTTGTAATTATAGAGCTTTGAGAATGTCTGGTTTGCGTGCGATGATGCGGGAGGTGCTGAAAATTGCAATGATAAGGATTTGTGAATTAGTAAAGTGGTATTTATTTATGGGTTGTAACTGATGTATATGTAAGTGATATTGGCTAATATTGTAATTGTATTTTCTTAATAATACGTTTTTCTATTATTATGATATTCTGTGTAACCTTTAACTTGCTGATGAAATAGAATAAAATTCCCTGTTTTGCAATGTATTTTCAAATGTTTTGCAAGCCTTCTGAGAACGCTTCGACATTCAAATCAAGATGTCAAAGCGTTTTGATTGGAATTCCTTGTCGTTTTTTCTTGATTTTTGGGGTAGATAAGTGTTAATTTATTTCGTGTGTTTAAGAACGGTGTTTATTTTGGTTGATGATTTGTTAAGTATCTATCTTTGTAAGATTAACATTTCTTTCCGGATTGGTATTTCTTAGATTTCTATAAGGTAAGAAGCCTTGGTGAATTTGTGGCAAAAAGTAAGAAATAGTAATTGAAAAAGTGAAGATTTTTCCGTATGTTTGCGTAAATTTCAAGAATAGAATTAAGTTATGAAATTTCCAATTGGTATCCAGAGTTTTGAACGCATTATTCAAGAAGGTTATATATATGTTGATAAAACTGACATTATTTATGACCTTACACATAATGGAAGCATTTATTTTCTTAGCCGTCCAAGACGGTTCGGAAAGAGCCTTCTTGTTTCTACATTGGAAAACTATTATTCAGGACGTAAGGAACTGTTCAGTGGTCTTGCCATAGAAAAGATGGAGACTGAATGGAACGAGTATCCCGTTTTCCATGTAGATTTCAATGCGACTAATTTCACAAAGGAAAATACACTGGAACAGAAATTGAATCTATATATATCTGAATGGGAAATAAAATACTGCTTACCATCAGCTGAAGGCCGTTATGATTTGGGTGACCGCTTTATAAAGGTTCTTGAAGCCGCTCATCTTCAGACTGGCCGACGTGCAGTGGTACTTGTAGATGAATACGACAAACCTATTCTTGATGTACTGGATGTGGATAACAATCTGGAAGACCAACATCGCAATATTCTGAAAGCTTTTTATTCCGTGTTTAAGGGAGCGGACAAACATCTGCAGTTTGTACTGCTGACAGGTGTAACCAAGTTCTCGCAGGTAAGCGTGTTCAGCGGATTCAACCAGCCGAAAGATATAAGTATGGATGTAAGGTATGAAGCTCTTTGTGGTATTACCCAGGAGGAGATTGGAAAATATTTTACTGAACCTGTATCGCAAATGGCCGTTGAGTATCAGTGTACACCGGATGAAATGTATAAACTGCTGAAGAAACAGTATGATGGTTACCACTTCAGTAAACGTATGACTGACATATATAACCCTTTCAGCTTGTTGAACGCTCTTGACAAAATGAGTATTGATGACTATTGGTTCAGCACAGGAACTCCCACATATCTGATTCGTCTGCTCAACCATTCACATGAGAGGATGAACGAATTTACCGGAAAATATTATACTCCGGCAGAATTTATAGACTACAAAGCAGACGTGGAACGCCCTTTGCCTATGATATATCAAAGCGGGTATCTTACAATAAAAGCTTACGACAGAGATTTCAATACCTTCCTTCTTGATTTCCCGAACAATGAGGTAAAGGGCGGATTCCTTACAATGGTGGCTTCATCATATCTCCAGCCATCAGAAGAAACAGGCGGTTGAATTAGAAGCCTTGTTGTAGCAATGCGTAAAGGTGATGTGGAGCGTGTCCGCGAGCTGTTCACTTCTTTCCTCTCCGGCATCCCTTACACAATGCGCCGCAAGGAAAACGAGGTGGAGCGTGAACGGTATTTCCAATATACCTTCTATCTCATAATGCGTCTTGTAAGTGTTTATACTGTCTATGCCGAGAAGGTACAGAGCCAGGGACGTGTGGACTGCATAGTGGAAACATCGGACTATGTATATATCTTTGAGTTCAAACTGGACGGTACGGCCCAAGAGGCGCTTCAACAGATAGAAGAAAAAGGATATGCGTGTGAATATGCAGCCGATAGACGCAAAGTTTATAAGATCGGTGCATCATTCTCTTCTGAAACGGGGACTATTTGTGATTGGGGAGTGAGGTAAACAGATGGTAGATGGTGATAAAACAGTAATTAAACGGTATTTAAACACTGTTTAGATTGTGTTTATTGAGTGTTTAATAAGTGTTCATTGAAATAATAAAAATATGAACTATTCAAATTTTTCGAATAGTTCTAAGTTAAAGAATCGAGTTGCTCAGAGTTACTGGACAACTCGATTTTCATTTATGAAAAGATGAATTCTCTGTTCATTTTTATAACTTAATTATTAAGGAATTTTATTATCTTTGCAATTAAGCGTTTACATAGTTTGAAGTCGTTTTTTTATCCAGTAAACTAAATATATTATGGCAATACCTATCAATATCGAAGATATCTTAAACAAACGTAAGATAGAATCTAATCGCATCGAATTTAAAAAAGGATGGAATCCTGATAAGATCTATCGTACCATTTGCGCTTTTGCCAATGATTTTGATAATATCGGTGGAGGATATATTGTCGTAGGTGTAGAAGAGGAGGAAAAAACAGGTATAGCAAAACGGCCGGTTGCAGGTATATATATAGAAGAACTGGACAAGATCCAGCGTGAGATGATAGGTTACAACAATAAGATTGAACCGTTCTATCTGCCACGAATAGATGTACAGGAGGTTGATGAAAAATATGTACTGCTTATCTGGGTTCCGGCAGGTGTGAATCGTCCGTACAATGTACGCGAGCGGGTTACTGCAGGCAATCAGTCGCCATGCAGATGGTATGTCCGTAGCGGTACAAATACTATTGAGGCGAAAGGGGCGGTGTTGGACGAATTGCGGGAAATGGCAAACCGTACTCCATTCGACGAAAGAGGAAATGAGAATATAGAACTGACAGATATATCAAGAGCCTTGGTTCTTGATTACCTTCAGACTGTCAACAGTCGTTTAGTGGCAGGTTTTGAGCAGCTATCCCTGTCAGAACTATTGTCGCAGATGGATCTCTTTGTAGGGCCTATAGAACGCCAATTGATCAAGAATGTTGCAGCCATGATGTTTTGTAAGAATCCGGCCAAATTCTTTCCGACTACACAGGTGGATATTGTCATCTTCCCTGAAGGGTGTGTCAGGAATCCCAACAATATGATTGAAGTCCCGAAAATTGTCGGACCAGTACCCGATATGATAAAACAGGCGTTGGACTATATCAGAACCAATGTCATCAAGAAGCGTATTATCAAGCAGAGAGACAAGGCTGAATCAATAACCTTCTTCAACTATCCTTATCAGGCTATTGAAGAGGCAGTTGTTAATGCCCTCTATCATAGAGATTATCAGGAGCGGGAGCCGGTTGAGATTACTATTGAGCCGGATAAGATTTCTATTCTCAGCTATGCCGGTCCGGACCGTTCCATCAGTATTGATGCTATTCAGAAGGCAGAGCGACTTAAGTCACGTCGCTACCGCAACCGTCGTTTAGGTGATTACCTTAAAGAACTTAAGCTGTCTGAAGGTAGAGGAACCGGCATTCCGACCATACAAGATGAGTTAAGAAGAAACGGCTCCGGAAGTGCTGTAATTGAGACAAACGAGGAACGAAGCTACTTTCTGATTGAGATTCCTTGTAGAGAAGGGTTTGAGGATGAGCCATTAAATGGCACGATAAATGGCACGATAAATGGCACGATAAATTATGATATAAATGAGCGTGAGAGTGATGTGCTTATAGCTATTGCCAATTCCCCTAATATCAAAAAGGGAGAACTGGCTGAGCGGTTGGATATTGCTATTCGGACACTTTCTCGGAGTATTCAAATTCTTTCTTCTGAACCATATTCGCTAATAGAGTATCATGGGGCAAAAAAAACAGGCGGTTATGTACTGACAGAGAGAGGAGAAGCGTATATTAAATCGTTGAAATAGTCAATGAAGTACTGTTTAGACTGTGTTCATTAACTGTTTAGTGAGTGTTCACTGAAATAATAAATTTTGAACTATCCGGATTTTCCGGATAGTTCAAAGTGGATATATGAATAGTTTGGTAACTCCGAATAACAGATAAAGCTATACCAATAAATTGTCGAAATTTCATTAGGATTCGATTTTTATATTTTTAAATTTGAATTTTACGTATGAATTATATCCATATTTTTTGAAGATTGAAAGGAACTCTTTAAATTCTGAAATAATAGGAGATTCATACTTTAATCCCATGATGTAATTATAAAAATTATCCCAGTTTCCCCATATTCTAGTAACATTAGCACTGATAGCATATTCTGAGTTTGTGTTAGGACTAAAATAAGTAAAAATATTCTGAATGAAATCTTCTAAGTGGTCTTTTGCGTATTTTTTCATTAGATTTATTGATTCTTCCGAATGTTTATATTCTATATGTATAGTTCCGTCACTATTAGAAATAGATTCTTGGTATGCTGTATCTCTCCAACATTTTAACACATCAGACATGGTGTGTCCTTCAAATAAATACAGTCTAAGAATATTTGTTTGCATTTCAATGACTTCATCTTTAGTAAAAATATTATTTTCATCATAGTTGCCGTTACGGAATAAAGAAAACAGATACCTCATTTGGTAAAAGTTGATACCATTTTCACTAAGACACTTTCTCATTTCATTTCTGTCTTCGTCTGTAAAACCATTTGGTTCATTGAATTGTAAATACAGATCTTGTAAAAGTATATCTATAAAGCTGAAATCAAAAAATATTAGATTACCCAATAAACTACCGGAATAAAAGTCAAGATGTAACAGTTTATATATGTCATGTTTGTTATTTGATTTTTCGCTATGTATTCTGTTTATAAGTGAAGTTGATTTATTTACCATCCATTCTTTTATAGTAGGTTTCATCTTTTCAAATGGCAGTTCATTAAGTTTTTCCCATTCTTTTTCGGATATGTCAGTTTCTAACAAATTATATTTAAAGTATCTTTCCGTGTAATGTGGATTGTTGATACTCCTTGTTTCAGAACTCTTATATTCTCCGAATAAGGCGTTCATGAAATCTGTAATGATGTTTATATCATTATCCGTAATATGTAAATCATCTTTATGTTGAGTAATATATTCAATGATATTAAAATATTTTCTACCTGTTATTTTGCTTGTCTTTTTTTCTTCATCTTGAACATTCTTTTCGTCATAATATACAAACTTTTTACCGTATTGTTCGTATTTTAATATTTCACTCTTTCTTTTTACTAAAAGATCAACGACAGGTTTATATTGTTGTCTGAATAATTCCAATGTGAAATAATCACAGATGTCTATTTCTCCATGCAGCTTTCTTAGGCTGAATATCATTTGGTTGGCAATGCGTTTTACATTCCTGATAGATTTGATAAAATACATTGGATTAATACTACCGTATTTATTACCGTTTAATAAATCATTTAATTGCTTAAATTCCTCATTGTCTAAACTGTCTTTTATATTCAAAACAAGTAACTCTTTCAAAGTACTAGAATCCGCTTTTGGCAATTCGTATTCTTCTTGTAGGATTTTCTCTGTATATCTTAAACTATAATTTTCAAATTGTTTTTTCAAGGTGTCCATAACATATTTCTTGTCGTATGCAAGAATGAAATATATATTAGGAAGGCTTGACGTGTTGCGTACCAAACGGAATATTTCTTCCATTTCTTCATAATTCAGTCTGTCTATGTCATCTATAAAAATAAAGAACTTTTTGTTAATATAGCTCATACTATATTTCAGTTCTTTAAATAATTCGGATGTTGTTTTGTTTAATGTAGAAGTGATTATTCCGGTAATAGCTTTAACACCTGTATTTCCGATAGCTGAAATAACATTTGCATATTTTGTTAAATCTTTTGCAATCATTGTGTCGTATGGTGACAGTTTGCTACTTAACTCATTAAGGAATATATGTGTAAGATCTGATTTCTTAGAATAATACCAGGGATTGAAATCCATAATTACAAATTCACCCTTATATTTTTTATTGAGGTACTCTTTCATAAGATTCATGAATGAAGTTTTACCGTCACCCCACGGAGCAATTATTCCAAAAGTAAAGGCTTCATTTTCCGGATTTGTTGCTACTAATTTTTCAACGGCATCTTTGGCGTTTATATTGCGGTTTAATAAATCGTTTTCTTCTTTGGTTATTGGCTGGTCAATAAGAAAACCGTTGGTTGAAACGTAGCTGTTGACTTTATCTTTCTTTAGAAAGTTTATACTTGAATATAGGCATAATAATGGTATTATGTCGATATAGCATAAAAATGAGGGAAATGTTAGAGTAAATGCTGTATTTGATGTACACCTGTAATAAATGTATAATCCAAAAACGAACAGGGACATACCGATTCTTTTGTCTGAAACCATTGAATCTTGTTTCCTTTTTTGAATTGTCATGTAAACCAAAATAATAGCACAGACTAAAAATAATATTGTAGTGATAATATTTACTGAAAACTTTGATAATATAGGATTTATGATAAATGCTTCAAATATTTCTTCTAAAGGTTGTTTGAACCCCAGATATATAACGAGAATTGTAATCGTGAAATAATTATTTTTTATGAAAGATATAAGCCTATAGTTATTCATATTATTTGCGTCGAAATTATACATTTTGATTATTGTTATCCACAAAGTTATATTATTACGTTTAATATTTGAAAAATATTTATCAGTAAGTTGATTAATCATATATGTTCATTATGATTATAAAAATAAAAGTATATATTTGTAAGTAAATTATTATTAAATAATTCTCAGTATGGCAAGAATTTTTGACAATATAGAACTGAAGTTTGAAGAAGGCTTAAACAAAGTTATAGGTTCTCAAGGCGTAAAGAGAGTTGATTTCTGTGTCGGGTATTTTAATCTTCGTGGTTGGAACCTTGTTGTGAATGAAATAGATAAATTACCGGGCGATTATGTAGATGAAGACGGAAGAAATATATTTCGTACATGTCGTCTATTGATTGGTATGCACAGACCACCTGAAGAGTATATACGTGTTTTATATTCCAAACATAATGACTTGCCTGATTCGGAGATGGTTCAAAGGTGTAAACTGCAAATTGCACTTGAATTCAAACGTCAGCTTTTGTTGGGATTACCTACTAAACAGGATGAATGGACTTTGCGTCGATTGTCTGCACAAATGAAAGATGGAAAAGTTTGTGTAAAGCTTTATTTGCGAGAACCATTACATGCAAAGTTGTATCTGGCACATAGACCTGATGATTATAGCAATCCTATACAATCATTGATGGGGAGCAGTAATTTGACTTATAGCGGACTGACAAGACAGGGAGAACTGAATGCCGAGTTTGGAGACAGCGACCAGGCAAGGAAGTTTGCAGACTGGTTTGATGACCGTTGGAATGACCGTTTTTGTGAAGATATTACTGAAGAACTTGTTAATGTAATAGACAATAGTTGGGCTTCGGAAAAAGATATTCCGCCATATTATGTTTATCTCAAAGTTGCTTACCATTTGAGTGAAGAGGCAAGAAATGGAATTAAAGAATTTACTTTAACTCCTGAGTTTCGTAAAGAACTTTTTGAGTTCCAGCAGAACGCAGTTAAAATTGCAGCACGTCATCTTAATAACGACAAACGAGGTGGAGCTATGATAGGTGATGTAGTAGGTTTAGGTAAGACCATTACGGCATGCGCTATAGCTAAAATATACGAAATGACTTATGCAAGCAGTACTTTGATTATATGTCCGGCAAATTTGCAGGATATGTGGAAGAAGTACATTGCAAAATATGATTTAAAAGCTGAGATTATGTCAATGGCAAAGCCGATAGATGTAGATTCAGCTCGTTACTATCGTCTTATTATTGTGGATGAAAGTCACAACTTGAGAAATGGTGGAAAGAGATATCAGAATATCAAGCAGCTTATAGAACACCAGGACAGTAAAGTATTGCTGTTGACTGCTACCCCATATAACAAAGATTTCAGCGATTTGAGCAATCAGTTAAGGTTGTTTTTAAGTGATGATCAGGATTTAGGTATTCGTCCTGAAGAATACATTCGTTCGTTGGGTGGAGAAAGGCAGTTTATGCAGAAGCATAGTGATATTTTCATAAGAAGTATAAAAGCTTTTGAAAAGAGTCCTTATGTAGAAGATTGGAATGAGTTGATGAAACTTTTCCTTGTCAGACGTACACGTTCTTTTATCAAACAATATTTTACAAAGACCGATACGTCAAACAATCGTAAATATCTTGAATTTCCGGACGGACGCCGTTCATATTTCCCGGACCGTTTGCCTAAAGCAGTAAAGTTTAAAACTGTGCAGGGAGATCAGTATAGCAGATTGTATTCTTCTGACATGATAACTTTGATGGAAAGCTTACAGTTACCTCGTTATGGTTTAAGCAAGTATATAAGTGATGCACAAGCAGCCAATGCGCCTCTATATGAAAAACAGTTGATGGAGAATCTATCACGTGCCGGTCAGCGTATGATGGGATTTTGTAAAAGTACTTTCTTCAAACGAATAGATTCCAGTGGATTTTCTTTCTTGCTTACGGTATATCGTCACATATTGAGAAACTGTGTTTATATTTATGCCATTGAGAATAAATTGCCTTTGCCGATAGGCGACGAGAATAATTTGCCGGATGATTATAAGGAAGATGAAGATACCGGTGCGTCTATATTTGGTAAGGAAGGATGTGTTGACCCAGCCATAAATGCTACATTGCATATTCCTAAGGAGCTTGAGCATTACATAAATAAAGCTGCAGAATATTACAACATAATTTCAAACAAAAATAACGTGGCATGGTTGCCTTCAACGTATTTCAAGCGTACGCTAAAGCAACATTTAAAGAAGGATTGTGAAACCCTTCTTGAAATGATAACATTATGTGGTGACTGGAATCAGGAAACTGACCAGAAGCTGAATGAATTGCAGAATCTTTTAGAGCATACTCACAAGGATGAAAAAGTCATTGTGTTTACGCAATATAGTGATACTGCACTTTATGTATATAATCAATTACGCAAACGCGGAGTCAATTCTATAGGAATAGCTACAGGCGACAGCGACAATCCGACTTCTGTCGTTGAGAAATTTTCACCTGTAAGTAATGAAAAAAGCGATATATCCCAAGAAGAGCAATATAGGGTACTGATTGCTACTGATGTGTTGTCCGAAGGACAGAATCTTCAGGATTCTCATGTTATAGTAAATTTTGACCTTCCTTGGGCTATTATAAGGCTAATTCAGCGTGCCGGACGTGTTGACCGTATTGGACAGACAGCCGATAAAATATACTGTTATTCTTTTTTCCCTGCAGATGGAGTAGAAGAAATAATAAATTTACGAGGCCGTTTGAATGCGCGTATTAATGAGAATGCCAATATTGTAGGTTCTGATGAAATATTTTTCGAAGGTAACGAGCAGAATCTTCGTGATATGTTTAATGAACGTAGTGGAGTTCTTGACGACGATGATGATGTAGAGGTGGATCTTTCTTCACAAGCATATCAGATTTGGAAATCCGCTACCGATGCAAGGCCTGAGTTGAAACAGATTATACCTAATTTGCAGAACATGATTTATTCCACCAAAACAACCGATAATAAGTTGGATGAGGGAGTAATAACATACGCACGTACAGCTAATGACTTTGATATGCTGACATGGCTTAATGCTGATGGTGAGTTTGTTACACAAAGCCAGAAGAAAATACTTAATGCTTTGGCTTGTAGTTCAAAGGAAATGCCTGTCAGTCCTATGGAGCAGCATCACGAACTGGTCGGAAAGGCAATAGAAATGATTAAGAACCAAAGTAAAACAGTTACAGGAGGTATATTGGGTAATCGTTTCAGTACCAGATATAGAATTATCTCTTTATTGGAGCATTATTATGACAAGCCGGCAACTCTATTCTTTAGTGAAGAAAATCGAGAACAATTGAAATTGGCTATAGACGAAATATACAATTATCCGTTACTTGAAGGAACAAAATTCATGCTGGGACGTATGATGCGTAGTTCCAGTAAGACAGCAAGTGACGATATAGTGGAATACGTTCTTGAAATGAGAAAAAACGGCTCATTATGTCGTGTAGAAGAAGAGTTATCAGCAAATAAGGAGAATACAATCATTTGCTCTATGGGCATTAAATACAAAGAATAAGCATGAAGAAAAATATATTTATAGAATTAATAAAAGAAGCCCGTTTTCGTGAAATGTTTATTACTGAAATGGGCTGGAACAATTATCGTGGGCAAGCAGAGTTACCTTTAATTGATATTGATGACATACAGTATCAGTTTGTTACAGTGGCAGAACGAAATGGTTTTCAGGTTTTGACCTGTGAGGTAGATGATATTCCTACTGCATCTGTTTGCAAACGTATAGATACAAAGTTGCGCCGTTCGGCAAATGATTATATAGCGATTTATATCAAGCGTGGAACAGAACATCATCAGTGGGTGGCTCCTGTGCGTAATGTTGACAAACGCGATTTGGTAACTATAGAATATGAAAATGCAGTAAAGGCTGATTTTGTATTCTCAAAGATTGACGGTCTTACTTTTGGAAATAGTGAGCATACAACAATTGTAGATGTGAAGGAAAGGATTCAAGGTACATTTGCTGTGAATTCCGAAAAGATTACCAAGGATTTCTATGCCGGTTTTAAAAAGGAACATAATGCGTTTGCCCAATTTATTTCTGGTATAGACGATACTATTGAATTGAAAAACAATAGAAATAAACAATGGTACACTTCTGTTATGCTTAACAGGTTGATGTTCTGCTATTTTATCCAGAAGAAGGGCTTTCTTGATAGTAATGTTAATTATCTTCGTGATAAACTGAAATGGTGTCAGGATGAAAAGGGAGAAAACCGTTTTTTCAAATCTTTCTATCAGGGTTTCTTGATGCAGCTTTTTCAGGACGGTTTGAATTCGCCTACACATAACCGTGATTTTGAAACAGTATATGGCCGTATTCCATATCTAAACGGTGGTATGTTCGACCGTCATCAGATAGAGCAGGATTATCAGGACATAGATATTGCAGATGAAGCATTCGAACATCTTTTTGAGTTTTTCGACAAGTGGAGATGGCATCTTGACACACGTATTTCTGCTTCAGGTAAAGACATTAATCCTGATGTTTTGGGATATATTTTTGAGCAGTACATTAATGACAGGGCTCAAATGGGAGCTTATTATACCAAAGAAGATATAACAGAATATATTGGGCGTAATTGTATTCTTCCATTCCTTATGGATAAGGTTAAGGACTCTACACAAGAAATGGGTTCATTGTTTATGCCTAAAGGTTTTGTATGGCAGATGCTTAAAGAAAGTGGTGACAAATATATTTTCAACGCTGTAAAACAAGGCTATACTCCTGACTGGGAGTCACGTATTCCTGCAAATATAGCTGAAGGAATTGATACTGCTAAACCAAATCTTTTGGAACGTAGAAAAGACTGGAACAATAAAACTCCGGAACCATGGGCGTTGCCTACTGAGATATGGCGTGAAACCATAGAAAGACTGCAAAAGTGTGAAACAATTTTAGAAAAAATACAGAAAGGCGAAATCTCGCAAATAAATGATTTTATAACTTATAATCTTGACATACGTTCTTTTGTGGGAGATTTACTTGCTACAGCAGACAATCATAGATTTATAGGAACTTTCTATCATGCTTTGCAGAAAGTTACAATACTTGACCCGACTTGTGGTTCTGGTGCATTTCTGTTTGCAGCCATGAATATTCTTGAACCATTATACGAGATTTGTATTGACCGTATGATGGAGTGGAACAGTCAAAACCCGAATTTATTTAAAGATGAAATAGGGGAGATAAAGAACCGTTACCGTTCAAATATTCAATATTTCATTTATAAGAGCATAATCTTGCGTAATCTATATGGAGTGGATATTATGCAGGAGGCAACAGAAATAGCTAAACTTCGTCTGTTTCTGAAGATGGTTGCAGTAGTAGAGGTTGATCGTCGTGCTCCAAATCTTGGACTTGACCCATTGCCGGATATAGACTTTAATGTTCGGTGTGGCAATACTTTGGTTGGATATGCTACAGAAGATGAAATTATTAAAGATGCATGTTTTGCTGATTTGTTTACACAGCAGGAATTCCGTGAAAAGGTTGAAACTGAAATGGAAAAAGTAAGCAAAGCTTACGATATATTCCGTACACAGCAATTAGCAGACCATGATGACTTGGAATCTGTAAAAGCAGCTAAACTAGAACTAAAGGAAAGATTGTCAAAACTTACAAATATACTTGATTGTCAACTATTTTCATCTTCAGGTGGAACTTCGTTTGATTCATGGAAGGAGTCTCATCAACCATTTCATTGGATAGCAGAGTATTATCAGATAATTTATGGTAATGGTGGTTTTGATGTGATAATAGGAAATCCTCCATATGTAGAGTATGCGAAAAAAGATAAGAATACGAGAAAGAGTATTCGGGATATATATCAATTAGTTGGCTATGATACAATAAATTGTGGAAATTTATATGCATTTGTAATAGAAAGGAGTTGTACTATTGCACATAATCGTAATAATATAGGATTTATAGTCCCTTTATCTATTGCTTCAAATAACAATATGGTTGATTTGAGAGAGTATATTTGTAAAAAGGGAACAAGTTGGTTTAGTCATTACGAGGTACGTCCTGCAAAACTTTTTGAAGGTGCAGAACAGCGTCTTACTATTTTCATTATAAGAGATACATCAGAAACTAACTTATTTAGTACTTCAATAATCAGATGGCATAATGAAGATCGTCCACTTTTATTCAATTCTATTTCTTATGTGCCTTCTTTCAATAATGGTAGTATATGGAGAACATCATCTATTATTGAGATGTCAATATATGAAAAATTCAACAAACATAATACTGTTTTTGAAAAGCTTCAGAAGAAAGGTGCTGAACTTCATTATAGAACAGCTGGAGTAAGATATTGGATAATATTTTTAAATCATGGTTTTAATACTGAATCGTTAAGCAATAAAGTAGCTTATTTTGAGAGTGAAGAGGTATCAAAGTTTTATATGGCTGCTTTAAATTCAAATTTGTTTTGGTGGTATTATGCTTTGAATTTTGATATGTTTAATTTAAAAGATTATATGATCTTTAATTTTAGGTTAAATTTTATTTATGATCCGGAGATTATTACATTGGCAAATGTATTGGAACAAGATATGGATAATAATAAATTAGTTCAAAGTATTAATAGTAAAACTCGTGGACATGTTATTACTATGTATTATCAAAAGAAAATATCCAAACTTATTATAGATAGAATAGATAAGTTACTTGCAAAACATTACGGCTTTACCGAAGAAGAACTTGATTTCATTATCAACTACGATATCAAATATCGTATGGGAGATGAATTAAAGAATGAAGAGGAGGGCTGATTATGAAGAAAATGACAAAATTGAGTATTAGTTGGTTTTATGAACTCCTTGAGAAAGGAGAATGCGATATAATGGATTTTAAATAACAGCTTTGTGATAAAGAGTTGTGATTGTATGCGTATAAATTTATTTGTTTGCACTTCTGTTTGCGCAATTTTTTTTAATTAAAATTGCAAGCAGTTGAAAATTAGATTGTTATTAAAAGTTCTGCTTGCAGAAATGAAATTCTGCTTGCAAAAACAATAAATTATGCAAATGGAATATTTAGGAAATAGAAAATTGTTGGAATCACGTAAGGTAGCTTTCTTCTGCTCGCGAATAGTGAGTAGTGGGGCTATTTTACGTTGTTATGACTGGACGACTCAAATGGCTGATAGTAGTAATGTTGTAATTGGAGGATTTCAATCAAAAATAGAAAAGGATGTCCTGCATTTTCTATTAAAAAGTAGGCAACCAGTGATTATAGTTATTGCCAGACGGATGTATAAGGAACTTCCTAATGAATTGACAAATCCAATGAATGAAGGGCGATTGCTTATTATAAGTACTTCACCAAATGCTGTTAGAGTAAGCAAAGATACAGCAAACAAAAGAAATTTATATATCTCTGAAATAGCTGATGAAATAGTCTTTGGTTACATATCAAAGGATAGTTCTTTAAATGAATTATTTCAAAAGTTCAAGGAAAAATCAACTTTATTACGGGAAAGATAATAAATGTTCCCAATAAACAAAACAACTTTGTTTAGATTCAAAATGACTATGGAAAATATTTATAATAATATAAAGAAAATAATCAGGGAAAGTACTTTAGAGGGTACTGTTTGTAGATTGTCAAAATATTTTGCTATTGTATTTATATGTATCTTTTATGAAGACAAATGGTTGCCATTGTTCAATAAATACATACTTAGATTTTTGGATATTTCCAATGAAACTTGGTTGGCATTAATCACCTTAATATCTTTATCTATTGCATGTATAAAAGCGTTTAAGTTTTGGAATAATAAATACTTGATAGGTTCAGACATGCTTTTCCTACTTGGATTAGGATGTTACTTATATCTTAGGTATAGGTTTATTGGAGAATATGTTTATTATGGTATTTTAGGCTCTCAATTCGCTTATTGCGATATAATAATGATGATGCTTACTTTTGTTGTTTTGTTATTAGGGATTAACAAATTAAGAGTGAATGATGATATTATATCCGGTGATAATACTAATCCATTTATACCAGATAGACCAATCAGCAACGAAGAAGATGATATGTTGGATTATCATAATGTTGCAAAAGATATGGCTGAAAAATTGGGTAGAATAAAATTAGATAATTCCTGGAGTATAGGTGTAGTGTCAACATGGGGGAGCGGAAAGAGTTCTTTTCTAAATTTATTGGAAAAAGAACTCATTAATAATACAAAAATAAATTATATAACTATAAAATATAATCCAAGAAATTCAAGTGCAGTAAGTAAGATTCAGGAAGATCTCTTTTCTGTTTTTGCAAATGCTTTAAGTCCATACAATGCAAAGTTTGACAACATGTTTAAGCAATATATGGAAGCGCTTAATCTTTTGGACGATAAGAAAGTTATATCTGTTATCTCTAAGCTCTCAAAATTAAATGATAAGGAGGGAATAAAGGAGAAAATATGTAAAGCGTTAACTCAAATTCCATATAGAGTTGTGGTTTTCATAGAGGATTTGGATAGATTATTGGCAGATGAAATTATTGAAGTCCTTAAAATAATTGATGGTAATGCATCTTTCCCGAATACTATATTTATTACTGCATATGACAAGAGTCAGGTAAATAAAATCATTGATGAAAAATATAAAAGTGAGAATTGTTTTTTCACAGATAAATTCTTTAATTATGAATTTGTGCTTCCATTAAGACCGTATGAAAAAATTTTTGGATATATAAAACAGGAAATCATACAATCATTGGATTTAGCAGATGATGAAAAGAATGTTATTTCTGCTTCAATAGATGCACAGTATGTTTTTTTGTCTAAGTATATAACTACTTTAAGGGAAGCAAAACGTTTTATTAATCAATTTATAAATGATTATAAGCTAATAAAAGAAGAGGTTGATTTTACTGATTTCTTTTTGTTGAGTATTTTAAAATATAAAGATGTAACAGTCTTTAAAAGATTGTATGATAAGGAGTTTGTGATTAGAGATCCTAATCCTTCTCGATATAGATATATTATAAATAATAAAATAGAAATAAAATATTATTATGATATTATAAATAAGCTTTTCCCTGATTCTAGTAATTATTCTCAGTATGAATCCTATAGAAGAATATTTTCTATAAGTGGATTTAATATTTATTTTGTGAATCAGGTATATGGGATAATGAAAAAGGAAGAGTTAAATCAGCTTCTTAGTTTAGATTGGGAAGAGCTAAAAAAGCAGATTTATATAATACTAAAAAGTAAAAAGAAAACGGAGAATTTGATTGAATTTTTGACTGTGAGTAATTTCTTGGATTTTGATAATAAGATTATATTAGAAAATTATGTAAGGTCTATATTTTTTATTTTTGCTTTAGATGGGAACATAAATTTTGACATAATTGTAAACATATTGAAATATATAACAGTTAATCAGATAAAAATAAAGTATGGATTTGATGATAATACTGATGAATATTTAAATTTTATAATTGATTTCTTATTTATAAATCCTCCTTATTATCATAAAATCTTGAGTAATTTGATTATTTATCATATTAGAGATGAATTCAAAGGCGATGGTGTTATTCTTCAAGAGTTTTTATTGTTAACTATTAATAAATGTTATTTGGAAAGTTTTATTGACCAAGAAAAAGTAATGTCTGTAACACACATGGATATACTATATTCATGTATAGATAATATAGATTCAGAAACTCATAAAGTTATATTGGATAAAGAAAGTTGTCAAATAATTAAGAATTTGATATATAGAAGTCCCGAATATTATATCTCTTCTTTTGTCCGTTTAGGGGCGATATCAAATAATGCTTTATTTAATTCTATAGCTTGTGAACCATTCTGGAAACAGATATTTGATACTACTGAGAGCTTTAAAATATTTATTGAAGACTCAAAGCTTGATAATATTGAAAAGATTGGCCGTGTAAGAAACTTTTGGAGACTTTATGAAAAGAATAATTTTAAAAATATTCAAAGTGAAGGTTTTTGGGATGCAGAAGAGGAAATTAATAATGACCTTAATAATTTAATTGAGTATTTAGACGAAATTGAAGATATAAACAGGAATTTTGAATATGATGAAGTAGAAATAGCAGCTCATAGAGATTTAACAGATGAAGATATTGTACAGTATAATGAGCGTTTTATCGAATACATCAAGAAATTGGATAATATAAAATTAGATATTGAATATAAATTTGAATTGAGAAAGAGGATAGATGAAATGATGAATAATCTAAAACAAAAAGAATAATACCATTTTATAGATAGCTTATGAATACTTTAAAATTAATTATATCAACTTTGGATAAATATATCGAAAGAAATGGTATAGATGCATTAACAGCAGTTGAGGCTGCTGAAATACTTGATGAAGCAGGAATACTTAATGATTCGTCAAGTAGCCCCGGCAAACCGTTGAGGAATATTTTAAGATCCGGAGAAATAAAACATGCTTATCAGCTTAGTAACGGAAGGTGGTTTATTCCACATTCCGGAAAAAACTATGAGAAAAAGGTAATTAAGAATGAACCTGTAAAAACTTCAGCTTCTCAAATATCTGTTAAACAATTAATGGATTCTTCAAAATTCCGTAGTGTAAAACAACTGAAAGTCTTAGATATTCCTAATGTTTCTGGCATATACGTCATCAAAATTAAGGATATAAATAAACTACCGCAAGTGTTCAGCAAGGTATTGTATGAGAGAAAACATAATATTTTGTATATCGGCATTTCTGAAGATTCATTGAAAAAGAGATTTTGGGGTAATGAACTACATGCAAAAGGTCACGGAACGTTTTTTCGCTCTTTGGGAGCTGTGTTAGGGTATTTACCCAAAGCAGGTTCTTTAAAAGGTAAAACTAAAAATTATAATTATAAGTTTTCGGGACATGATTCTGCTGAAATAATCGGATGGATTGAGGATAACTTGGAGGTAAATTTCATAGCTCACTCTGATAATCTTGAGGAAATAGAAAGGTCTCTGATTGCTAAATATCTGCCTTTACTTAATCTTGGGAAGAATCCTGCAAAACTTGATGAATTGGATAGATTGAGAAGAAAATGTGTGGCTGTAGCTAATGGTTATTGATTAATCCACAACTTGTGTGTGAATTTGATAAGGCTGAAACTTGTATAAATAGGCATGTTTTTCAAACCCGTTTAAAACCTTTTGCAAAGGGTTTGCAATACCAGTCAGTAAACGCTTAATGAACGGTTAGTGAACATAGAGTGAACAGATTTGATATAACAGTAAACCAAAATCAGGAAAGGACAATTAGAGGACGTGTTTACTGATAGTTCAGCAGTCGTTCGTTGATTGTTCACTGGCCGTTCGCTGAAAATTGAAATCTAATATTATAATCATATTGATATAGGGACATATTATAATTTATTTTGCTATCTTTGTTCCCATAAAACTGTATTCAATGAATCATTTTGAAAAAATAGATATTAGGGTTTTCGATAAGTTTATAGATAAATTCGCAGAACGCTATATTAACCAGCGTTCTGAACTTTATGGTGGAGTAAATGAAGATTTTTTATTGAGAACTGAATCTGTTGGATGTGGTTTTGATGTTTCTAATCTACTTGATATAATTAGAGAAAATTCTGTAGCCAAAGATCCTAAAAGGGATGAAGGTAAATCTCCTCAGATTTTGAGAGATATCTATCGAAGTGATTTGGGAGAGTTGTTGACTACCTATTATTTTGAAGAAAAAGTTGACGAAAATCGTAGGTTTCTCATACCGTTAAAGAATATATCATATAGAGAGAGGGTTGATATGCCGGGTAGAGGTTTTGATGCCATCGGTTATCGTAGGGAAGGAGTGAAAACCAATATCCTGATTGGTGAGGCGAAGGTCTCTTCGCAGAAGAAAAGTCCGCCGTCCGTTGTGGACGAAAACAAAGATTCCATTTATCAAACTCATAAAGCTAATCATGATACAGAGGGCTTGGTATTGCAGCGTCTGACTGATTATATTCGTCGGCTATCGTTTTCTTCTGAACATTTCATTGCGCTTGCCGGTGTTGTGATAGATATGAAAAATGGCAATACAGACAAATATGATATTACATACGGGTGTGGTCTGGTCAGAGATTACAGTTGTGTGGATGAAGCAAGTGACTTTGGAAAGATGAAGTCTTTGGCTGAGGAGTTTGAACCGGGAATGATAGATTTTGTTATTTTTTCGTTTACAGAAAAAACCATTGATGAAACAGTTGAACTGTTTTATCATAAAGTAAGGGAAATTGTACGATGAACGGCAATGAATACATAGAAAAGATTTTAGAGGATGATGTTTTGAAAACTCTTTTACAAAAGAGCAGCCAGAACTATTATTATAATGCGATATCTTTTGAAAGCTCAATATTATCCACTTCTGATGTTGAGCTGTCTTGTCGTCTTGCTTTTTTACTTACAGGAATATCTTTTGAGGAAAATACTGATTCTAAATGGGGAAATCATGCTTATAAATTATTGAAGAATATACAGGTTGATAATGAAGAGTATCTCTCCGTTTTCAATCGGATAATGGGATATGACTTGACTGATACGTCATTGATATATTATTTTTATCTTTCAAGTCTTGCTCTACGATTGGATAAAACGATATCTGCCCGTATAGATTTAAAGCGATATAATAACTCTGATGTTCAAGAAGAATCTTGGAGTAATCGTGTTCTTGCAGGTATTTTCAGGGCTTTGTTATTCTTGGTTCGTAAAAGTAATGGCTTTGATGATATTCGCAAGGCTATGGACGAAATTTCCAGATTACAGAAGGAACAGTCTGAATTTGAAGAGAGATATCTCAGCCAATTTGATATTGAAACACAGACACAAGAGGCTATGACATTAGTTGGGTTGTATCATACTTCTAAAGCGTTAACTGAAATGTCTGAGTATCTGATAAAAGGTTATAGCTATAAAAGACGTATTGAGACTGTTATCCGCCAGCACATTGACATTGCTTTGGAATTAGTGCCTCGAAATCTTCGATTGAGAGATTTTATAAATATTATAAGTAAGGATTTATTGGCTCTTGTTCGTAACTCTATTTGGCAAGGTACAGCCTTTCATGATCAAATAAAGAAACTTTGCGAATTTAAAAGTTCGAATCAGATTTTGGAACTTCTACCGTCGCAAAGGCAGGCTATGCAGCAGAATCTATTTGATGTTTATGCAAATGCCTCAATTATACAAATGCCAACCAGTGCAGGGAAAACGATGTTGGCTGAATTCAACATTGTACTGACTAAGTCTTTGCGACAAGATGCTAAAGTGGTATATGTCGTACCTTCCAGAGCATTGGTCAATCAAGTTTACTTTGATTTGAGAGACGATATGTCGCCTATCGGACTTAATGTAGAACGTACTTCGTCTGCATCGGAGATAGACCCTACTGAAGCGGATTTTTTAATAGCTGATGATGTTGATATTATAGTATCTACACCGGAAAAGTTGGATTTGTTAATTAGAAGGTCTCATCCTTCTGTTGAAGATGTTTCTTTATTTATAATTGATGAGGCTCATACTATCGAAAACGGAGAACGTGGTGCGCGATTGGAATTGCTCGTATCTATGTTGCGAAGAGAACGTCCAAATGCAAAATATATGTTGTTGTCGCCATTTCTTCCGGGAAAAACAGATGCTCTGGCAGAGTGGTTAGGTGGCGGGAATATTATTAAGGTGGATTGGAAACCATCTGAGAAAATTGTACTTGGATTAAGGGCAACTAAAACAAAAGCTACATTTCATTTATTGCCATCTGCATATAGCTTCGGATTGTATGATAAGGAAGAATTTGAGATTAGGAATCCCTACACTTTATCATCGACTAGTGATAAAAAGAAAATCTTAGAGTTCTCTTGTCGTCATTTTTATGAAAACGGTAAAACCAATCTTATTCTTTGTAAAGGTAAAGTTACCGCAAATGAAACTGCTGAACAAATTTATAATTGGACAGAACATGAAATTGATAATGATGAGGTTAATTTAATACGGAAATATATAGATGAAGAATTAGGCTGTACTTCTTTGTTCTCTAAGGTTTTAGGTAGAGGAATTGCTGTGCATCATGCTGGATTGTCTGATGAAACCAAATTGCTTACGGAACACCTTATCCGTAAGGGATTGGTTAATTATGTATGTGCAACAACAACTATTGCCGAGGGAGTAAATTTTCCTGTATCTACTGTTTATTTTGATACGTATAATCGTGGGGATAATATGCTGTCTGCAAATGATTTTTGGAATATTGCAGGGAGGGCTGGTCGTACGATGGTTGATGATTTTGGAAAAATCATACTGCCATTCAACTCAATGAAAAATATAGAGACAGGGACTGAAATTCTGAGAAAGGGTGCGGAAGAGTTATCAAGTGTTCTATCAAGATTGTTTATAGAAAGGGAAAGAATCTTGGAAACACTAACTCAAGACAATGCTATAGAAAAGTTATTGTCCAGATATACAGATGCTTTTGGACCTGTCTTTCAATATTTTGTTCATCTTTTGACTGTAGCGGGAGATGAACATGTGGTAGAAATTGATGACCTTTTCAAAGATTCATTGGCATATTATATGTTGGATAATGAACAACAAAAGGCAAGGTTTATTGATTTATGTAAACAAATCTATTTAACAATACAGGCGAAGTATGCTGATAATGCTGGTATTCTGAAGTTTGCAGATAAAACGGGATTCTCTGTTCCTTCTGTATTGAAGATTATGCATCATAAAGCGACAAATGTAGCAATTTCCAATCCTGATACTTGGAATGTGGAAGTTATGTTTGATAAGGACGATTATTCTAATCTGACAGAAAAAATTAAAGCGATATCGGAATTAAAAGAAACAGGATTAGGAACCGATGATAGAAATGCCAGATTTAATCCGGAGTTGGTGGCAGAAATTCTTACAATGTGGGTTAAAGGTGATAAGGTCAATACAATATCCACTATTCATCCACATTTTGCAGCAGATGAAACTGATAAGCGCCTTACTGATTTTATCACATATATGAACCAGTTGCGTTTTAAAGCGTCTTGGGGATTGAGTGCTCTTGAAGGTATCGTGAAAGGAAATGAAAATGAGATGAGGGACTCATATATACCTTCGTATGTTTATTATGGTGTAGATAATAGTAATGCATTGGCCATGCGTATGTTAGGTATTCCCCGATCGTTGTCATCATCTTTATCCAGAATAATATCCGGTCCTATGTCAGAATATTCTTTTAGTAAGTTACGCAGGCTTATAAACTCTCTTACTGTAGATAACTGGGATGAGTTTAAACCTCTAAACTCAAAGCTTTCAGGAGAGGAGTGGAAGTATATTGTAAATATATTGATGAAATAGGTCTTCTCGTTATTATGTCTGTCTATATCGTAGACCTTTTAAATTTTATTATATTGCAAAGTGTAAAAGTATGAATGGATACATTTTGCAAATGTTTTTAAAGACTATTGCAAAGTGTTTGCATATTGGCTGGTAAGTATTTAAGCAACATATAAGTTCTATACCTTATAATCGGCTATTATAAGTTGTATAGCTTATAATATTATAGCAAAAACTATTTATGCAGATAATGGTTGATATATGAATTGAAATGATAAACTATAAAAAAATATGACAGACATTTATATAAACAATAGAATCCGTCTGGACAGATTCGGATTAAGAGTAAGAGATTTGTCAAATCATTTGACGGAGTTACATAAAAGACAAGGTGATATTGATGGGGCTTGCGTAGTGTATAGCGTTGTTATGTCTCTGTTATGCTTGGGGTATATAAACGGTAGTGATATTGCTTCTTCTGCAAAGAATGGCAAGGAGGACAAAGATAAATTCCTGAATCATTTATTGAGAGAGCAAGGTTTTATACTTGATGGATATTATTTGTCTACAATGGCAAAGGAAATCAGAAAGTTTCTGCCGGACTTGAATGTTATGTACCATAGAAAGAAAAGTAATTTTATGGAACATATCTTTAATTATGTAGAAGAGGATAATCCTGTGATAATAACCGTTGTGAATTCTCAGATGAATCATGCTGTATTGGTAATTGGTGTGGAATATGATGAGAACGATGATTTGACGAAATTGTTTTGTCTTGACCCAAGTGAGCCGTTGGATGGTATATCATATTGGAATTGTATAATAGATACAAGTAAAGGTATGGATGAAAACTCTGTTTGTTGGTACATTGCTGAAAACGGTTGATATCCGTTCACCCAAAACGGTGATATCCGTTCACTTTTCATACTCTTTACCTATGGCGA
>CALUPA010000002.1 GCA_944322395.1 uncultured Phocaeicola sp.
CGGATGCAAAGGTACAGACTTTTTTCATTCCTGCAATAGCTTGCACAACTTTTTTTTCAAAAAAATTATAGGATTTATTCTAATCGACTGTTAATCAATCAAAAGCACGACAGAACTTTTTACATTAAAGTTACATGAGCTGTTTTATACTGTAAAACATACACATTATTATTAATATTATGGCTATTCGATATTTCTGAAGTTTACACTCAAAAATTGTTTTTTCTGCATTTTTTAGGGAAAAACATACATTTAAAAGCAAAAATCAAGTGCAGAAATATGAATCCTGGGGAATAAACATCGAAACTTGAAATGATAAAAGATTCAAGTATGGTCAGGTTCTTAGAACTTACAAAGAAAAAAATAAGACATTTTAGAGTCACACGTTCGTGTCACTATAGTAACACCAGAGTACAACTATAGTGACACAATAGTGTGACGACAGTGACACAAACGTGTGACTGTTATTATATACAATGTTTCTTATTTTTTGTAGTCAAAAAACACTACTATTTTGTTATATAATACATTATTAGTATTTTTGCATCTTATAGAATACGAAAATATGAGGTTTATACGCTATATTATATTAATTATTATATTCTTTTTTCAACAAGGAGTAAATATCAATATCAACGCACAAGGGATAAGTGTCCCCATAAACAAACAATACATTCCTTCAGATTCGATATTTGCCAATTACCTGTATTCTAGAGAAATTCCCATTTATAACAACAATGAAATAAAATTGTTACCAAATGGAAGGATAAAATTTGAGAATTTGTTCGAAGCCATCAGAAAAGCTAAAAAGCACATACATCTGGAATATTTCAACTTTAGAAGCGACTCTATTGCTAAAGAAATATTCACCTTATTGGCTGAAAAGGCAAAAGAAGGAGTAAAAGTCAGAGCCATGTTTGATGATTTTGGGAATTTGTCAAACAACAGGCCCTTACGAAAGGAGCATCTTAAGATGTTAAACGACAGAGGTATAGAAATAATAAGATTTGATCCACTAAAATTTCCATTTATAAACCATGCATTCAGCAGAGACCACCAGAAAATAGTTATAATAGACGGTACCATAGGATTTACCGGGGGTATGAACATAGCAGATTATTACATAAACGGTCTGCCAGAAATCGGACCGTGGAGAGACATGCACATTTGCATTGAAGGTCCTGCTGTTAGCGGTTTGCAAAAAGCATTCTTATACGTATGGAATAAAGAGACAAAACAAAATATAGATGGTGAAACATACTTTCCCTACGGTAAAGATTCCACCTACTCCCCTAAACAACTAGGGAAACAAGTAGCCATAGTGCAAAGGATTCCTCACAAAAGTCCCGATGCAGTAAGGCGTGCATATATAGAAGCGATAGATGCTGCAGAGCATCACGTCAGAATTGTAACGCCATACTTCACTCCAACAAGAAGTTTACGAAAAGCCATATACAGAGCGCTTAAAAGAGGGATAAAAGTAGAAATTATGATTTCCGAAAAGTGTGATATTTCCTTTACACCTGAAGGTGGATTCTATTATGCAAATAAATTCAGAAAGGCCGGAGCACACATATATCTTTACAAAGGAGGCTTCCATCACACTAAAGTTATGACTGTTGATGACAGGTTCTGTACAGTAGGAAGCACAAACCTAAACAGCAGAAGTTTGAAATATGACTATGAAATAAATGCTTTTATCTTTGATTTACAAACGACATACGACCTTGATGAAATATACAAGAACGATAAAAGTAACAGTGAAAGAATGACTAAAGAATATTATAGGAATAGAGGGATATGGAAAAATTTCTTGGGTTGGTTTGCACATCTGCTTACACCTGTTATCTAAAGGTGAAAATCAGTTTCCAACTTACATCTATTGTGTTATGGAATAAAATTAAACAACACACAATGCTATGTCCGTTTTTTTTCCTAAATTTGTCTCCATTGTAAACAATACATACAAATATATAATATAAACATGAGTGTAATAGACCTGATAAATGCCGAGAATAATACAGCTTTCTCGTTCGAAATACTTCCCCCTTTAAAAGGTGCCGGAATAGATAAGTTGATGTCCGACATCGAGACACTACTTCCATATAATCCAAAATACATAAACATAACAACCCACCGTAGCGAATACGTATATATGCCGGAACCAAACGGAATGTACTGCCGTAAACTGACAAGAAGACGTCCTGGCACAGTTGCTGTTGCAGCTGCAATAAAATCAAAATACGGAATTACAGTAGTTCCACACATGCTATGCAGTGGCTATACACCAGAAGAAACCGAATACACGCTTATAGATCTACAGTTCCTTGGCATAACAGACTTGCTGGTGCTAAGAGGAGATAAGGCTCCCCACCAAAAAAGTTTTACCCCTGAAAACGGTGGTCATGCTCATGCTATAGACCTTCAGAACCAGATAAACAAATATAATCAAGGATTTTTCTTCGATGGAAAAGAAATGGACAAACTTCCTCCTCAGTTCTGTTATGGTGTGGCATGCTACCCTGAGAAACACGAAGAATCGCCAAATGCAGAAAGAGATCTTTACTGGCTACAGCAAAAGATTGAAGCAGGGGCACAGTATGCCGTGACACAAATGTTTTTCGACAACGAAAAATACTTTGATTTCGTAGATAAAGCCCGCAAGATAGGTATAAACGTCCCTATAATACCAGGAATAAAACCATTAAAAAAGCTAAGTCAGCTAAATGTTCTACCAAGAACATTCAAAATAGACCTTCCAGAAACTTTGGCTGCAGAAGTAAGAAAATGCAAAACAGACGAAGAAGTTGCCGCACTTGGATGCGAATGGACTATAAACCAGTGCAAAGAACTTATAGCTCATGGAGTGCCAAGTATACATTTCTATTCGGTAGGAGCTGTTGACTCTATAGCCAAAATCGCAAAAGCCATATATTGAAACAAACCTCAACAATAAACATACACACAATGAAAAATGGAGCATTCGCCTCAGTAATAGGACAGCATGAAGCTGCGAGCATGATAATACAAACCATGCACGCGGGAAGATTGCCACATGCTATAATGGTATGCGGTCCATCTGGATGCGGAAAGCTGCATTTTGCATTAGCATTGGCAAAATATGTCTGTTGCTCCAATCCATCAGAAAACGATTCATGTGGAGAATGTATTTCCTGCCGTATGGCTGAAAAACTGGAACATCCAGACATTCATTTTGTTTTCCCTGTAATCAAGAAAAAAGACGGATCGGCAGTTATATCAGACGATTGGTTGGCAGAATGGAGACAAAGACTGAAACTATCTCCATATTTTTCACTTGCCGACTGGTGTGGCGATATGGGAGACCCAAACAAACAACCACTAATATATACCTCTGAAAGCAACGAGATACAACGCAAACTCTCACTGAAATCGGCTATGGGAGGATATAAAGTTGCAATAATATGGCTACCTGAAAAAATGAACGCCGAATGTGCCAACAAATTATTAAAATTGGTTGAAGAGCCACCTGAAAAAACTCTATTCATCATGGTAAGCGAAGAGCCGGAATACGTCCTTCCTACACTGTCAGGTAGAACTCAAAGGATAAATCTAGTACCTATCAGTCAAGAAATTCTGGCACAATATCTTACAAATAAATTCGGTCTTACAGAAACTGATGCAGAAGACATTGCAAGGCGTTCTGAAGGAAGTGTACTGCAAGCAATGCAAAATATAAGCCTTAGCGATGAAGAAAAAGCCTGTTTTGACAGTTTTACCACATTGATGCGTCAGGCATGGCGACGCGACATACGTTCGCTAAAGGATTGGAGCGAGCAAATGGCATCAATAGGAAGAGAAAGACACAAGATATTCCTAAGATATGCAGCCAGAATGAACCGTGAAAGTTTTATGGCTAATTTCAAAATGCCAGATATAAACTACATGAATCGGGAAGAGGCTGCCTTTGCTGTACGGTTTGCACCATTCATAAATGAACGTAATGTCTGCGGTATTGAAGAACTCATAGAAGAAGCCATAGTTCACATAGAACAGAATGTAAACCCTAAAATGGTATTCTTCGATTTGGCAGTAAGAATGATAGTCTTAATTAAAAACAGATAATATAAGCCGGAATACATTACTGTTGCCGGCACCACTAAAACATATATAATATGGACAATGAATTTAAACTGAAAAATGGTAGCGGTTGTCTAGCATGCAGTGGTTGCGGAAGACAAGACAACAAGCTTAATACATACGACTGGATGGCCGATATTCCAGGAAATTCAGATGAACAAGACATGGTGGAAGTACAATTCAAGAATACACGAAAAGGTTATTACAAGAACAGCAACCACCTTCCGCTGATGAAAGGAGACATCGTAGCTGTAGAAGCAAGCCCAGGACATGACATAGGTACGGTTACTCTGACAGGACGACTTGTTCCTTTACAGATGAAAAAAACCAACATACGCCCAGATGCAGAAATAAAAAGAGTTTACCGCAAAGCCAAACCCGTAGACATGGAGAAATACGAAGAGGCTAAATCGCGCGAACATCAGACCATGATACGTTCAAGAAAAATAGCAGAAGACCTTGGACTAAAAATGAAGATTGGAGATGTGGAATATCAAGGTGACGGTAACAAGGCTATATTCTATTATATAGCAGACGAACGTGTTGACTTCAGACAGCTAATCAAGGTACTTGCCGATGCATTCAAGGTACGTATTGAAATGAAACAGATTGGTGCACGACAAGAAGCTGGAAGAATAGGCGGAATAGGACCTTGCGGAAGAGAGTTGTGCTGTGCCACATGGATGACAAGCTTCATTTCTGTTTCAACAAGTGCTGCAAGATATCAAGACATTTCATTAAACCCACAGAAGCTAGCAGGACAGTGCGCCAAACTTAAGTGCTGCTTAAACTATGAAGTAGACGCTTATGTAGAATGTCAAAAAAGACTTCCTAGCAAAGAAATAGAACTTGAAACAACAGACTCTACATATTATTATTTTAAAGCAGATATTCTGTCTGGAACAATAACCTACAGTACAGACAAAAGCTTTCTGGCCAACGAATGTACAATAAGTGCACGCAGAGCTTTTGAAGTAATAAGCATGAATCGCCGTGGAGAAAAGCCTGATAAACTTGAAAGTATAGAGAATGTAAGAGAAGAACGTAAACCTAAAGACTTATTGGAACAAGAAAGTCTGACAAGATTCGATAAAAGCAAAAGCTCAAAGAACAAAAAGAAAAAGAACAAGGGCGGACAGGTCCAACAGCAAACAGAAACACTACAAAATGATGTAGAAAGGACTATGGCAGAAAAGAATTCAAACAAAGGACCTAAGCCTCAACCTAAACAACAGGAAAGACCTAAAGAAAACAACGAACAGGAAAAGGCCTCTACCGACAATAGACCTAAAAGCCAACGTAACAGAAATAAGGGAAATAATCCTAACAGGCGTCAGCAAAATGGAAATCAGGGTGAACAGAAAAATAAACCGCAAAAACAACAGCAAAACACCCCTGAAGGAAAAGCTAACGTAAATAATATACCACAGTAACACTATAAAAATAGCACTGGCAGAGAATAAACTTTGCCAGTGTATTATTTATAACATAAATAAATCATACTATAACTATGTCTGCCTCAATGTACAAATATTTATTAATATCACTATGCTCAGTTTTGGTATCTTGTACATCGAACACAGTGTATCATCATTACAATAGGATAAATGATAATGAATGGAAAAAAACAGACACAATTTACTTCATACTTCATGACAGTATAGAAGAAGGAACGTATGCCACAAAAATAGGCATCAGACATACAATAGACTATCCATATAGAGATTTATGGCTCTCAATATCACTGCCCAACAAAAAAGAAACAGACACAATACATATAAATCTGGCAAACGAGCGCGGTAACTGGAACGGTAGCGGTACAGCAAGCGGCTATTATCAGTACGAGACGGAAGGTCCTACACTAAACTACAAGCTGCACTCTGATTCTATAATTAAAGTATGGCATATAATGAAAGGTGGAACAGTACAATCAATAACTGATTTAGGAATAAAACTGACAAAAAACAATATCATCCATTAGCATTTCCATACCTGGCAGCATCAATCCTTAAAAATACAAACAACAGTATAGTAAATCCCCACAACGACGAACCACCATAACTAAAGAACGGCAGAGGGATACCTATTACAGGTGTAAGTCCTAAAACCATTCCCACATTTATGAATAGATGGAAAAAGAAAATACTCATCACACTATAACCATAGACACGCGCAAACCTAGTGGGCTGTCGTTCTGATAGAAATATAAGTCTCAATATAAGTGATAGATAAAGCAACAAGACAAAAGAAGAACCTAAAAATCCTTGTTCTTCGCCCACTGTACAAAAGATAAAGTCAGTATCTTGTTCGGGAACATACTTGAGCTTTGTCTGTGTTCCATTAAGAAACCCCTTTCCTACAAAACCTCCAGAACCTATTGCTATCTTACTCTGGTTCACATTATATCCAGCACCTGAAGGATCGTCTTTCATACCTAACAGAACCTCAATCCTAACTTTCTGGTGCGGTTCCAGGACTTTTGCAAACACATAATCGGTAGAAAACAGAAATACAACAGACCCAACAACAAAAAATGATATAAATAAGTAACTGTATATCCTCTCACGCAAGAAATATATAATCATGGTTATAAACAATACTCCATTCATAACCAATAGCATATATACCATATTAAAAGGTATTACAAAAAATGAGAACAATACTCCCAAAATAATACACGTAACACCCACCATTAGTATAATCATAGCTAGTTTACGAGCCTGCTTACAATATACACATATAAGTCCAGATGTTAGTATAATAATAAGAGAAAGTACAGCAAATTCTCCCCAAGGGGTAATTTCATCTGCCATTGGAACTACAGAGAACCTGATACCAACAATAAAATAAGCCACAGCACACACTCCTGTAAACAATATTGCCCCTGGCATTCCTTCTCTATACAACATCAGAAAAAAAGAAAGATATACTAATGCAGAACCAGTTTCTTTCTGCATAATAATAAGAAACATTGGTACCAATATAATAGCAAGAGTAGCCACAAAATGTTTCCTGTTTGACAGTGAATAAGTGTATTCGCCCATAAACTTTGCCAAAGCCAATGCTGTACCGAATTTTGCAAACTCAGCAGGCTGAATACTGATAGGTCCAAGTACAATCCACGATTTCGAACCTTTTATCTCATGTGGGTTAAATATCGTGGCAAAAAGGAGCAAAAGCAAAATCCCGAATATAAGGAATGCATAAGTATCAAAGAAACGATGATCAAGTGATAGTATGACAGAAGCCAATCCCAAAGAACAGGCTATCCACACAAGTTGTTTTCCAGAACGCAAACCAAAATCCCAAAAATTAGAATCGCCATAATCATAGCTGGCTCCGCATATACTGAACCATCCGCAAACAACCAGCAAAATATACAGCATTATCGTCCACCAGTCAACATTCTTAAATATACTATCTTTCTTGTAAGCCATAATTTATTCTTCGTTTCTGTATCTCGTCAGCTTGTAACTGACTTTGTGGAGAAAGTTCACCTTTCAGATATTTTTCTATCATTAGTTTTCCAATCGGCACCCCATAAACTGCACCGAAACCTCCATTTTCTACATACACAGCAATAGCTATCTTTGGATTATTCATAGGTGCAAATCCCATAAAAGCAGAATGGTCTTTACCTTTATTTTGAGCAGTTCCTGTTTTACCACAGACCTCTATATCTGGCAAATTAGCGCCACGACATGTTCCACCAAGAACAGCAGCTCGCATTCCTTGTACAACTTCGTCATAATGTACACGGTCAACTTTAGTGAAATGCTTTTCAGAATACTTTTTTTCCAACTCATCTCCCTCAACTTCTTTCACTACATGGGGAGTTATATAATATCCTCTGTTGGCAATAGTAGCCCCCAAATTAGCAATCTGTAAAGGTGTAAGAGTGACCTCACCCTGGCCTATAGATATACTTATAATGGTTAATCCATTCCATGAACCACGATATGCCTTGTCGTAAAAAGCAGCATTAGGAATCATTCCACGTTTCTCTCCTGGAAGATCAATACCCAAAGTATACCCAAATCCCATAGAAACCATATAGTCTCGCCATGTATTCATAGCATTCTGCACTGAACCATATTTACTACGAGCCCCAATCATGTAATACAATCCCCAGCAAAAATATGCATTACATGAAGTTGCCAAAGCCGGAATAACTGACAATGGAGAACCGTGAGCATGACATCCAACATGTAAACCTCTGAAATTAAAACCATGAGAACATGGATACTGAGTCTCGGTATTGATTATACCTTCCTGAAGAAAAGTCAGTGCCTGTGAAGTTTTGAATGTTGAGCCTGGTGGATAAGTACCCATAATAGCTCTATTAAGTAACGGTTTCCAAGGATCAGCTGATAGTTTCAAATGATTTTCACCTCTATGTCTTCCGGCCATCAAATGAGGATTATATGATGGAGACGATACCAGACAAAGTACCTCACCAGTTGACGGTTCTATGGCTACAATACTACCGATCTTACCTTCCAGAAGTCTTTCACCCAAGGCTTGTAGTTCTATATCCAAACTAAGTTTAAGATTCTTTCCAGCCACAGGAGCTTTATCTAAACTGCCGTTCATATAATTTCCCTGTATTCTTCCGTGAGCATCACGAAGTAAGATTTCCACCCCCTTATCTCCCCTCAACTGAGTTTCATACGAACGTTCAACGCCAAGCTTACCTATAAAATCTCCTCGCTTGTAATAAGGATCATCCTCTATTTCGTTTTTGGAAACCTCAGCAATATCACCAAGAATATGTGCTCCACAATCATAGCCATACTGCCTTACGGTCCTGGCCTGTATATAAAACCCGGGAAAATTGAAAAGTTTCTCACGAAATACAGCACAATCTTCTGAGGATAATTGAGTTAGAAGGACTTGATGAGTATATCTAGAATATCCAGGATTTACATTGCGATTACGTATATCCTTAAAACGTTTAACCAGAAAATCCTTATTAACCCCCAATGCTGTAGCCAATTCAAGAGTATCAAATTTTTCCACCTCTTTCATAACTACAGTAATATCATAGGCTGGCTGATTGAAAACCAGCAATCGTCCATATCTATCGTATATCAATCCTCGTGGGGGATATTTTACTCTTTGCAAGAGAGCATTACTATCAGCATTTCGCTTATAATCGTCACTCATTATCTGTAGAGAAAAAAGACGTATTATAAAAACCAAAACAATAAGGACCACTATTCCTCCTATAGTATATTTCCTTTTTTCAAGTTTATAATCACGTTTCACTATTTTTTCCTCCAAACAAATTCAATAACCATAATAAGCACTACTGTAACAATAGTATCAGCTATAGTTGCAATAACAATGTCAGTAGCTCTGGCAACAGAAAAAGTATCAATAGTATTCAATACAGCAGAATGCAAAAAAACGCAAGGTAGTACATATCGCAGAAAAGGCCACACACGCATTGATTTTATTCCAGGTACAAAAGAACCTGAGGCATCGCGTGACGTCTGCCATCTAAGTAACGACGGTCTTGCCATAGCCAGCCATATAGAAGCTGTTGCATTTAGCCCAGGAGTATTACCAAAAATATCTACACACAGACCTATAAAAAAGGAATAAAGCAACAGAGCCTTTCGTCCTGTATCTGATGAAAGTTTCAGAATAAATACTACATAAAGCAATGGTACAGCATACCGCGATACCTGTATCTGGCTAATAATCACACCTTGAACAAGAACAAGTATGACAAACCATCTTATCTTATCAACCCATGTAGCAGTCATGTTCAGTATTTTATATCTTTTTCCAGTTCTATTAATTCTTCACGAGGTGGCAATGCCAATACATATACATCATTAAGGCGTCCGAAGTCAGTAAATAAATGTATTCCTAAAGTAAATGACATTTCATCATCACTATCGTCCTTTGACATCACAGTTCCAACTGGTATTCCTTCAATAAATACAGTGCTGTGTCCGCTGGTTACCACTGTATCTCCTATCTCGTATTCAGCATGTCGCGGTACATCTGTCATAAAAGCAGTAAGTGGGTCGCCTCCTTCCCATTTAAGAAAACCGAAATAATCTGTACGTGCAATCTTACAACTAATACTACTTACCGAATTTATCACAGGAAGTACTAATGAATAGTTCTTTGAAGTACGACAGACAATCCCCACAACCCCCATTCCACTGATGACTCCCATACCGGTGCAAACTCCGCTTGATTCACCTTTGTCAATGGCTAAATAATTATCAAATCGCCGGACACTGATATTTACCACCCTTGCCGGGCATACCACATAGGAACGGTCCATCAACTTAGGTGGTTCTTTTATTGCAACTACAGATGAGTCTGTCCTTACAATCTTTTGCATCCCTTGAATAACTATCAGGCTGTCATTGTCATGTACCTTTTCGCCTACAAGTTCTTTATAATATCTCAGTTCCTGCATAAGACGAACGTTTCGTTCGGTAAGGTCACGATTCATCTTTTCAAGACCAAAGTAACGTGTCACCTCTGCAGAAACCTTGGTAACAGAAGCAGCCACTTCGGATGCAGAGGTAAACCATACACTTCCCTGAAAACTATTGAACCTGAATAGTAAAATTGCAGCAACCAGTTGGAGCAAAATAAACAGAGCCCAATGGGAATACTTGATTAAAAAGTCTAATATATTACGCACGCAATATTATTTAAAATCATAAAAGCGAAGGAGAAACAATAAATTAACGCATCAGGAACGAAAATCTGTCCACATTCTTAAGCGCAATTCCTGTACCCTTTGCTACACTAAGCAACGGATCTTCTGCTACGTGGAACTGAATATTTATTTTATCAGTCAGACGTTTAGACAGTCCTCTCAACAGAGCACCTCCCCCTGCAAGATAAATACCATTGTTTACAATATCTGCATACAGTTCAGGAGGTGTGTTTTCAAGAGCGCTCAAAATGGCAGTTTCAATCTTTGCTATACTCTTCTCCAGACAGTGAGCTATTTCCTGATAGCATACAGGTACCTCCATAGGAAGAGCTGTGATACGGTTAGGACCGCGAACGATATAATCTTCAGGAGCCTCATCACCAAGATCGGTAAGAGCTGCACCCACATGTATTTTTATACGTTCAGCCATACGTTCGCTAACTTTCACATTATGCTGACGACTCATGTACTCTTGAATATCAGCAGTCAAATCATCGCCTGCAATACGGATAGAATTATTTGAAACTATACCACCAAGTGAAATAACGGCAATTTCCGTAGAACCGCCACCTATATCTACAATCATATTGCCTTCCGGGGCCTCAACATCAAGGCCGATACCAATAGCAGCAGCCATAGGTTCAAAAAGCAAATATACATCTCGTCCTCCCGCATGTTCAGCACTGTCACGAACAGCACGCAGTTCTACTTCCGTAGAACCTGAAGGTACCCCTATAACCATCCTTAGAGAAGGAGTGAAAAGTCTTTTCCCTGGATTTACCTTCTTGATAAGTCCGCGCATCATCTGTTCGCAGGCATTAAAGTCAGCAATCACCCCGTCACGCAACGGACGTACTGTTCGGATATTAGGATTCTCCTTTTCGTACATTAATTTTGCACGTTCTCCTACCGCAATCATTTTCTCCGTACGTCTGTCCAAAGCCACAACAGAAGGCTCGTCCACAACTATTTTATTATTACTTATAATGATGGTGTTGGCTGTGCCAAGGTCCATCGCTATTTCTTGTGTAAAAGAGAATAAACCCATCTTTTAGGTCGTTGTTTATTAATATGGCATAAGGATTAGCATACCATTATCACGACATGCTAACCCTTCTGCTACAAATTAAATATGTTATATTATTTAGTATTTTCTGCAAAGTAAGCGTGTATTGCAGTATCATAATGCGAAGATACTCCAAATGCTTCGCGAGCAAGAGCCTTTCTTTCATCGCGAGTAGTTACAGCACCTCTTTCGTTCAGGATATCCTGCAGTGTTGGATACTGTTCCTTGCTGGCTACAATAACCACATCGTTAAAATTCTTTGCAGCAGCACGTATAAGTGAAATACCACCTATATCTATCTTTTCGATTATATCCTGTTCACTAGCACCAGATGCTACAGTAGCCTCAAACGGATAAAGATCTACAATAACCAAATCTATTTCCGGAATTTCATACTGTTCCACCTGCTTACGGTCACCTTCAAGTTCTCTGCGGCAAAGAATACCTCCAAAAATTTTCGGATGAAGAGTCTTTACTCTTCCACCTAAAATAGATGGATAAGTAGTAATATCTTCTACGGCCAAACATGGATAGCCCAATGATTCTATAAACTGACGTGTTCCTCCTGTACTAAGAAACTGTACGCCTTCCTCATGAAGTTTGGCAATAATCGCATCCAAACCATCCTTGTGATAAACCGAAATAAGAGCGGTCTTAATTTTCTTTGACTCTGACATTGTTATTGTATTTTTAAATTCGACTACAAACTTACACAAAAAATCTTGATTAATAAGCGTATTAATAAAAATAAAGACTTTAAAGTATATATATTTGGAATGAATGTAATCCTTATAATATTTCAAGAAGTATTTTCCCTAATAAAATATACTTTAAAAATTATATTTACAATCATTGAAAAATATAACAAATAAAACGACTTGTTGTTTTAATGAAAACGCTTTGACGTTTTAAGTCAAACGACAAAGCGTTTTCCTATGAATCTGTATTTACAGACATTAAAGCATTATCTGAGTCATATTTCAGCTATTTGATTATTTGAAAAGCATGCAATATTCACTATTTAGTAACATGTTTGTAACATAATTGTAATATATATTTAGAATTAAATTACGACCTTTGCATCGAAAAATCAAAGCTTAATTATTTTTATGGAAACTATTTATTTGGGAATTGTGATATTCCTGTTCATGCTGGCGGTATTTGACCTTATGGTTGGAGTCAGTAACGATGCCGTGAATTTTATGAACTCCGCTGTAGGAGCAAAAGTAGCAAAATTCAAGACCATCATTATCGTAGCTGCGATAGGTGTATTTGCAGGAGCGGTGCTGAGTAATGGTATGATGGATATAGCCCGACACGGGATATTCCAGCCGAATAACTTCACTTTCTACGAAATAATGTGTATCCTCCTGGCCGTAATGGTAACAGACGTGGTGCTACTGGATGTGTTTAATACTTTGGGGCTTCCTACATCAACCACTGTATCAATGGTATTCGAACTGCTTGGAGGTACATTCATCCTTGCTATCCTAAAACTAATTTCTGACGAAACAGGTCTTACTCTTGGCGACTTGTTAAACACTGAAAAAGCTTTATCCGTAATATTAGGTATTTTCCTATCGGTAGCTATAGCATTTATTGCCGGAACATTCGTACAATATATCTCACGCCTTATCTTTAGTTTCAATTATAAGAAAAACCTTTCATGGACTATAGGTATCTTTGGTGGTATAGCTGTAACAGCTCTTTCATACTTTATTCTTATCAAAGGACTTAAATCAGCTCCATTCATAACACCAGAGGTAATGAAATGGATAGAAGCAAACACAGCAGTACTAGTTGTAGGCTGTTTCGTGTTCTTCACCATTTTCATGCAGATTCTTCATTGGTGCAAGGTTAATGTATTAAAGATAATAGTCCTTCTGGGTACATTCTCACTGGCGCTTGCTTTTGCAGGTAATGACCTTGTAAACTTTATTGGTGTTCCTTTAGCAGGTTATTCCGCATACACTGATTTCGTTGCAAATTCTAACGGTGTAGGTGTAGACGGATTCATGATGGAATCACTTATGTCGTCAGCCAAGACTCCTATAATATTCCTTATAGCATCAGGTGTGATAATGGTCTACGCTCTGGCTACATCAAAGAAAGCACAGAACGTAATCAAGACTTCGGTTGACCTTGCACGACAGGAAGAAGGTGATGAAATGTTCGGTTCTTCAGGTCTTGCACGTACAATAGTACGACGCGCAACAAGTATAAACGAATTCCTGGTGAGAGTAATCCCTGCAAATGTAAGAAACTGGATTAACAGCCGTTTCAACAAGGATGAAGTGATTCTTGAAAATGGCGCAGCATTCGACCTTATCCGTGCAGCAGTGAATCTTGTTCTTTCAGGATTGCTTATCATTATAGGCACTACAATGAAACTTCCTCTTTCTACTACATACGTTACTTTCATTGTAGCAATGGGAACTTCGTTGTCTGACCGTGCATGGGGACGAGAAAGTGCAGTTTACCGTATCACTGGTATGCTTTCAGTAATCGGTGGATGGTTCATTACTGCATTCGTAGCCTTTACAGCATGTGCCCTCGTTACTGTGATTATGTACTATACTAACATAGCAGGTATGGTAGCATTCATTGCTTTGGCTGTATTCCTTCTTGTACGCAGTAACATCATGTACAGTAAGAAAGAAAAAGCCGAAAAACAGGACGACTTGTTCAAGCGTATGATGGCAAGCAAAGATAAGAACGAAACACTTGCATTACTCCGCGAACATGTAAAGGAAACCCTTACAAGTTATATAGACTTCAGTAAAGATGCATACGTCAAAATGACAGACGGTTTCATAAACGAAGATTTGAAAAAGCTGAAAAAATCGCTCAACGAAACAGATGAGCAACGTAAACTTCTGAAGAAACGTCGCCGTAAAGAAATACTCGGTTTGAGACGTATCCCTACTACTATCGCTATCGAAAAAAATACTTGGTTCCACCTTGGTACAAACAGCTGCGAAGAAATGCTATACTGTTTGAAACGTATCTGTGAACCATGTAAAGAACACGTTGATAATAACTTCAATCCTGTCCATAAAGACGATGTAGCAGAATTCCTTCCTATCAGAGAAGAATTGTGCGAACTTATGGACCGTACACGTAACGCCATTATAGCCAACAACTACAATGAAGCTGACGATATTCTGAAGAAAGGTGATGACCTCAAGAACAAAATCTCGGCTCTTCGCAAACATCAGATGAACCTTATGCAAGAAACAGACAACAGAAGTCTTAAGGCATCAATGGTGTATCTAAACATTCTGCAGGAAACACAGGAATTGGTTAGCGTATGGAGACACTTACTCCGTGCAAGTCGATTCTTCCAGGGTGACTATGTACCTCAAGAAATTCCTCAGATGGGTATAATGGACAGTAAAGCATAAGTTGACAAACACACAATTAACCCAAACGGCTGCATCAGTAAATTTCCGATGCAGCCGTTATTTTTTTCTGAGACTAAAATAGAAAACTACCTATCAGACATCTCCTCTTCCTTGCGTTTCTGATAAAGCTGATAAGAATTGAACACATTGTGCCATACACTATAGAAACCTGCAGCTACTGCAGTAACAGGAGTAAAGAATGTATACCCCATCCAAATGGCAAGCACTGTGTTTTTCTGTCCTAAAGCCTGTCCGGCACTTATGGTATCATCGTATTTCCGTCCCACTTTCTTTCCTACATAAAACTGCAGGAAGCATGCTACACACGAAACCAAAGCCAAACCTAACTGATACCATACCGAGACCTCACTGTGTACAATACTCTTTACTGTAACAGCTATGGCAAGGGTAAGTGCAACAGCCCACAAATAGAACGACAGTCCGTGGTATTTACCTATAAAAGAATGAAGCTTTGGCGAAAGATAACGCAACAGGACCGCCAATATGAACGGACACAGCAACAATGGAAACACTTTGCCGAGAATCATTAGAAACGAAGCTATAAATCCCACTCCCTCCTGTGGATGTATAACAGGAACCACAAGCGGAACCAGAAAAGCTGTAACAAGATTTATAAGAATGGTATACGAAGTGAGATGTGCAGCACTACCTCCGAGTTTTCCAGTCACCACAGCAGCAGCAGTGGCAGTAGGACAAATAAGACACAACATGCATCCCTCCACCAATATTCTAGATTGTAAATCAGGGGATATATACAAAACTCCTGCCAGAAGAATAAACGACAAACTTTGTATAAGGAGTAACACTATATGCCATCTGCACGGCTTTAACTCACTTATATCAACCTTACAGAAGGTAAGGAAAAGCATCATGAAGATAAGCATAGGCTGCACTACAGCCACAGCATGTTCAACAAAAGGTTTCGTAGATTCCAAAAACGGAATGTTCACGTAAACAAAATATAGAATCACTCCAAGAGACATCGCTATAGGCAAAGTCCAATTCTTAATAAAACGGATGATGTTCATAATTCTGTGTAAAAAACACGGATTACACCGGAAAAACATCCAGCATAACCCGTGCTATATTGTTTTAATAAAAATTTAGTTTTCTGCGGGCAGTTATCCCATTATTTACAGTTACCTGCGCAGCGAGGCTTAATCTGCTTGAAGAAATCATTTCCTTTGTTATCAACGAGGATAAATGCAGGGAAATCTTCTACTTCAATCTTCCATATAGCTTCCATTCCAAGTTCAGGATATTCTACGCATTCGATGCTTTTGATATTGTTCTGAGCAAGGATAGCAGCAGGACCACCGATTGAGCCCAGATAGAAACCACCGTGTTTCTTGCAAGCGTCTGTTACAGCCTGGCTACGGTTACCCTTAGCAAGCATAATCATGCTACCACCATGACTCTGGAACAAGTCAACATATGGGTCCATACGTCCGGCAGTTGTAGGTCCCATAGAGCCACAAGCCATACCTGCTGGAGTTTTGGCAGGACCTGCATAATAAATAGGATGATCCTTTATGTACTGCGGAAGGTCTTCACCACGGTCAAGACGTTCTTTCAGTTTTGCATGAGCGATGTCACGACCTACGATGATAGTACCGTTCAAAGAAAGACGAGTAGCTACAGGATACTTGTCAAGTTCAGCAAGAATTTCGTTCATAGGACGGTTCAGGTCAATCTTTACTGCATTACCTTCGCCAGCCTGACGCAATTCTTCCGGTATCAATTCACCTGGGTTTGAATCAAGTTTCTCAATCCAGATACCATCTTTGTTAATCTTACAACGTATGTTACGGTCAGCCGAGCAAGATACTCCAAGACCTACCGGACAAGATGCTCCGTGGCGTGGCAGACGGATGATACGTACATCGTGTGCATAGTATTTACCTCCGAACTGTGCTCCAAGACCGATACGGTGCGCTTCTTCCAACACTTGTTTTTCAAGTTCCACGTCGCGGAAAGCGCGTCCGTATTCGTTACCAGTTGTAGGCAGATTATCGTAGAAACGAGTAGAAGCAAGTTTCATGCGATGTGATATGGAGGACAAGCTGCTGTACCCAAAGTCTTCATCTTTTCTACAAGGAAAGGAACAAGAGTAGCAGGGTTAAGGATAGCCTTAGTTTCCTGATAGAGGTAAGTCTTGTTTGCAGAACCACCACCCTTAGTCACACAAAGGAATTCGTATTCCATACCTTGAGTTGCTTCAATGTCAATCTGAGCTGGAAGGTTACAACGTGTATTCACTTCTTCGTACATTGTAAGAGGAGCATTCTGTGAATAACGGAGGTTTTCTTCAGTATATGTTTTGTAAACACCAAGAGAAAGAGCCTCTTCATCACAGTATCCAGTCCATACCTGCTGTCCTTTCTCGCCGTGGATAATAGCAGTACCTGTATCCTGGCAGAAAGGAAGAACACCCTTGGCAGCAACTTCAGCGTTACGGAGGAATGTCAGTGCCACATACTTATCGTTGTCGCTTGCTTCTGGATCAGTAAGGATTTTTGCGACCTGTTCGTTGTGCGAACGGCGAAGCATAAAAGAGACATCGCGGAAAGCCGCATTAGCCATAGCAGTCAAACCTTCCTTTTCTATTTTAAGGATTGGTTTGCCTTCAAACTCGCTTACTGATACATAGTCTTTAGTAAGCAAATAATACTCTGTATTGTCATGTCCGTGTTCGAACATTGGCTGATACTTAAATTCTGGTGTTGCCATATTTTTTTCAGTTTATGAGTTATTGAGTTTTTTAGTTATTAGTTACTCTGTCTTATTCTTCACTGTCATATGTCTGATATAGGAAGTCGTTGTATGGATATTTCTGCACATGCAGTTCGCGGACTTTCTTATAAAGCATATTCTTGAAATCCTCTAGGTTCGACTTATCCTTGGCTGAGATGAAGATACAGTTGTCATCCATCTTCGCCATCCATGTGTGCATCAGCTCTTCGAGTGTGATATTTTCCTTAGTCTTCGGAGTGAGGTCATCTTCAGCCTTTTCCACATAGCCGTAGGCGTCAATTTTATTGAAAACTATCATACTCTGCTTTCCTCCAGCACCTATATCTGATATGGTTTTCTCCACAACCTGTATCTGTTCCTCAAAATCCGGATGCGAGATATCTACCACATGTACCAGAAGATCCGCTTCGCGTACCTCGTCCAAAGTTGATTTGAAAGACTCCACCAAGTCTGTAGGCAACTTACGTATGAAACCTACTGTGTCTGAAAGCAGGAACGGAAGGTTCTCTATAATAACTTTTCTCACAGTGGTATCAAGTGTGGCAAACAGTTTGTTTTCGGCAAATACTTCACTCTTTGCAAGTAGGTTCATTATTGTGGATTTTCCTACGTTGGTATACCCTACGAGTGCCACACGTATCATGCGTCCACGGTTCTTTCTCTGCGTTGATTTCTGAGTATCTATTTCAGCCAGTCTCTGTTTGAGCAGCGACATACGGTTCAGGATGATACGACGGTCCATTTCCAGCTGAGTTTCACCCGGACCACGAAGTCCCACCGAACCTTTTCCACCTCCGGCACCGGAACCACCACCCTGGCGTTCAAGGTGAGTCCACAGACGTTGCAGTCGTGGAAGCATATATTTATACTGGGCTAGCTCAACCTGAGTCTTTGCATTGGCTGTCTGAGCTCTCATGGCAAATATATCAAGAATAAGCGAAGTACGGTCAAGAATCTTCACCTTCAGTTCATTTTCTATATTTCTTAGCTGTTTGGCAGAAAGTTCGTCATCGAATATCACCATACCAATCTCTGTCTCCTCATCTTCGTTCATCTGAAGCAGGTAATCTTTTATTTCCTGCAATTTTCCTTTACCTACGTAAGTTACAGAGTTTGGGGTATCAAGCTTCTGCGTGAAACGTTTCATCACTTCAGCCCCTGCTGTTTCTGCAAGAAAAGCCAATTCATCAAGATATTCGTTAGTCTTTCTTTCATTCTGATTCTGGGTGATCAAGCCCACCAATACAGCCTTCTCGGTCTGTGCTTCGGATATTACAAATTCTTTCATTAACGATAAATGTATATTCTGGATGCAAACTTAACTAAAAATCTTCGTTTATTCTCATTATAAAGATAAAATAACGTTTATCAAGCTGTATTTTATAAAGCTACATAAACATAATAAATCCCATATTAATATAGATTTATTAAAGCTCTATCACCCTTGCTCTGACATTCTTGAATTTAGGCATAGCTTCACCTATATTCGCGTTGATATATGTAGGGTCACACACCACATATTTTTTACCATTTACACTGACATAGTCTCCATCAGAATAAGTAGAAAATTTAACAGCCGTAGCAAGATGATTAGGATAATACAACAAAACCACATCTAATTGTAATATTTTTCTTACCAAATAAGAGAATAAAACAGCCCTATCTTCGCAATCAGAATAATTATAATAAAAGAGTTCATCCACAAAAAACGGACGTTCATAGCCAAACTGTTCCTCATCAGTTTTATATTGGAATGCAGTCTGTACAAAGTTCAATATGATATTGGCGGCCTGTTCTTCTGTTTTACCAGCCACTTCCTTCTTCAGTACCGGTAGAAGTTTGTTTGCCAAGTCATTACTCATTGGAGTATTAGCATAAAGTTCCCAATCCAGTATAGGATAATCATTGTATAGTTTTATCAGATTATTATTGACAGATAGATTAACAGACAATTGCGGATATTTTTCAGAAGAGAACATTCTTCCTTGCTCTTTTCTGCTTTGAGCAAGCATTATTGGCTCTGTTATCTGCATGGAACATTTCTGCATTTTACCAGCAAAATCGTCATTGAACGTATAGTACTCTCCTTTCTCTTTTGTATCACTCAGTACATAGTATTTTTTACCTCCAATTGTCAAGAATGTTTTTCTATAAACAGTCTCTTCAACGGCAACCAAAAGTAGTAATGAAGTGTTCTTTCTGGCTATCTTTACATCATATCCACACTGTGTAAGAATATAAGTCTGCATCACTACAGATTCATTGGCAGAAGTATTCCCCCAAAATGCATTACAAAGATCCTCCACCATAAGAATGTAAGCATAGTCATTGACACTAATCTTTTTTCTCCATGACAGGAACATATCTACCACATCGTCCATCCTTCCGTCAGACATCGTTTGCCATGCTTTACCAACTTCTGACTCATTGATATTTGCAAGTTTGAACTTATGTTTTCCACTCTCAAAACAAATCATGACAGGAGTTCCATAAAAAGTTTTTGTAAAATAGTTCTTTCTATTAATATCATCCGGTATAGGCACAATATTCAGTGGCACTCTTGGATCAGGTTTCGGAATGCTTACAACCTTGTCAACAGGAATCCTTACAGGCGGGACAACCGGTTCTTTATTATCTTTTATTACAGGTTTTACCGGTTCAGGTTTTGTTGGAGGTTCAACTCCCTTATAATGTTTCATCATATCCCATCTACGTGAAATAAGTTTTGCAAATTCAGCATTTCTTCTTTCACGGAATTCCTCAAATTCCGTCTTAACTCTTTCTTTATATTTTGCAAATTCGGCGTTTCTTCTTTTTTTAAACTCCTCGAATGATGTTTGTGCATTCAAATTAAGTGCCAGCAAACTTAATAAAATAACTATATATGATACTTTCATAATCTTAGCTTTAAAAAAATGGCATAATCCGAGTATATTCAGATTATGCCACAAATAATAAGTTTATTTTAATTTCTCAATTTCACTGTCAAAAACCTTTTTGAACTCTTCTCTATCCAATTCCGTCTTAATTTTTTCGTCTTGTTCAAAATTAGAAAGAATCTCGTCTTTAACACTTTGTTTGCTTAACTGCATACATACGAAACATTTATAATTTCCGTTTTCCAATCTGAACATTTTTTCACCTATCACTTCACTACCTTTCAGTGTCTGACTTACAGCTGTCAGCGCCCGTCTTTCATATACCTGAGTTAAATCTGCCTTATCACCTATATTGAAATTTTTTGCATACCTATCGACAACCATTTCAACATTTGATTGAACCGTAGCAGCCAATTGCTCTCTTGCCGACTGTACTGCAATTTCTTTAGCTACAGACATTTGCGGACTTACACCTTCGGAAGTATATCTCCAATATTCACTATTACTCTGATACTCTTTTCCGCTCAATGGCATTTCTATTTCAGTACCAATAGACATCTTATTTGCTGCCTTTTTAGAACTGCCACACGATACTACCAACAAAGAAGCTAATACAACAGATAATATAAAACTTATTTTTTTCATGATAATTACTGTTTTAAAGTTATTAGTTTACGGTTAATTTATAAGGGCGTGTAAATTCGATAGTTTCCACATTTCCTGTCTTGTTGTTTTTTAATTTGATATATCCCTTTGCCAAATTTCCTTTCTTATATGTCAATTGATTTTCAGATATTGCTGAGAACTTAAAATGTCCTTTCCCTTGTTTCACTGTGTCACGATTAGAAACTATAGTTATAGGATTATTAAACTCATTAAGTTGAAGTGACATTTCATTAATAGAGAAATCACTTCCGCCACCAGCCAGCAAATTCATTTCCACTTCATATCCCCAAATCTCTTCATCTTTCTGTTTTGCAAAAACATTAACAAATCCCGTAACCTTTATATCGGCCGTATATCCTGAAATATCGAAACGGAATTCATGTTTCATCTTTTTATTGCCTAAATGAAAGACCATTTCAACAGTGTTTGGATCATCAGGTTCGCATCCTTTATAATCATACTTTACGGTAAACGATTTGTCAGAGACGTTACGCGATACAGAAAGATTAGTGACATAATCGCTCTTCAACAATGGAAGTTTGGAACATGATATAACCTTGTCCTGCAGAATCAATACACAACTATATTCTCCTGGTGTGTTGTTCAATGTCTGCACAGTAATCTGACTGTAAAGTTCATTATACTGTTTTATCAGCAGTGCAGTCTCACTTTTTCTTACATCATCAAAGAAATATTCTGCAAGAGCTCTTAATTCAACAATACGACTACCTATTTCTTCTACCGAATTTACATTATTGTATTCAGATTTCAATTTTTCGAGCTGCAGACTCTTTTCTTCATCATTCTTCTCGAATTCGAATATCAGCTTTTTCTTTGTTATTTCCGGGTATGGGTATTTCAGATGGAATCTATAGAAATACTTTTTTTCTTTTTTCACGTATATCCTTTCCCAGTATGTCTCGGCATCGGACACACTTATACCGGAAATAAACGGAAGACGAGCAGCAATAGTCTTTATTTCAGAAGAATATTCAGTCTTTAGAGCATGATGTTCATTGAATGAAGTCTGCGTTTTAGAACTGAATGACGACGAATTAATATTAACAGCTACACTGTTTACAATTTCCTGTTTGACCAACTCCATACATTTGTTCCTGGCCTCCATCATATCAGGCGCATCTGCTGTTACAATGATTGTTTCAGGCATTGTAGTACCAATCCATTTGGGTTTCTTGCCACTGTTTTCTACAACTTTTTCTTGAGCATTTACCGCTATTGAAGTAATGCATAATAACATCAATACAATTCTAAAAAGTGAAACCTTCATACTTATACTCCTTTCTTAATCTACATTTTTGCTTTTGCCAGACCATACATTAAAAGTAAAGTCAGGACCACAAAAAGCAGATTGGCTATATAAAACCCTTGATTACCAATATCTGTGATATTAAAGATTACATTCATTATAATAAATATAAAGAATGACAATGAACCTACTACCCTTATAAGAGCTGTTGGACGTGGTTTATCAATAATACTCACAGACATAAAAGAACTGAGATATAACGCAAGAACTATTCCTACCATTACACTCCTTGACACTTCCAAGCCGGAAACACTGAAAGCATATGCTATAATAACCGAAATTATTATAGCAAAGCCCAGTAAAACATAATTTATTCTCATGACCTTTCGATATTAAAATTGTGGCAATGGAGGCGGAAGCTGCTCCAGATTAGGACGGATATCCTCTACATCCTTTGCTTTCTTCCATTCTTGCAGTCCCGCTTTCCAGATATAAGTTTCCGGTGTTATTTCTCCCGCATTTATACGTTCAAGAATTTCACCCATAGAGAATGGTCCCTGCTGCTTTCCATTAATCATGGCATAAATGTAGCGTGGAGGTCCCTGATTATAAGCCGTCTCTATAGCATTAATATTAGCTTTACATACACTAGCCATAGACTGTGTAAACATTGGCGCCATAGAAAATGCCATTGCTGTTTCAAGCATATTATTTATTGACAAATCATCATTATCCATATCTGTAAAGATTTTTAATGTTTATAATATTTTTCTTTAAAGAGCAGGAGGTACCGGTGGCATTGGTGGTGGAACAGCTCCGAATAGCGACATTAATTCAGGTATCCGTGCTGCCAACTCCCATCCTGGCATTCCTTGTTTCCAAGCATAAGTATTAGGTGTGAGTTGCCCTGTTTGAACAAGCTGCTGAAGCTGTGCCATATTATATGGTCCACTCTGCTGACCATTTATAGCTATGAAATACTGCACAATAGCACCTGTTGGAGGAGGTGGTGGAGTCTGCTGGTTCATTCCATTCATCATATTACCCATCATATTAGCCATATTTCCTCCTATGGCGCCACCCATCATCATACCTGTCATCATACCTGCCGGGTTCATGCCTCCGCCTTCGCCGAATCCCATATTGGCATTCATCATACCTAGACTTTCAGCTGCTGTACGTGCTACATCACCCTGAATGTTAAGCTGATGTGCTCCTAGATAAGCTGTTTCTGTTGCCAATTTCTGGCGTCTCTGTGCTTCTTCACGCTGTATACGTAGCGCTTCTTCCATATTTTCAGCACCTATTGCCTGCATATCCTCCATATTCTGCATATTGACCTCATATTGTTTCTGTATTGTGGCAGCTTGACTTGCTCCAATAGCCATCAATTCTTGGTAACTATCAGAGTTTTCATCTAACTTAATTTCAGAAAGGTCGAAACGCTTCATGGATACAGAAAAATCATTTTCCAAAGCAGGCTTGACTCTTGATTCGATAAATGTGCTTATTAAATCTATACCTCTTTCTATCTGATTAACAGGTATTTTAAGATCGTGAGGAGCACCTGTAACCGCCGTCTTAACATATCTGATAGCCATATCACGAATCTGAAGTGCAAGATCTTCAATATCAAAAGAACGCATTCTATAATGATTTACAAAACGCTTATAATCGGAGATGCAGAATGTGATAGAACCCTTTACCTGCACAGGTATAGACAAGTGTGGAAGATTTGGATCAGCAATTTTAAACCAATCAAGGAAGAACTGCGAACGTATACTACCTGCCAGATTAATAAAATAAATCTCAGCCTGAAAAGGTGAATCACCTCCATACGCCATACCGACTATACTTGTCAGTATAGGCAGGTTTGCAGTCTTTATTGTCTGATCAAAAGGACCTTCAATAAAGTCCATCATTTTATCTTCCTGTTTGTATACCAACACTGCTACCTCACCAGCCTTTACTCGCAGACTGCTACCATATCTAATCGCATTTTCCTTACGACTTTTTTCTCCTGTTGGCGACCATTTCCAAACCAAATAATCAGACTCATCACATCTGATTACATCCATCAATCCGCCTTCTTTTTTATTTCCAAATCCAAATAGTCCCATAGCCATTTATTTTAATAGGTTTTCCAACTTTTGTATATCGGACTTATATCTCATTGCTGTACATTTTTTCACAAATGTTTTAGCATTATCCATATCACCATTATTGATATAAGCCATTGCAATAGCTTTAGCACATTCCATATCTCCCATCTTTCCCATAAGATTGTCCAAGAAAAACTTTTCAGCTTCAGACATCTGTCCTGCTGTAATAATTTCATTAACTATAGTAAGACGGTATTCAGGATTGTCCTGCTCCTGTTCTGAAGCAGACAAATAAGCTTTTACATTCTCTTTCCAATCACTTTTATCTACGACTTCGGATACTGTATTTTCTTCAACTATTGAAGAAACAGAACAAGTTCCTGTGGTAGATAGAATTATTATAACAGCCAGTATTGCAATCCAAATAAAAATATTTTTGCGTATTTCTCTGTTCCAGCTTTCTTCAACTTCCGATATCTGAGTAGAAATATCTGCAAGTAATTTTTTTACTTCCTTATTTTCACCAAAATCTCTTTTTGCTATTCGCGCTGTCATTTCATAGTTATTTTTCAATTTTTTAAAGTCACGTTCAGCAATATCAGCCTTGAATGTTCCTTTAAATTTCTTCACTATAACCCAAACTGACCATATAAGAGACAGGAAAAACAATATCCAGAATAATCCTGCACTACTTATCCATGCTATAATAAGCAAGAATATTGATATTATAGGAACTATAAAAACAGAAAGTCTTGACATTCCTGCCATAAATCCAGGAACAGGAATTTCCTTTATGTCATGCAAAATATATTCAAGCGAGTTTGCCATATCTTCGGCTGTCGGCGAATCTTCACTTTCTACTACAGCCCCACACACAGGACAAACTTTTGAAAGTAACGGCAACATTTCGTTACAACGTGGACATCTCTTCATATTATAAAAATTAATGTTATACTTAATTTATTTCAGTTTTCCAAAAAGCCAAGATGAAACCTTATCGCCTAAGGATTCTGAACTTTCTTTATTTACTTTTTCGGCTGCAGTATATGAAGCCTCTAGCTGCATTTTCTTCAACATCACTTCATTATCCTGAGCTCTCTGTGCCATTTCCATTTTCTGCTCCTGAGCTTTTATACGAGCTTCGTATGCAGCCCTATCGTTAGCTTCAATGGTCTGCTGAATCTGATTTACCATCGCCTTAGCTTCTTTGGCATGATTACTCATTGGATCAACATATAGCAAACAGTCGAGAGCTTCGGGATATTTTTTCAATATCATATTGTTTTTCGCTTCCTGGATTGACATAAGAGCATATTTGTCTATCATTTGCTGATGAACACTACGCATCATTTCCGAGACAGTCATATATTCACTTACAGATTCAGGTATTGTTGACAGGACTGCCAAAGCCTGATCAAATTCACCTTTATCGGCCAGTTGTTGAGCTTTTGCTATCAATACTGGAGTTCTGTCAATATAATATTTCTCTATTTTCTCGCGAACAGAAGCCATAAAAGCTTTTACCTCCGGTTTGCGAGGGTTGATCTTGCGAAAAGCACTTCCCATAGCCATAGCCTCATTTTTAGCCATTGCTCCTACTTCGAACGAAAATTCATCAATTATTATCTGTTCTGCTACACCTACGGCATATACCGATACTTCAAGATTTACTTTCACAGTAGTAGGAACTGTAGGAATAACTTCTTTCTCCAATGGAATAATATTGGCAGTAAGTATAAAGTCTCCTGACGATGAGCCAAATCCATTTACTGTAGCCATCTGCAATAGCCTTTGCTTAAGAGTATTGGAAAGGCTACTGTTCAGATTCAACTCGTCGGGTACTATAGGAGTTATTGAAATCTGGCTTTGAGCCACGACACACTCTGAGAACAAAAGCATTAATAAAGCTATATACGAAAAATATTTCATACTACTTATTTTAATTATTATTTTTCTCCTAAAACCAATATAACCTGTCCCTGACCTCTAATTACTTTTTTAGCTGGGATGTCATATTGTTTCAAGAAATTCACCAGTCCATTGATGTAATTGCTGGAACTCATAGCTCTTTCTTTACCAGAAAGACTCTTTCCCATCAAAGGCATGCGCACATCATTATAAATGATAGAAGTAGCACTACGGCTTCTTTCATCGAAACGTCCCTGGACAGTATTATCTTCGAACCACACATATATAATATCTGCCAGCTCGGCTGTCTGACCATTATATTCGTATTCTGTTTCAAAGTCGAATGCTGCAGATTCAAACAATTTAAGTTCAACCGTTATATTACGTCCATTTTCAAACATATCATCAAAAAAGTTCTGAAGTCCGTATGTGAAGTTATCCATATAGCTCAACACAGCTTCTTCCAACAAGGTAGTTACAGGAGCTGTAGACTCACTTCCTACACCTGTATTACCTGATATGATGTTCTTTGAATATGCATCAATTGCTGTCAGATTGAATGAGATTTGTCTTTTAGGACCTATACGGTTTATTTTGTAATCCAAATCAAGAATTATGTCCGGTTTAGCTTTTCTGTTTAATATGTCTATTTCTGTTTCCTGAACTGGGCTACCACTCTCTTTACTTTGAATCAAAGATATATAAGCTGCATCCGTCACCATATCTTTCAAAGTCTGCTCAGTAGACTTGATAGGGAAATCTCTTGCAGCCATAATATCTCCCATCTTTGATATTATTACCCTGATTTCACTATTTTCCTGGAATGCCCTCTGATAATCCATTGCTTTCATACTTACTCCATCCATATTTACTTCTGAATAGAATCCGTTAGCTATACACCAATTATCACTGGGAATCACCATTATTGTAGGTTTTTTAGCCTGGCCAAATACACCTAAAGAAACTAGCGAGAATAAAAAGCCTATTATCAACGAATAAAACTTCATAATCATATCTTAATATTAAAATCCACTTGACAAACCTTTGACAATACCATCTGCTTCTAGTTTTTTACGCAGATTATCGAACATTACCTGAACATAAATAGCTACCTTATAGCCCTTCTTTACTTTCAAGCGATCCTGACCAGAAGGAACACCATCTGTAGTCATATTTACAAAATCGATGTATGGACCTGCAGTCTGGAAGAAATTATCGAAATAATCCTGATTAGCCTTGTATGCATTGGCATCTCTACAGATTGCAGGTGTTGCATTTGCAGTGCTTGATGCAGGAAGTCCACGGAAAATACATGCATATACAGCATTCTTTTTTGCCTGAACTATAGCATCATCAACCTTTTTACCATACCCCCAAACCTTAACAAACTTCGTTCCTTCTGTACCCACTTTTACTGTAGTAATCTCGAAATTCTGCATGCTTTCAAACAAAGCCTTACGTTCTTTTCTACTTTGAGAAAAAACTATTGGTGCCGAGAATATCAGCACCAATAGAAATGATAAAAATCTGTTCATATCGTTATATTTTGTTATTATTCTATCATAATTAGAATATATATTTCAAACCAATATTAAAACCTACACCGTTCTTTCTGCCAAGATCATCTAAAGTTTCGTTACGTAATTTATAAATATCACCTTGGAACAACAAAGCCGAATAATCAACAGATCCAAACAACTGCAAAGGATAAGCTATATTCATATTGAATTTCAATCCTAATGAGCCCGTATATGCTGTCTTTTCACTGAAAGATGAATCATCAGAATCATCTTCTTCACCATTTACATTAATTCCATCGATACCCACCAATACGAAAGGCATAAATTCAAAATATCTGATAAATGGACGAATACCTATTCCATAACCAATAGAAGCATTTATGAAATTAACACCCGAAGAAGTAGAAGTGTAAAGATTGTTATCCTTTAATTTGCTTTCAGAAATAATATTAAAACCAATATTTACAAGGGCATACTGAGATATACCATTGGTTTTTATACTTACAAGTTTATCAAGGTTAAGATAATAACCGTCAAAAGAGCCCATTCTGTAGCTTAATCCACCACCTAGTGCCCAGTCATTTTTCTGTTTAAGGATTGCTCCTTCACTGATACCGAAACCGGAAATCTGATAGAATTCACTTTCAGGAGTTTTACCCGAGGCATTTACTCTGTTATCTGCAACTTTAGTAGCACGAACATATCCTTTTGGAACTGACTTCAACTTACCATTTTCATCTTCTGTATAAATATATGCACGATATCTTGTAGTATTCTTAACACCCTCTTTTTTACCAATCTTAGCTCTTAGAGGTTTAACGTGTGTTATGGCAGAAGCAACACTCCATGTATCTATTTTATTTTCCAATACATGTATAGCAGACTGATAACTTTCTATTGCTGAAGTCTCTAATCCTCCGTCAGACTCGCTTTTAGAAGTAGAGTAATCACCTGAAGCAACAAAATTCAGACCTACATTCATATTATTCCAAATATCATTTTTCTGCTGTTTTACAGCGTCTGTATCTTCTGCATATATCCATGAATTCATAACTGAATTATAAACTTCATCAGTATAATTAAGCTTATAAACATATACATTTGCCTGTGAAGTCCAGCTCACTTTGCCCTTATCGTCAACTTTCTTTTCTACATTGGAATAGTCAAGGAAAAGCACATAACTATTACCAACCAACTTATATCCACCATCTTTCAGAGCAGAAAGTCCCACTTTAGCTACCTGAGCATTGAAATAATCCTGGTCAGTAACATTGTAACGTCCTCTCTTCTCAACAATAGTGGCATCCATTTCGCCATTGTCTTTCCTATTAAACCAATAAGAAAGTATTTCCTTTCCTATAGATTGAACTTCAGTATTTGAACTTATTTGATTTAATGTCAGCTGTGTGTTTCTCGGAACATTTACATTGATTTCATTAGTTTTGATAAAATTTATATCAAACTTAGTAACCTTATCGGAATTCATGAAGTTCTTTTTGATATATTCCTTCAATTGCGAATCATACACGTCACCTCTAGACACATATACAACGGAAATACTACTTCTATTATACTCATCAGAAACAACTTCACTTACCTTCTCCTGAGCTATTATATTATTCAAAGAACATAATAAAAATAAAACAACAGCCAATAATAAATGTTTTCTCATAATTAATATATTTTAAAATTACAATCGCAAAGTTAGAAGTTTATATAAAATACACAAGAAAAATATAATCAAATCAATATTGAGACATAACATTTTTACACATTAACAAAAGATGAGAATAATCTGTTATGTAATCCGAAAAATTAAAATCATCATTTCTTACTTTATCATTTATTTTTCTTATCTTTATTGCATAGCAAACAATTTAAAGCCTTAAATTATGAACAACATTTCAGACATCACAATCATGATTGCAGTCCTGGCACTTGCATTATGGCCGGCAATAATAGTCTACCTTTCATGGCGGAGAGAAAAGAAAATCATCAGCAGTTTAAAAAACGAATTACCAACCACACCCACCCCGAAAAAGGTTTCTACAGAAGAACTTATAGTCTCCACACTAAAGAGGATGGGATGTAACCCAGAAAAGAATGAAGAAGGGAATATAGGATTCATGTATCAGGGTGACGATTTCTACTTGTCCCTACAGGATGAAATTCCTTTCGTTATGATATGGTATCCTTGGTGGGGAACCATAAACGCCGACAATCCAGTGTTGCCTTACCTTAAGGAAGTAATCAATGCTGTCAATATCAGTTCTTTTATCACCACAGTTTTTATGGCCGAAAATGAAGGAGATAAAGAAATAGGCATACACTCACACTGCCACACGTTCTTTACTGAAAGCGAACTTGAGCCGGAGGAACATCTGAAATTGATTCTAGACAGTTTCTTTGACACCCGTAATGCCATAAAGGAAAATATTGACAAGCTAGGTTCGGCAATTTCGGAAGATGAGGAGGAAACTAAAAAGGAAAGAGTAATAGTAAAAGGTTTTTCGGCATACAAGGAAAATTCTAAACCTATCGAGAAAAAGGAAGTGAAGGAAGAAGATAAAGAAAAGAAATAAACCGTTATAAATTTGAGTCACACGTTCGTGTCACTATAGTTACACCCTCGTATCACTTTCGTCACACGTTCGTGTTACGCTCGTTACACGAACGTGTAACAGTGATTATGAATCGTTTTCGTGCAATCAATCATCAGAAGACTTACGGATGCTAAATTCACACCCGCAATACTGCTGATTATAAAAATCATACTCCTTTATTATGGCTATTCTGCGTTCACTCAAACCGCCCTTGCGCCAATTCTGCTCCCACCAAACAACATCCGTGTATGGTTCAACTGCATAGTGCCCCGCTTCATTTATCTGTTCAAGGCTTTTCCAACGTGATGAAGCCAGGGTAGTAGTAATAACTCTGAATCCATGCTCGTGGGCATAACGTGCCGTATCGCGCAAACGCATCTTAAAACAGCGCAGACAACGTACTCCCCTCTCCGGTTCATTCTCCATACCTTTGATACATTCCAGCCATTGCGGATGGTCATAATCAGCATCAACGATATCCAGTCCCAATGATTGGGCATAACGCGTACACTCATCCTTACGTATATTATATTCTTCAAGAGGATAGATATTAGGATTACAATAATATATGGTAGGGCGTACATCATTCTGCATAAGACATTCTATTATTGCCGACGAACATGGGGCACAACATGTATGAAGCAGGACCCTGTCAGCTCCGCCGGGTACCTCTATTTGAAACTTTTTCTTTTTCATAGATTTCTATTTGTTTTTGACATTTCTTTGATAAGCAATTCTCGGCGTTCCGTTCGCCACATAAATTATTCCGCATTTCACGAAACCATTCTTTTCTAGAAGATGTTGCATCACCTTGTTGTCATGATGTGTATCGGCACGAAGGCATGGAGATACTTGCTGGCACCAGTCAATACATAATCCGGTAATTCCTTTCACAGTACCATCGGATGCCAGACGGTGTATCACGTAATACTGTTCATCATCAGGCCATTCGCCATCTTCTATATATGAATATGTAGGGTCAGGACCTGCAATAAGACAAAAAGTAGCAATCACTCTTCCGTCATCATCATTTACACAAACAAAACAATGCCCGGCAGCTATTTCGTTTCTCATCAGTTCCTCTTGTGGATAACCGTTAACCCACTGATTAGGATTGCCGGAAGATTTCATAAATTCCCTTGCTATGGCAAATATCCGCATCAGCCTGTCTATATCTGCCGGAACGGCTTTTCTTATTATCATGCTCATCGTATCTGAATAAATTACGTATGCAAAAGTAGCACTTTAATCAATTAACCAGACTAATGCAAATAAAAAAAAATGAACAGCCTCAACCATTACATAATAGCCTAGACTGTTCATTTGATGTATTTTAAATCTATAATTACTTACCGCTCAATTGCTTGTCCATTGCAGCAGCCGCACGACGACCATCGCCCATAGCAAGGATTACTGTAGCACCACCGCGAACTATGTCACCACCTGCATATATTGTAGGGATAGAAGACTGCATATCCTCGTTTACTGCAATTGTACCTTTACGTCCAAGTTCAAGACCAGGAATAGAGTTAGGAACAATAGGATTAGGAGATACACCTACGCTGACAATAGCCATATCTATATCTATAGTTTCGATTGCTCCCGGTATTGCCACAGGACTGCGACGTCCTGAAGCATCAGGTTCGCCAAGTTCCATTTTCTGAAGAACAACCTGTTTCACACGACCTTTTTCATCAGCAATGTATTCAATAGGGTTATGCAGTGTAAGGAATTCAACTCCTTCTTCCTTAGCATGCTTAACTTCTTCCAGACGTGCAGGCATTTCTGCTTCCGAACGACGATAGATAATCATTGCTCTTTCAGCACCAAGACGTCGAGCTGTACGCACTGAGTCCATAGCTGTATTACCACCACCGATTACAGCAACTCTCTTACCGAATGTAACTGGGGTATCAGAATCTTCGCTCGCAGCATCCATCAGATTCACACGAGTAAGATATTCGTTGGAAGACATGATGTTGATTGAATTCTCGCCAGGGATATTCATAAAGTTAGGCAGACCTGCACCTGAAGCTACAAATACACCCTTGAATCCTTCATTCTCGAGATCTTCTACACTTACAGTCTTACCGATGATACAGTCTTTAACAAATTTCACTCCCATCTTTGAGAGGTTTTCTATTTCCACGTCAACAATTTTGTTAGGCAAACGGAATTCAGGAATACCATATTTCAACACACCACCTATTTCGTGCAATGCTTCGAATACAGTTACATCGTAACCCATCTTGGCCATATCGCCTGCAAATGAAAGACCGCAAGGACCTGAACCAACAACAGCTACTTTAATACCGTTCTTTTCTGCTATCTCAGGAACAGAAATCTGTCCGCTTTCGCGTTCATAATCGGCTGCGAAACGTTCCAGATAACCTATAGCCACAGCTTCGTGACCCATCTTAAGATGAATACACTTAGACTCGCACTGCTTTTCCTGTGGACAAACACGTCCGCAAACAGCAGGAAGAGCACTAGTCTGTTTCAATACGCGTGCAGCTTCGAGGAATTCACCACGTTCTATATTTTTTATAAATGCAGGTATATTGATTCCGACAGGACAGCCTTCCATACATGAAGGATTTGCACAGTCAAGACAACGCTTAGCCTCTGTCAAAGCCTGTTCTTCGTTTAGTCCAAGGTTTACTTCTTCCTTACGGCTATGTGAACGATATTCCGGATCAAGTTCATTCATATGAACACGTGGAATAAGAGTACGTTCTTTTGGTTTCATACTCTTACGCAATTCTTCACGCCACTGTGCAGAACGGTCATCGGCTGGTTTAACAGCCTCGCATGTATCAGGTTTAGCATCAAGCTTATGTATTTCTTCCACTTCAATTTCCTTGAATGCGCCCATACGTTTGAGCATTTCATCAAAGTCAACCTGATGTCCGTCAAATTCAGGACCATCCACACAAACGAACTTAGTCTTTCCACCTACAGTGATACGACATGCACCACACATACCTGTACCGTCTACCATAATAGTGTTAAGAGAAACATCTGTAGGAATTTCGTATTTCTTTGTAAGCAGACAAACAAACTTCATCATGATGGCAGGACCAATGGCAAAACATTTGTCCACCTTCTCACGTTTGATAACTTCTTCTATACCTTCTGTTACCAATCCCTTCTTTCCATATGAACCATCATCTGTCATTATAATTACTTCGTCAGAACTTGCACGCATCTCGTTTTCAAGAATAATCAGTTCTTTTGAACGTCCGGCAAGTACTGTGATAACCTTATTACCAGCCGCTTTAAGAGCCTGTACGATAGGAAGCATAGGGGCTACTCCCACTCCACCTCCGGCACAAACCACTGTTCCGAAATTTTCAATGTGCGTAGCTTTTCCCAAAGGACCAACAACATCTGTGATATAATCCCCCTCGTTCAACTCGCACAAACGTGTAGAAGACAAACCTACTTTCTGAACAACCAAAGTAATAGTTCCTTTCACCGGATCAGCTTCTGCTATAGTAAGAGGCATACGCTCCCCCTTTTCGCCTACACGAACGATAACGAAATGACCGGCCTTACGAGATTTTGCAATCAGAGGAGCTTCTATAACCAATTTAAAAACCTTCTCTGAGAAATGTTCTTTTGAAATAATTTTGTTCATTTTGAGCACTTAAAGTTAGTTATATTTCTGTTTTTCATTCTTTTTGTTTCAACCACGCAAAGGTATAACAAATAAAAATACTTACAAAAGAAATACATAAAATAACAACAAAACACACTAAAAAAGGACAAATGATGACTATTTATTCAAAAAAAATGGAGTATGATATTAAATAAAATGTATCTTTGCATACGTCTAAAACATTTTGTATTCTGATGAACACTATATTGGAAAACATAAGAACTATGATTAAGGACGGCAAAATAGAAGAAGCCAAAACAGCCTTAAACATAGTTATAGAAGAAAACAAAGAATATTCGGATGTAGCATATTATCTACTTGGAAATGCCTGCAGAAAACTCGGAGACTGGCAAGGAGCACTAAATAACTATCAAACTGCAATTGACATCAATCCTGAGAGTCCTGCCAAGGATGCAAGAGAAATGATGATGGATATACTGAATTTCTATAATAAAGATATGTTTAATCAATAAAACTAAAATACGTATATATGGCTAAAATGAAAGGAGTGGTGGTAGTAAACACCGAGCGATGCAAAGGATGCAACCTTTGTGTGGTAGCTTGTCCGCTTAAAGTATTGGCTCTTACTCCAAAAGTAAATCAGAAAGGATATAATTATGTACAGCAGGTGGTGGAAGACACTTGCAACGGTTGTTCTTCGTGCGCTATTGTATGCCCTGACGGATGTCTGACTGTATATAGAGCCAAATGTGAATAACCCAATAATTGACAAACGCTAAAACAAGAAAAATATGGCAGAAGAAGTAGTTCTAATGAAAGGTAACGAAGCCATAGCACATGCTGCAATCCGCATTGGTGTAGACGGATACTTCGGTTACCCTATCACTCCACAGTCTGAGGTGCTTGAAACACTGGCAGAACAAAAGCCATGGGAAACCACAGGTATGGTGGTACTGCAGGCCGAGAGTGAAGTTGCCGCAATAAATATGGTATATGGAGGTGCGGGAACAGGAAAAATGGTAATGACATCATCATCAAGTCCTGGTGTCAGCCTTAAACAGGAAGGTATTTCATATATAGCTGGTGCAGAATTGCCTTGTCTTATTGTTAACGTAATGCGAGGAGGTCCCGGATTAGGTACAATACAACCAAGTCAGGCAGACTATTTCCAGACCACAAAAGGAGGCGGACATGGCGATTATCGTCTTATAGCATTGGCACCTGCTTCAGTTCAGGAAATGGCAGATTTCGTAAAATTAGGCTTCGAACTAGCATTCAAATACCGCAATCCGGCTATGATTCTTGCAGACGGAGTAATCGGACAGATGATGGAAAAAGTAGTACTGCCTGAACCAAGACCAAGACGTACAGACGAAGAAATTATAGAACAATGTCCATGGGCATCGACAGGATGTAAAGGACGTAAGCCAAACGTAATAACATCCTTGGAACTTGATCCTGCCGTAATGGAACAGAGAAACCTGCATCTGCAAAACAAATACGCAGAAATAGAAGCTAACGAAAGACGTTACGAAGAAATAGAATGCGAAGATGCAGAATATCTGATTGTAGCTTTCGGTTCATGCGCACGAATTGCACAGAAAGCAATGGAACATGCACGCGAAGAAGGCATAAAAGTAGGACTTTTCCGTCCTATAACACTATGGCCATTCCCAACTCCGGAAATTGCCCAAAGAGCTAAACAAGTTAAAGGTATATTGGTAGTGGAACTAAACAGCGGACAGATGATAGAAGACGTGAAGCTGGCAGTAGAATGCAATGTACCTGTACATCACTTCGGAAGACTTGGAGGTATAGTTCCAGATCCAGACGAAGTAGTGGACGCACTGAAAGAAAAACTCATTAAATAACCATGTAAGAAATAATAATGAACAACGACAGAATAAGAACCATACTGAACATCTTGTTCATGGTTGGAGCACTTGTATCCGTGATTTTATATTTCACTATAGGCGAAGATAAAACCGTATTCTTCTATGTGTGCGGCGCTTCACTGTTTCTGAAAATGATGGAATTCGTGTTCCGTTTCTTACTATGACAATAACCGGAGGATAAGAATATGACAAAAGAAGAAATAATGAAGCCGGAAAATCTGGTTTACCAGAAGCCGAAACTACTCAACGATAATCCAATGCACTACTGTCCGGGATGCAGCCACGGAGTAGTACACAAGCTTATTGCCGAAGTAATAGAAGAGATGGGCATGAGCGAGAAAGCCGTAGGTGTCAGCCCGGTAGGTTGCGCCGTATTTATGTATAACTACCTTGACATTGACTGTCAGGAAGCAGCACACGGCCGTGCACCTGCTTTGGCTACAGCAATCAAAAGACTATGGCCGGACAGACTGGTATTCACTTATCAGGGCGACGGAGACTTGGCTTGTATTGGTACAGCCGAAACAATACACGCACTGAACAGAGGCGAAAACATTACAATCATCTTTATAAACAATGCCATATACGGTATGACTGGAGGCCAGATGGCACCTACTACTCTACTTGGCATGAAAACCGCAACTTGCCCTTACGGACGTATTCCTGAAATCCACGGATATCCGCTCAAGATGACAGAAATAGCGGCAACACTTGAAGGAACATGTTACGTGACAAGACAGTCTGTACACACTGTAGCAGCAATACGTAAAGCTAAAAAAGCAATACGCAAGGCTTTCGAAAACTCAATGCAGGGCAAAGGATCAAACCTGGTGGAAATAGTATCTACATGTAACTCCGGATGGAAAATGTCGCCAGAAAAAGCCAACAAATGGATGGAAGAAAACATGTTCCCATTCTATCAGCTTGGCGATTTGAAGGACACTACTTTATAATAGTTCAATCACATTAATTATTCTAAGAAAATGAAACATGAAATAATTATAGCCGGATTCGGAGGACAAGGAGTATTGTCAATGGGTAAAATCCTTGCTTACTCTGGATTGATGGAAAACAAAGAGGTGACCTGGATGCCGGCATATGGTCCTGAACAAAGAGGTGGTACAGCAAACGTAACCGTAATAATAAGCGATGAAAGAATATCTTCGCCGATATTGAGCAAATATGACTGTGCTATTATACTGAACCAGCCATCACTGGCGAAATTCGAAGATAAAGTTAAACCGGGCGGAATCTTGATATACGACGGCTACGGAATAATAAACCCTCCAACAAGAAAGGACATCAAAGTATATCGCATAGATGCAATGGACGAAGCCAACGAACGCAACATGGCAAAAACATTTAACATGATTGTTTTGGGAGGACTATTGAAACTTATGCCTGTAGTGTCTACAGAAAGTGTAGTCAAGGCACTACGCAAGACTTTGCCTGAAAGACATCATCACCTTATTCCTATGAATGAAGAAGCTATTCGTATAGGAATGGAAATAATAAAAGAAGCATAATCAAGAATTTATAGAATTCTATTTATACAAAGGAGGAGCAATCTCTTGAAGATTACCTCCTTTTTTTCGTTTTTATACTGTATATTCGGATAAGATAGGTTGCACCTCGGAATTACAAACCGAAAACTATATTTTCGCTTTGTACTTCTCTCGTTTTGCACTATCTTTGCCACGTTATGAAAAAGATACTAATTATATCAATATTAATATTTGTTTGTGCCAATACATTCGCACAAAGCATGATGCAAAGCCAATATGGAACTTCTGCATCAGGAGTTAGCAGCAACCGTTTTGACAGGAATGGAAATCCCATTGACACGACTGCGGTTGTTGATGCAAGCACTGTACCTGTAGGTCTCAGCTCGTGGATAATAGACGAACGTTTTGGGAACAAAACTATAGTACCGGTAGATACACTTCAATTCGGATTCCAAAACACCAATGACAATGGCGGACCGACAGGGCATTATACATATCTTGGAAACCTTGGTTCACCAAGAATATCGCATGTATTTTTCGAAAGGGCGGAAACTACTCAGGAATTCTTTACAGACCCATATGATTTTACTTATTTGACTCCAGGCAAAGTAACATACACAAATACTAAGTCGCCTTTCACAAACCTAACTTATTATAAACACGGCTCTGGCAGGCGTGCAGAAGAAAGATTCAAGGCTTATTTTGCTGTTAATGCAAATAAAAGATTAGGCTTTGGATTCAATATTGACTACATATACGGCAGGGGTAAATACATGAATCAATCAACGGCCCTTTTCAACGGAAACCTGTTCGCATATTATCATGGTGATAATTATGAAATACACTTTAACTTCTTGAATAATAATTATAAAGTTACAGAAAATGGTGGTATTGCTGATGACAGATATATAACCCATCCACTTGATATGGCAGACGGAGGAAGAGTCTTGAATTCATATGAAATACAAACAAATCTGGAAGATATCTGGAACAAAAATACAGGATATCACGCATTCCTTACACATAGATATAATTTAGGATTTTATAAAGACGAAAGTACTGAAAACGATACAATAGTAAAGGAAGTGTTCGTACCTGTGACAAGCTTCATACACACTGTAAAAGTGGATATGAACACACGTAGATATATTTCATACAACGATACTCAAAATAAAAATTATTTCAAGAATAATTATTTGGGAAATGACTCTACAGACATCACAGAATATATGTCCGTAAAGAATACTGTAGGAATATCGTTACGAGAAGGGTTCAACAAATGGGCAAAAGCAGGTCTTACTGCTTTTGTAAGTTTTGAACATAGAAGATTTTCCATGACAGACAGTATAAACGGCAAAGTAGGACAATTCATGAGAGACTACAAAGAAAACACACTCTCTGTAGGTGGTCAGCTTGTAAAGACACAAGGAAAAACCATACACTACGACGTACTGGGAGAAATAGCTATCTTGGGAGAAGATATCGGACAATTCAGCATTGAAGGTAAAGGGGATCTTAATTTCAAGCTATTCAACGACACCGTCAGACTTGATGCCCATGCTTATATAAAGAATATAAATCCATCATTCTATTACAGACATTTCCATTCAAAACATTACTGGTGGGACAATGATTTGTCTATGATTAACAGAACCAGAATTGAAGGAAAACTAAGTATTGACAGATGGCGCACACAACTACAGGCTGGAGTTGAAAATATTTCAAACTATACTTATCTGGACAATACATCAGTAGGAAGCAGTGGAAATAACGGCTCCACTACTTATAAAAACGATGTTGCTGTTAAACAGTTTTCAGGAAGTATACAAGTTTTCAATGCCAAGCTTAGACAAGATTTCAAACTTGGCATATTGCATCTGGACAACGAAATTGTATACCAGAAAAGCAGTAACAGCAGTGTTCTGCCTCTACCGGATTTGGTATTATACCATAATTTGTATATAAGAGCAGGACTTGCAAAGAAAGTGCTTACAGTGGAATTAGGAGCCGATGTAAGATATTTCACACAGTATTATGCACCTGATTATGCTCCTGCGATAGGACAGTTCTACTTGCAAAATCCTGAAACAAAATATAAACTTGGAGGATACCCACTTGTGAATGGATACATAAATCTGCATTTAAAACGTACACGTATTTATGTAATGATGTATAATCTTGTACAAGGCACCGGTGAAAAAAGTTATATTTTTGCACCGCATTATCCACTAAACCCAAGAGGATTCAAATTTGGTATATCATGGAATTTTTTTGACTGACACATAATACTTTAGATACTTGAAATATGGTAAAAAGAGTATTGAAATATCTGTTTGCTATAGCCATTGTTTCTTCTGCCATAATATTATTGTTTTCAAAGAAAAAGGCTGAAGAGAAATTCTATCCTAGGGATTATAACGGAATAATAAGTTCCGGCATACTACGTGCTGTTACAGAGTATAATGCAGTTAGTTTTTATGTGGAAAACGGTTCCATTTGCGGATTCGACTACGAACTTTTAAATGCATTTACAAAAGAAAAGGGAATAAAACTTGAAATGATACCAGAAATGAGTTTCGACAAGAGGCTCAAAGAGGTATGTTCAGGCAAATATGACATGATGGCATTAGGAACCGCAACTACCTCACAGCTTAAAGACAGTCTGCTTTTCACCAGTCCGTTTGCAATAGGGAAACTAGTTCTGATACAAAGGACGGACAGCAAAGACAGTATAAAAAGTACACTTGACCTGGCAGGAAAAACAATACATATCATAAAAAACTCACCGGCAGGAATGAGAATAAACAATCTCATGAACGAAATAGCCGACTCCATACATATAAAAGAGATAACTGATTACAGTACAGAACAGCTACTGGCAATGGTTTCTGCAGGTGATATAGATTATGCGGTCTGTGATGAAATTACAACAAAGGCATATATAAAGCATTTCAATAATCTGAACATAGACACCGACATAAGTTTTAATCAATTCTATTCTTGGGGAGTAAATAGAAATGCCCCTGTACTATTGGACAGCCTTAATATCTGGCTGGAAAGATATACAAAAACCAAAGATTACAAAACATTATACGATAAATACTTTAACCGGAAATAGTTATTTTATGATGACATTTGAAAAAGTAAACTGGGGATTCATAGGATGCGGTGAAGTAACTGAAAAGAAAAGCGGACCAGCATTCAACATGGTAGAAGGCTCAAAAGTTGTAGCTGTAATGAGTCGTGATGAAGAAAAAGTGAAGTCGTACGCCCAAAGACATAATATACCTAAATGGTATACAGACGCACAGGAACTTATAGGAGACGAAGAAGTCAATGCTATTTACATAGCAACGCCGCCATCATCGCATGCCACATTTGCTATTATGGCAATGAAAGCGGGTAAGCCTGTATATATAGAAAAACCTATGGCAGCATCCTACGAAGACTGCGCAAGAATAAACCGTATATCAAAAGAGACAGGAATACCTTGTTTTGTAGCATATTACAGAAGATATTTACCATATTTCCAAAAGGTAAAAGAACTTGTGACATCAGGAGAAATAGGTAATGTTATAAACGTGCAAATAAGATTTGCCCAACCTCCAAGAGCTCTTGACTATAATACTAAAAACTTACCTTGGAGAGTACAGCCCGTTATCTCAGGAGGAGGATATTTTTATGACCTTGCACCTCATCAGCTTGATTTACTTCAAGATATGTTTGGATGTATACTGGAAGCGGAAGGATATAAAAGTAATCGCGGAGGCTTGTATGAAGCAGAAGATACAATCAGTGCCTGTTTTAAGTTCGATTCAGGACTTCCCGGCTCTGGTTCGTGGTGCTTTGTAGCACACGAATCAGCAAAAGAAGACAGAATAGAAATAATAGGTGATAAAGGTATGATATGCTTCTCCATATTTACCTATGACCCTATAGCCCTACATACAGAAAGAGGACGAGAAGAAATTCTTCCACAAAATCCTCCACATGTGCAATTACCACTGATAAAGGCTGTTGTGGAACATTTGCAGGGTAAAAGTATATGTACATGCGACGGAATAAGTGCAACTCCAACGAACTGGGTAATGGACCGTATATTAAACAAACTGTAAAAGCATATGTCGGCACGTATTATAATACTGATATTAACATTCATATTTCTTTCTGCCGGACTCTTTTCAAAAGAAAGAAAAAAAGAATATGTGCCGACACATATATACTATCCGTGTGACTCATTAAATACAAACAGACTATATAAAAACAAGTTTATAAACAACTCTGTTAATCTTTTTAATAAAGCTGTTGACTGGTTTAATAAAACCGATACATCTTTTGTATTACCTAACAAATACAATCTCACCTTAATGCTTGAACAAAGTACATGGTTCGAGCATTACCATCTGAGAAGCGACAACAATGACGGAAATCAAATACTGGGTTTCGCACCTAAAGCAAATACAAAACTAGGACTTTATTTTGGATGGAGATGGATATTTCTTGGATATTCTTTCGACATAAGCAGTCTGTTTAAAAATACAAGAGAGAAACCTCGTACTGAAATTGTATTCAATCTATATAGCGCAAAATTCGGACTGGATTTATATTACAGAAAAACCGGAAGTGATTTTAGAATAACAAAATGTAAAAATTTCAATCTTTCTGAGGATTATATTGGTACAAACTTCAGCGGATTCAACAGCCACATTAAAGGACTAAATGCATACTACATCTTCAAGAGTGACAAGTATTCGTACCCAGCCGCATATAGCCAGTCAACCAATCAGATAAAAAACTGCGGATCTCCGATGGTGGGTTTTGCATATTCCCAGCATGAAATAAATTTCGACAAGAATAAACTTCCTCAAGAAATTCAGGAACAAATAAGTCCTTCATTAAATTTCAAAAGTCTTAGCTATACAGATTATAACCTTAGTATAGGTTACGGATATAATTGGGTATTTGCAAAAAATTGCCTTCTAAACATATCTTTATTACCAGCCATAGGCTACAAAAAAGCCAGAATAAATGATCTTCCCACAACTCCTGAATACAACTGGACACAATGGGTAAAAGACATTAATTTCGACCTGATAACAAGAGCAGGAATAACATGGAACAACGGTAAGTATTACGTCGGAGCAACACTTATACTTCACACTTATGATTACCGTAAAGGAAATCTGTCAATGACAAATTCTTTTGGAAGTTTAAAGGTATATGCAGGATTTAATTTCTGGAAAAGGAAATAAATTAAATCACATTGGACAAAACTTCATTTTTCGTTGTTCAATAAAAATACATCCATCTTGATAATATACTCTATTCTATCAGTAAGATTTATAAAGCCTCTATTATTTATCATATAGTAAAAAAAATGAATATTTTTACAATTTACCAAAAGAGATATTAATTTAATATATATTTTTGTGAATAAAAAAGAAGAGGCAACAAATAAATCAAAAAAATTATGAAAACATTATTAAACAAGAAAGTTTTTGTAGCTATATCAATATTAGCAACAACTTTCACTGCTCAAGCACAGTATTTGCGTACTTCTTATTTTATGGAAGGTGCAAGCACACGAATTCAAATGAACCCGGGGTTACAACCTACTAGAGGCTATTTAAACTTACCACTAATCGGTAATTTCAACGTATCAGCGAACACAAATTCTTTAGGAATTAATGATGTCATTGATATTACTAAAGATGGTAACGATTTTTTAAACAACAACACCCTTTACAACTCTTTGCTTCAGGAAAACAGATTAAATATGAACCTGAACGCAAATATTCTATCTTTCGGATGGTACAGAGGTAAAAATTTCTGGTCTTTCAATGCAGGTTTGCGCATGGATATAGATGCACAAATCAATAAAGATATGTTTACAATGATGAGAAACATGAATGGTTTTGATATTGAAAGTGTTGCTGGACAAAAACAAAGATACAACATGGGGAATCAGTCTGTCAACATGAATGCTTATGCTGAAGTAGGACTGGGATTGTCGAGAAGAATCACAGAGAAACTTACTATAGGTGCAAGAGCAAAAGTATTGTTGGGACTTGCTCGTACTGAAGTAAACATTGAACAGTTTGATCTTGATTTGGATATCCCTGAAGTTCCAAACACCGGAAACATGACTCAAGAAGAATTGATGAACTACGAATTCAACGAAGAGGATTGGTATGGAAAAGGTTATAGCTATAATGCAAAAGCAAATGTAGTAACAACACTAAAAGGTGGAGGTATGACATTTGATGAAAACAATATGATTACTGGTTTCAACCTAGACGCAAATAACCTTGGAATAGCAGGAACAGGATTTGGTGTTGATTTTGGAGCTAGTTATAGTATATTCAAGAACCTGACTATATCTGCTGCTGTTCTAGACCTTGGTGTAATGAAATGGAACAAAAATAATACAACCATAGCAGAAGTTAATGGCTCAGAAAATGTTATAATTGATGCCAACAATTATGAACAGTATATCGGTGGTGATCTTCTTTCATTAGAAAGATTCGACTTCAAGAAAGAGGAAGAAGCTGACTATAAATCAAGTACAAAACTTTCAACAACAGTTCTGGTTGGAGCTGAGTACGGTTTATTTAACAACAAACTAAGTGTTGGTGCAATATATTCATCACGTTTCGTACAACCTAAAACACAAACAGAATTAACATTCCTAGCTACATTACGTCCTTCAAATGCATTAAATTTGGCAGTTAGCTACTCGCCAATTCTATCAGGAGGTAAATCATTTGGTTTGGCATTAAAACTAGGTCCTCTTTTTGCAGGAACAGACTATATGTACTTCGGTGAAAATTCTAAGACCGTAAATGCTTTCGTAGGTTTCTCACTTCCACTTGGAGGAAAACGTAAGCCTTTCTCTGAACTTTAAATAAAAGTAATATTTCAAAATTCAGCACCTGTTGCAAATCTATCTTGCGGCAGGTGCTTTTTTATTTATAAACTAAACAAATGTAATCTGATTATACATAAAAGACTTATATATTGAATATTCAAACAACTTTTATTACTTTTGCAATCGATTATACATTTCTGAAAAACAAATAATAATAAGATATAAATCATGGAATTAGCAAGTAAGTACAATCCCGCAGATGTGGAAGGAAAATGGTACCAGTATTGGCTGGACAACAAACTTTTCAGTTCTAAACCGGACGGACGCGAACCATATACCGTCGTAATCCCACCTCCTAACGTAACAGGAGTGCTCCACATGGGACACATGCTTAACAATACTATACAGGACATCCTCGTACGTCGTGCACGTATGATGGGAAAGAATGCATGTTGGGTTCCTGGTACTGACCACGCATCTATCGCTACAGAAGCTAAAGTAGTAAACAAACTGGCTCAGCAGGGAATCAAGAAAACCGACCTGACAAGAGAGGAATTCCTGAAACATGCATGGGAATGGACAGACGAACACGGAGGTATAATCCTAAAACAGTTGCGTAAACTAGGCGCTTCATGCGACTGGGACCGCACTGCTTTCACTATGGATGAAGAAAGAAGCAAGAGTGTGATAAAAGTATTCGTAGACCTTTATAATAAGGGACTTATTTACCGCGGTGTGCGTATGGTGAACTGGGACCCTAAAGCTCTGACTGCTCTTTCTGACGAAGAAGTCATCTATAAGGAAGAACATAGCAAGCTTTTCTACCTGAGATACAAGGTTGAAGGTGATGCAGAAGGACGTTACGCCGTGGTTGCAACTACACGTCCTGAAACAATCATGGGTGATACAGCTATGTGTATCAATCCCAACGACCCTAAGAACGAATGGCTTAAGGGGAAGAAAGTGATTGTCCCGTTGGTGAACAGAGTAATCCCTGTTATAGAAGATGACTATGTAGATATAGAATTCGGTACAGGATGCTTGAAGGTTACTCCTGCACATGATGTAAACGACTACATGCTTGGTGAAAAATATAACCTACAGTCAATTGATATATTTAATGACAATGGTACAATCAGCGAAGCTGCTGGAATGTACGTTGGCATGGATCGCTTCGATGTTCGTGAACAGATAGAAAAAGACCTTGCAGCAGCAGGATTGCTTGAAAAGGTTGAAGCATATAACAATAAGGTCGGTTTCTCTGAACGTACAAACGTAGCCATCGAGCCTAAGCTGTCAATGCAATGGTTCCTCAAGATGAAACACTTTGCAGACATGGCTTTGCCTCCTGTAATGAACGACGAACTGAAATTCTATCCTGCAAAATACAAGAATACTTACAAATACTGGATGGAGAACATCAAGGACTGGTGTATCAGCCGTCAGTTGTGGTGGGGACACAGAATTCCTGCTTACTTCTTGCCTCAGGGCGGATTCGTAGTGGCAGAAACAGCTGAAGAAGCTTCGGCCGTAAGATGTCCAAGTCACTTGGTAACTCGCCTGACCCACTTGAACTGATTGATAAATATGGTGCCGACGGCGTACGTATGGGTATGATGCTTGCTGCTCCTGCAGGAAACGATATTCTGTTTGATGACGCTCTCTGCGAACAGGGACGTAACTTCAACAACAAGATATGGAATGCATTCCGTCTGGTTAAGGGATGGAACGTAGAAGGAAACGAACAGCCTGAATATGCACGCCTGGCAACAGAATGGTTCGAAGCAATGCTTGCCAAGACTACTGCAGAAGTAAACGACTTGTTCGGTAAATATCGTCTGAGCGAAGCTCTTATGGTAGTTTACAAGCTGTTCTGGGACGAATTCTCAAGCTGGTATCTTGAAATGGTAAAACCTGTATACGGACAGCCTATTGACAGCGTGACATACGAAAAGACTTTGAGTTTCTTCGACACACTACTCAAGCTTCTGCATCCGTTTATGCCATTCATCACTGAAGAGTTGTGGCAGCACATCTACGACCGTAAGGATGGCGAAAGCATCATGACTCAGACTATTGCAATGACAGAAACTTACGATGAAGCTATCATCAACAAATTTGAAGCTGTGAAGGAAGTTATCGGTGGTATCCGCACTATCAGACTTCAGAAGAACATTGCTCAGAAAGAGGCTCTGAATCTTGAAGTGGTTGGAGAAAGTCCTGTAGCAGACTTCAATGCAGTGATAGAGAAATTGTGTAATCTGTCTGCAATAGCACAGGTAGATGCAAAGGCAGAAGGTGCAGCTTCATTCATGGTTGGAACTACTGAATATGCAGTTCCTCTGGGCAACCTTATCAACGTGGAAGAAGAGCTTAAGAAGCTCGAAGCAGACCTGAAATATCAGGAAGGATTCCTTATGAGCGTAATGAAGAAACTCGGCAATGAGAAGTTTGTAAGCAAGGCTCCTGCCAATGTCATTGAAATGGAACGCAAGAAACAGGCTGATGCTGAAACCAAAATTGCTGCTTTGAAGGAAAGTATAGCTGCTCTGAGAAAATAACTGCTGAACGGCGAATAAACGCTATATGAAAGAAGAGAAGGTGTGTCAAAACTAAAATGACTACTCCTCAAAGTTACAATAATATTTAAAAGGGTCGTATCAAGCTCTGTATTGAGTAATGATACGACCTTTTTTTAGTCTTTTAGAATGCTCAAATTTCGAATTATATGTTCATATTTTCAAAAAATGAGTTTTGACAATCAAAAACAACAAACATAAATTAACACGAAATCAAATATAATTTCGTATTAATTGATTAAATTTGAGAATTAAAATAAATCATTTTTTATCGGGTTTGCCACCCAATAAAAATTACTTTCTCCTTTTTAACCTAATCATGATGTCGGCATGATATTATTTTCGGTTCTTTGCATGATGTGTTTTATTATCTATTAATTTTAAATCAAAAGTTATGAAAATTGTGGATATTCATCCTTTCATGACAGACAGAGTACGCATCATTGCTTATGCAGTCAACTATAAAGAAGGTGGATAAGTGTCATCAATGCTAACTAGAATTCGGCCAATCCCTACTTTATATACCGTAGAGCAAATGGAAAGCGTATAATATCCCAAGAATACTTCTACTTTAACTGGGGATGGGGTATTCTCAATGCATGGATTATAAAGCCGGCTAACGGTATTCCTCACTTAGAGGGTTTCACCAATAATATCAAATACTTAACCATACAAAAGCCATGAGAAACACTTACTTATTAATATTATTTTTCATCAATCTGTTCCTTAGTGCCTGCTCGAAAGAAAAATTAGATGATAACTCACCTCTAATCATTACTGATTATTCTATAAGCGTACGTTTGACAGACTTGACAGGGAATAATTTAACAATGGAATTACCTTTGGAAATTCTGTCAGAATATGCAAATGGAGTCAAGGAGTATACGATAAAAGAAGGAGATTCCCATTTCTACCTTGATGGAAAAGAAATGATACCATTAGTACAAGAAGGAATTGAAAGAGACAAAATACTTTTTAGACGTGTTACTGTACAGCCATCCACTTCAAGAGTTACACCTTGTATCGACTTTACCTTTGGCTATCTTCCGGACTTCACCGAATTCACCCCTGGTAAACGTATACAACCCACACATACATACGAATACAGATTCACTCTACCCAGTATGTTTGGCGAAGAAGAACAAGTCATAACTATCCAATGCGAAGCTCGCAACTTCTATACCCCGGCATACAGAAAAGTGTTTATAAATGGAATAGAATCGGAAAGTAATGATATAAACAATATTACACTTATAGTAGATAAGGACTAAACCTGATAGAGTAAAAGAAACGAAAATCATTTTTTATGAAAATTAGAAGCCAAAGATTATATAAAGAAAAAGAGGGTGCGTCAAACTAAAAGTACAGCCGTCCACGATAGTGTATAACCTATAAAAAGATAGCCGTCCAGATTTTTGGGCGACTATCTTGATGTTTTTTCCATCTGTCTGGGAGCAAATCACTATATTTATCTATAGGGGTATTAGGAGGCAATGCGTCAAAACGGTCTATAATATAGCAGAAGTGTTCAAATATGTTTATTCCACATCTATAGCATGTTATGGCTAATGAATGGTACAACACGGCCACTTCGGCTCCGGTATAAGATCCGATTGTCAAACGTCTTCGTGTCAGTGATATATACCTGTTGACCCGTTCAACTTCATTGTTGTCAAGCCTGTATGTAGGAAAAGAGAAGATTGCATGGATTTCATTCCACTGTTTCAGCGCATGTTCTGCAGCCGCATTCAGAGGATCGTCAGGAAGTATTAAATAGATTCTATCTGATATGATGTAGCTTAATCACCTCACCTAACTCAGGGACAATGATATCCATATTCCTCTTTTCCGCTTCGGCTGCAAAGACATGAGGAGGGTCAAAAAGAGGTTCGTCCGAAAGGTCGAATGTTCCGTAATGCATAGGTATCGTCACACGCGCCCCCATTTCTGCTGATGCCGTGAGAGCATCGTACGGTGATATATGGTTTGGTTTCATAAACCAGCGTGGCTTGTACGCACCTATACCTATCATGCAATAGTCGATATGAGGAAATATATCCGGCAACTCCTTAAAATGATGCGCATAGCCGGTATCACCGCTGTTGTATATGGTTATACCGTCTGCCTGTATCATAAATGCTCCCCAAAGACGTTCTCCCCCGTCGCTTACACCTCTCTTGCTCCAATGCTGAGCCGGAAGGAAAGTAAGACAAAGCCCTTCATCCTTATGCTGTTGATACCAACCGGCCTCAATCACCTCCATATCCGGGAACCACCCCTGTATAAGCTTACCTGTGCCTATTCCACAGAAAAGTTTCATACCCGGGTTTTCCGAGAACAGCCGTGTCACACTCGGTTTGTCAAGATGGTCGAAATGGTCATGACTGATAAGCAGATAGTCTATATTCTTAAAAACTGAAGGATTGGCAGGAAAAGTACTGCGCCTCTTCACAAAAGGAATACTTCCAAACACAGGGTCTATCATAAAACGTTTTCCGCCAAGCTGGAGGAAAAACGAATTGTGTCCGAGCCATATCAGAGCATTACCCGTAGCAGCATCAAGGTCATGAAGGTATTTTACTTTAGGCGCCCATTTGATGCTGCGTTTCTCCTTTCTCTGAGGATTGGGCGAGAAGCGCCATTTCAATATGCTTCCCACTCCGGGACGCCATCTGTGCTGACGGTTAAAGAACTTACCTTTAACGGAAGGATTACCGCGCCATCGTGGGTTTACGGTGTGTAATTGCTCATTTCTTCTAAACGATATCCTTTCTCCCATATACTTCGTATAAATATAAAACAAAAGCCGGGGAAAGACTTCTGATGCAAATGCATAGTCTTACCCCGACCGTCACAATTTCTTCATTATTTCTCCAAGAGTTCCTTTAGAAAAGCATCGAGTTCTTCGTCAAGCCCCTTCAGAAGCTCATCGTTAAGCAAAAGGGTGTCCTCATCATCAACCAACATCAGTTCGGCAACCGTTTCCTTGTCATCATCAACCAACACAAAAGAATATGGTTTCATCAAAGACAGTTTCTCGAAATATCCCTGGTCGCTCAATGCAACAATCTCTGAACGTAAAAGCGGTTCGACTTCTGCAATGAAGTTTTCAGAATCGCATTCCACCCATTCGTCTATTATGGTACGCGCCAATTCTTCATCGTCATCGTTAAAAATCATAAGTTCGCCACTGTCCTGTTTCGGCTGCAGATGAATATCTGTAACAACAGTATTTTCATCTCCCGACACATATCGACATAATGCTTCTCTTATGGATGACGATATGGCTGCACGTGTTTTTTCGCTAACATTCATAGGCATAAAATATTTATTACCTCAAAATTACTAAAAATTATAATGTTTCAAAATAAACAGGTCAAAAATTGTTATTAAAACGTCCCATTTGAACATTCAGTTTACCCAACTCGTCTTTCCTTTTCATAAACTGCGGTATATAGTACTTTAGCACCATTTCTTCCTCAGAACCTGTCTTGACACAATCTGATGCCTTTTTCAACCACTCCTCAGCTTTATCCATATCAGCTGTCATCTCGTACGAGAGTGCAATATTGTAGGCAGCCCTGAACTTGGTATTACCTTTCTTCAAACGGTTATAAACCTGAGTCCATAACTCTCGCGCAGCATCCCAGTTTCCTTCGTTTACATATACTCCAGCATCGCGCATTTCAACCCCACCGCCGTCAAAATACAATCTGTTGACAGTCTGCCAGTATGGGACTATCTTGTTGCTTATGACAGACGTTGCATGCCTTGTAGCCTCTTCTATAAGTTCTTTTTCCGATATTCTGTAGCCCATGTCGAAATACAAAGAATCGGTAGCAGTAAGCTCCACCAATGGTTTCTGTCGTCCCGGTATATATAATCTGACTATAGGTGTTACCTGAACCTGCAAGACAGGTATTGAAACGTCCCATCCGGGATTAGTATATTCTTTCTTTTCAACATCGAGAAACAGTCTTTCAAAAGATACTAACATGTCCACTCCCAACATTGAAGAAAGTTCATTTACTTCATCTGGAGTAAGAACGGTTGAAAAGTCATCTGCACACAAAGCAGAATCACATATTATAACCTGATTAAAGAACTTGCTGTCAGCCAAAAAACCGGCCAAAGTTTCTGCTGCAACCTTTCCTTCTGCTTCCAACTTTCCTAAAGTCAGAATATTACTCTTTGCCTTAGGACGTGAAGGCATATTATTCACTACTCCAACTACAGAAATCTGATATGGAAAGTTAACTTCAGCAGGAGATAACTGATCGAAAGTAAGTGTCTGAATAGAACTACACGATGAAACTATAACACTTACAAACAATATGATATATAAAGAATATTTCTTCATAATATATTCGTTTTTAGTTTGTACAAAATTAATATATTTCCGAATATTATGAAGTTAAAAGGTAATAAAGGTATAATAATAAAGGTCGCCCCTTTGTTAAGAGACGACCTTTAATACATTTATTTTATTAAATTTCTTATACTTTACCGTGACAGTTCTTATATTTCAATCCACTACCACAAGGACATGGATCATTTCTGCCCACTGTTTTATCAGCCTTATATGGTTCATTCTTAACCTCTCTAGTATCCTTTCCGGCAGCATTTTGCTGAGATGCATCATTAAGGTCAACCTTCTCTTCCTTATACTGCTGTTTTCTTGGAGCCGGTTCCGGAGCTGCCTCACGGACCTGTTCCGGTTCCTGTACAGGTATCTGACCACGCATCAATACAGAAATTGTATTGTTATTGATTTTTGCAACCATATTGTCAAACAGTTTCACAGACTCAAGTTTGAAGATCAACAATGGGTCTTTCTGTTCATAGCTTGCATTCTGAACCGAATGTTTAAGTTCATCAAGTTCGCGAAGATTTTCCTTCCATGCCTCATCGATAGTATGAAGAAGAATAGCCTTTTCGAAAGCCTTCACGATTTCTTTTGATTCAGACTCATAAGCCGCCTTCAAGTTTACAGGGATGTTATACATACGTTTGCCGTCTGTAATAGGAATCATAATGTTTTCGTACATCTGACCTTGATTTTCATACACCTGTTTGATTACCGGATTGGCAATCTGAGCCATACGGTCAGTCTTACGCTTGAAGATTTCCATTGCAGCATCGAATGTTCTTTCAGTAAGTTCATTCTTATCTTTTGAAGTAAATTCATCTTCTGTGAATGGAGTTTCCATTGCAAGAGTCTGAAGTATTTCCATCTTGGCTTCAGAGTAAGTAGCCATATCCAGGGCATTGGCACAGCGTTCCCAAATCATATTTACGATATCCATACCGATACGTTCACCCATCAATGCATGACGACGCTTAGTATAAACCACATTACGCTGTTTGTTCATAACATCATCATATTCGAGCAAACGTTTACGAATACCGAAGTTGTTTTCTTCAACTTTCTTCTGAGCACGTTCGATAGAATTTGAAATCATCTTATGCTCAATCATTTCTCCTTCTTTGAAACCAAGCTTATCCATTACAGACGCGATACGGTCAGAAGAGAACAGACGCATCAAATCGTCTTCAAGAGAAACAAAGAATACTGATGAGCCCGGGTCACCCTGACGTCCTGCACGACCACGCAACTGACGGTCTACACGACGTGATTCGTGACGTTCCGTACCTATAATAGCCAAACCACCGGCAGCCTTTACCTCATCGCTCAACTTGATGTCGGTACCACGACCAGCCATGTTGGTAGCAATAGTTACTGTACGTCCCAAACCGGCTTTAGCAACGATATCAGCTTCTTTCTGATGCAACTTGGCATTAAGTACGTTATGTTCAATCTTACGAAGAGTAAGCATCTTGCTCAACATTTCAGAGATTTCTACCGATGTTGTACCGACCAATACCGGACGTCCCATTTCAACCATCTTTTCAATCTCTTCGATAACAGCTTTATATTTTTCACGTTTAGTCTTATAAACGCGGTCGTTCATATCCTTACGTGCGATAGGACGGTTAGTAGGAATAGTCACTACATCAAGTTTATAGATATCCCAGAATTCGCCTGCTTCCGTTTCTGCAGTACCTGTCATACCTGACAGTTTGTGATACATACGGAAATAATTCTGAAGTGTGATTGTAGCAAAAGTCTGTGTAGCGGCTTCAACTTTTACACCTTCCTTAGCTTCGACAGCCTGATGTAAACCATCACTCCAACGACGACCATCCATTATACGACCAGTCTGCTCATCAACAATTTTAACCTGTCCGTCCATTACAACATAGTCAGTGTCCTTTTCGAACATTGTATATGCCTTAAGAAGCTGATTGATTGTGTGAACTCTTTCTGACTTGATAGCATAATTAGTCATCAGTTCATCTTTCTTAGACAACTTTTCTTCGTCAGACAAAGATGTTTCATTTTCAAGTTCAGATAACTGTGCTGCAATATCTGGAAGAACAAAGAGTGTAGGATCTTGTGAATTACCAGTAATAAGTTCAATACCTTTATCTGTTAAATCAGCACTCTTCATCTTTTCATCAACAACGAAATACAGTGGTTCTACAGCTTCAGGCATACGTTTGTTATTGGCTTCCATATAGATAGCCTCAGTCTTCAGCATTCCTGCTTTAATTCCAGGTTCACTGAGGAACTTAATAAGAGGTTTATTTTTAGGAAGAGCCTTATGACTGCGGAACAATGAAAGGAAACCCTCCTCAACTTCTTCTTTCTTATCAGAAGCTATAAGACGTTTAGCATCTGCCAGATATTGTGTAGCAAGCTTACGCTGAGCTTCAACAAGGCGCTCAACCAACGGACGCAAGACTTCAAACAATTGCTGATCTCCCTTAGGAACAGGACCTGATATTATAAGAGGTGTACGAGCATCGTCAATCAGCACAGAGTCCACCTCATCGACAATTGCATAATTATGTTTACGCTGTACAAGATCTTTAGGACTATTTGCCATATTATCACGCAGATAGTCGAAGCCGAATTCGTTATTAGTACCAAATGTGATATCTGCCATATAAGCACGGCGACGTGCAGCTGAGTTTGGCTGATGTTTGTCTATACAGTCGACACTCAAGCCATGGAACATATAGAGAGGTCCCATCCATTCAGAGTCACGTTTAGCAAGGTAATCGTTTACTGTTACCACATGTACACCATTACCAGTCAATGCATTAAGGAATACAGGCAATGTAGCAACTAGGGTTTTACCTTCACCGGTTGCCATTTCGGCTATTTTTCCCTGATGAAGAACTACACCACCAAATAACTGTACATCGTAGTGTACCATTCCCCATTTCATGTCATTACCACCTGCTACCCAATGATTCTGCCATATAGCTTTGTCCCCTTCAATACGAACAAAATCTTTACCCATAGCAGCCAGTTCACGGTCAAAGTCTGTAGCAGTAACCTCTATTTCTTCATTCTGGGTAAAACGTCTTGCTGTATCTTTTACTATAGAGAAAGCTACAGGAAGAACATCATTAAGAGCTTTTTCATATTTATCAAGGACTTCCTTTTCCAGTTTATCTATTTGCGCAAAAATAGGTTCACGCTTTTCAATATCAGTAGCTTCGATTGTAGCTTTTAGTTCTTCAATCTTTTTATTCTCATCTACGGCAGAGTCCTTGATATATTTCTTCAATTCCTCCGTTTTGGCACGCAACTCGTCATTACTCAGCTTCTCAATTTCAGGGTACGCAGCTTTAATTTTTTCTACCCATGGCTGGATTTCCTTCATGTCACGAGAAGCCTTGTTCCCGAACAATTTGCTTATAAATTCATTAAATCCCATTATATATATTTATTTTTTATTTTCCGATTAATGCCGTTAAATATATTCAACAGCGTACAAAGATAATTAAAAACACTCAAAAAGTGACAAACACGAACATTTATTTACGTATTCCTGTCAAAGGAGCCGCCACACTGGCATTTGGAGCTCTAATACGCATGAAGTGTGCTAAAGTAGGAGCTACAGCAGCCACTTTTACAGGTGAATATAGTATTTCTGACTTAATATTATAACCGAAAAAGAATATCGGTACAGAAGCATAAGCCTCACGCTCCACTCTTGAATTATTAGAAAATTCATCAACTACCTTCCACCCAGGAAGTATTTCAAGATATAAGTCACCGGAACATTCACGAGTAAATGAATTTCTTATTTTGTCTATTTTAGGATCCCAAGCCCCTAAAAGAAGGCGTTGTGAAGAATATGCAGCACGTATTCCGCTCATCTGAACAATAAACTCAGAAGAGCGCGTCATAACCTCTGTAAGATTTAATTTTTTATCTTCTATAAGTTTATGATTTAAGTAAATCTGATTACCATAATAAGTTTCTACATACTGCCCCTGACCGTAAATAGCCATCAGATACATATTCAGTAAGGCTGAACAACGTTTAAGGTGAAATTCTCCAGTAGGAATCCTATATTCCGGAGAATCTTCGGGTTCGGGAGTACGGTATCCTGTAGAAGTTATGAAAATCAGTGTATTTTTCAATCCAACCTTACGATCGACTATGTCAAGCAAATCACCAATACTGTTATCCAAACGTACATACACATCCTGTATTTCCATTGCATATTCAGTATCGGGTTTTCCATCGTAATTACCGGCATAATATCCCAATGTCAATAAATCTGGAGTATCATCCAATCCTGCGTTTGTATTATCCAAAAATACATTAACCAATTTATTAACCTCATCATTGGCATAAGGACTAGTCTTGAACTTCTTATATTTAAAAAGACGTTCATCTGTAAAGTTATGTTTGAATGTAATCTGTTTTGAATCAGTAGTTATATATTTATATGCGGTAACCGGCAAATAAGGCCCCCATGTAATCTGATCAATTCTAAAATCAAGTCCATTACGGTCATTAAAGTTTGAGACCCATTCTGGGAAAACTCCGTAATAGGTTGTACCACTCCATTTACCTGTTTCATCATTTATCCAGAAAGCCCCTTTAGCAGCATGTCCGGCTCCCATTACTGCCATTTCCTTGGTCGGTGCAATAGAATAAACATGAGCCATCCCCCTTGTTGAGACCATAAGTTCATCGGCCAGATTAGAAACACTCAAATGTTGAGGAGAGGTATTCTCGGAAGTATAAATTCCCATATACGATTTGTCATCTACACTTTTGACTAAGCATAGCGAATTTCTATCCATCCAGTTATTGCCAACTATACCATTATAGTAAGGTGTAGTTCCAGTATATATCGAAGCTACAGATGATGACTGGTCCGGTTTAATAAAATCATACTCACCATTCATATATACACGTCCTTCCTTGAAAAGACGCTTAAACCCTCTTTCGCCATACATGGCAGAGAATGCTTCAATATAATCAGTTCGCAACTGATCGATAGTCAATCCAATAACCAACTTAGGTACCGCAGGAACATTCTGTGCATTAATTCCTGATATTACGATAGCAGTTATAAGAGATGTTATTAATCGTTCTTTCATTTCCATTTTTTATAAACAATCACATGCCCCAAAGCATTACACCAAAATCCACAAGCCAAAGGTAATACTGAAATATTAAAATCCTGTGGCATCAAAGGCATTAGCAATATAAATAATGTTAAATAAGCCAGATTTATAATATGATATCTATCTTTTTTGTGTTTTATATCATTATAAACCATAAAAGGCAAATAAACAAGTGGAATAGGATTTAGTAATAATATCATCCAATTGGAACCTACGGTAGGATGAACCGAAAAGAAAAACAGGAAGGCAATTATACACCCCGATACTCCCTGTATTAAATACAAGAACAAATCCCACCACCAAAATATTCTCTTTCCACGGATTTGTAATATTATTACAATCAGATTTATCAACAAAAAGATAATAGAGCAAAACACAGGACCGAGTGGAAAAGAACTAACACCCTCTACCTCTCCTGCTTCAACTATTATTTCTTCCTTAGAAACGAATGGTCTTACATTCCCATCAGCACTCTCTATGACAGCCTTTTGTGCAAAATCATACATATAGAATGGAGAAAACATCTGTTGTCTGATACTTATGTTTTCATCCGCCTCGGCTCCTAAGCATAAATCTATACCTAATTCTTCCCACTGAAAGCCTTTGGTATATTCATGAATGATACTACGAAAAGTTTTATCTTCAGAAGCATCAGGATAAACAACTCTACCATTTATACTTTGTTCAATTCTATCACGCGCCCTTGTTGTACAATTGTCATAAAAGTAATTGTATCTATAAACACGATTTTGCGGCAAGTAATTATCCAGTAACAGTCTCTGCAAATTAAGTTTTTCTACTTGAGTGAGGTTTATTACTTGCTGATATACAGCAGAGCCTCTAAATTTATATTCAGACTCAAAATAAGAATACTCTGTTACCCCCAGCTGATAATCGGTTTCGCCTTTTACAAACCTATATATAAAATTAGGAGCCGAAAAACTAAACATTCCATAATTGAAAACCAAATCCCGGTTTTGTGTAAAATTCTGATACCTTATTGCAGTATGTCCAAAAAGAGAATATATTTCTGTACCAGGAGAACAAGTCAGTAAGCTAAACTGAATACTATCCTGCTTTTGTGCATATGATTTCATACACACGAAGAAGAACAATATGTATAACAAGAGTCTTACTTTATTTTTAAACATGGTTTATCAAATTATGTACTTTTGTAATTTCCGCCGCAAAAATAAGACTAATTATCTATAAATATGAAACAAAACATCTATTTTATTGCAATTATTACCCATTTTTTCTTTTACTTTGCAAGCAATAATTAAATTATATATTGTGAATTTAATAATAGACATTGGAAATACGGTAGCCAAACTTGCAGTTTTCGATGGAGAAGAACAAATAGAAATACTCAGAGGTTCGAACCATTCTTTAGATTGTATAAAAATATTATGCAATAAATACCATATAGAGAAATGCATTATTGCATCGGTTATTTCGTTAAGTAATACAATAAAAAGGCAATTGGCTAATGTTGATTTTCCGGTATTGGAACTCAATTATAAGACTCCCGTCCCAATAATCAACAAATACAAAAGTCCGGAGACGTTAGGAATGGACAGATTGGCAGCTGTGGTTGGAGCAAACTACCTTAAGCCCAACAAAAACATACTTGTTATAGATGCAGGTACCGCCTTGACATACGAATTTATAGACAAAGATGCGACATATTGGGGAGGTAACATATCTCCAGGAATTTATACCAGATTCAAGTCACTTAGTGCATGTTGTGACAAATTGCCCTTAATAGAAAAAAGCGGTGATTTACCAGAATTGGGTTTCAACACCGAAACTGCAATTAGGGCTGGGGTAATCAAAGGTATTGAATACGAGATTAAAGGCTATATTTCTCAAATGCAGGAAAAATATCCCGATCTTTTAGTTTTTTTAACTGGCGGAGATAAATTTTCTTTTGATACAAATTTAAAAAGTATCATCTTTGCAGATAGATTTTTAGTTTTAAAAGGTTTAAACAGAATATTGAATTATAATGTCAAGTAAAAAAGTAATCATTAGCGCTATATTTGCAACAGCATCGATATATGCTTTTGCACAATCAAGCACTAACTCACCATATACCAGATTTGGATTTGGAGACTTGTCAGATCAAGTCTTTACCAGCAATGCTGCTATGGGAGGAGTAGGAAACGCCCTACGCTCAAGCAGACATATAAATACAATGAATCCGGCATCTTATACATCTGTAGATTCCTTATCTTTCATGTTCGATATCGGTTTCAGCATGAAAAGTTCCAATTATAAAGAAGGTAATATCAGATCAAACGCGAGAAACTCAAGTTTCGACTATCTTGCTATGCAATTTCGTTTACATCCAAGAATAGGAATGGTGATTGGTTTTACACCTTTTTCTACTGTTGGATATAATTTTAGCACAAGTGATTACGCATCAAATAGCAATAGTGTTTCAGTCACAAACACTTATTTTGGAGATGGAGGTACTAATGTAGTTTTTGCCGGATTAGGTCTTAAAATCTTAGATAATCTATCTATTGGTGGTAATATTGGTTATTTATATGGTAAACATGAATATACCACTACAGCTACATTAAGCAATGGAGGAGATTATACAATTAATTTTAGGAACCTGAAAGTTAAAAGCTATAAGCTTGATTTAGGTTTACAATACACGCAACCTATCAACAAAGACAACAATATTACTTTAGGTCTGACATATGGACTTGGACACAATCTAAACTCAACAGAAAGTATAGGAACACAAGTAACCGATGGAAACACATACACATCAACAACATCGAATACTTTCTACGACGGATATGGAATTCCATCAACATATGGTATCGGTCTATCCTACCAACATAAAAACAAACTGACAGTTTGTGTAGACTATACTATGCAGGAGTGGTCTAAAGTAAATTTATCCAATAAAGCTGGAATGTATAACAACCGAAATAAGATAGCTGCAGGTTTAGAATATACACCTAATCGGATTGGCCGTAAGTTCTTGCAAAGAATATCATATAGAGCAGGAGTATATTACAACACTCCATATATAAAAATACCAGATAATAGTGAAGCAACATCCTACTCAGACGGAGCAAGGGAAATCGGTATCGGAGCAGGTTTCGGCTTTCCTTTATCATTATTCCAAAGAAAAACGATGTTAAGTATAACAGGGCAATATATAAACCTTTCGCCAAGCAACAACAATCTGATGTCTGAAAACAGATTCGTATTGAAGATAGGGCTTACTTTGAATGAGCCTTGGTTTATGAAATGGAGAGTTAACTAATTTTATAAGTACACAATAAACAATTAAATTAATATACGATGAGAATGAAGATGTTTACAATGCTTTGTGCCATGACATTAGGTACAGCAGCAACTTTTGCTCAAAAAGGAGTAGAAGACGGTTCTAGATTTGGACATGGAGAAGACAGTATCCGTTGTCTTCAGAACATCAGTATTTATACTGAATACGTTAAAACAGACAATTTCAAGGATGCATATACACCTTGGAAAGCAGTATTCACTGAGGCTCCATTTGCACAGGTTGGTACATATACTAATGGTGCAAAAATTCTTCGTGGATTAATACAAAGCACAAAAGATGCAGCTCAACAGAAAGCATACCTTGATGAGTTGATGGCTGTTCACGACCAACGCATTAAGTATCTTGACCAACTAAACAAATTGGTTAGATCAAAAGCAACAGAAGGTTCAATCATAGGAATGAAGGTTCATGATTATATAGTATTTTCCGGAAAAAACCTTGATATAAACCAAGCTTATGAATGGGCTAAGCAAGGCATTAATATGGAGAAAGACAAATCTGATTACTTCATGTTCCTTGACATGATGGATATGTCATCTCGCAAATTAAAGGCGGACGAAACTCACAAAGAACAGTTCATACAAGACTATCTGACTGTTTCAGGTTATGCTGATGCTGCTTATAAAGCAGAGAAAAAGGAAAAGATGAAAAATCTTCTAAAAACTACAAAAGATAACGTTGATGCATACTTTATAAACAGTGGTGCAGCATCATGCGAAAACCTGCAGTCTATCTATGGTCCTAAGGTTGCACAAAACAAAACTAACCTAGAATATTTAAAACAAGTTATTTCTGTTATGCAACTTTTGAAATGTACTGAAGAAGAAGCATATTTTGAAGCTTCTGAAGCTGCACATGCAATTGAACCAACAGCTGCAACAGCTGCCGGATGTGGTTACATGTACTACAAGAAAGGTGACTTGGACAAGAGTATAGGATATTTCGACCAGGCAATCGAACTGGAACAGGACCCATTGAAAAAAGCAGAATACTGCTACAATGCAGGAGTTATTCTTTTCAGCAAAAAACAGTTGAGCCGTGCTAAACAGTATTGCAACAAAGCTATCTCTTTCAATAACAACTATGGTGATGCTTATATACTTATAGCACAGATGTATGCTTCAAGTCCTAACTGGAGTGATGAATCTGCTCTGAACAAATGTACTTTCTTTGCTGTTATTGATAAACTTCAACGTGCTAAGAGTGTAGATCCAAGCGTTGCAGAAAAAGCAAACGAACTTATCAGAACATATTCTGCATATACTCCAAAAGACGAAGACCTGTTCTTCCTTGGCTTAAGTAAAGGCCATACAGTTACTATCGGAGGATGGATTGGCGAAACAACAACAATCAGATAATTAAATATGTCATATAGACACATCTTTTTCAAAACAAAATATTTTATAAGCATAACAGTTGCCGCATGGGCAACTGTTATGTTTCTTTTTTTTCCTTCATGCGGCAGCAAAGACAAAAAACTGGCAGACGCAATTGACGAAAAAGACTCACTTCCTGACATGTACACCACAGGGGTTACCTCGTATGTATCGGATTCAGGAATGATAAGGTATAAAATCGTAACAGATGAATGGCTAGTATTTACCAAGAAAGATCCGCCTTATTGGGCTTTCGAAAAAGGACTGTATCTGGAAAAGTTCGACTCCTTGTTCAGGGTAGATGCAAGTATAAAAGCCGACACAGCATACTACCATGAGAAAAAGGAAGTCTGGGAACTAAGAGGAAACGTACACATACAAAATCAGCTGGGGGATAAATTCGACACTGAACTTCTTTTTTGGGATCAGGCCAAAGAACGCATATATTCCGATAAATTCATAAGGATAGAGCAAGAGGATAAAATTCTGACAGGCTACGGCTTTGACTCTAATCAAGAAATGACAGAATACGAGATATTTACACCTACCGGTATTTTTACTGTTGAAGATACCGCTCCTACAGATACTTCAACGACCTCAAAATCTATCGTAGACAAATAGTTGGTTTATAGTAAGACCATATTTGTCTTATTAAATACTATTATTATAAACAAATGGGTATAATCATAGAACTTATAATTACAATGGCATTTTCTGCATTCTTTTCCGGAATGGAGATTGCCTTTGTGTCATCCAATAAGCTTAGATTCGAAATGGAGAAGAGCAATAACTTCTCAACTAAGATTCTGACCGTATTCTACAAAAATCCAAATAATTTCATATCAACAATGTTGGTAGGAAATAATATAGCACTTGTCATATACGGTATACTAATGGCTGAAATAATAGAACAACATCTCTTGGCAGGTATAATTACAAACGAGGCCTTGTTGGTTGTTACACAAACTATTATTTCTACATTAATAATTCTCATCACAGGAGAATTTATGCCAAAAACTTTATTCAAAATAAACCCAAACTTCACATTAAAGCTATTCTGTATACCTACCTATCTGTGTTATCTAGTGTTATACCCCATCAGCAAATTTTCCGCATTGATGTCAACAACCATTTTAAGATTGGCTGGCAAAAAAATCAAAAAGGAAGACAGCGAAAAGGCTTTTTCGAAAGTAGATTTGGACTATCTCATTGAAAGCAGCATTGATGATACTATAAAAGAAAATGAAATAGAACCTGAAATTCAAATTTTCCGCAATGCACTTGATTTCTCTAGTATTAAAGTAAAAGACTGCATGATACCTAGAACAGAGATTATTGCAGTGGAAACCGGAACCCCGAAAGAAGAAATAATGAAGGTCTTTATTGACAGCGGATTGAGTAAAATTATTGTATTCAGAGATAATATTGATAATATTATAGGTTACATTCATTCATCAGAAATGTTCAATACACACGACGAATGGGAAAGTAATATCAAATCAATTCCCGTAGTTCCGGAAAGTATGAGTGCCAATAAACTCATGCAACTTCTGATGCAACAGAAAAAGTCTCTTGCAGTAGTAGTCGACGAGTTTGGTGGAACATCAGGAATAATTGCCTTAGAAGACCTGGTAGAAGAACTTTTGGGTGATATTGAAGACGAACATGACAATAAGAATACCATAGCAAAGGCTCTAAGCGATAACGAATACATCCTATCCGGCAGATTGGAAATAGAAGAAATAAACGAAAAATTCAATCTTGACCTACCTGAAAGTGATGAATATCAAACCTTAGGAGGACTGATAATTAACGAATATCAGAGAATACCTAAACCGCACGAGAAAATAGTAATAGACCGTTTTCAGTTCAATATTATCAAAGCCACCAATACAAAAATAGAATTGGTGAAACTGAAAATACAGAAATAAGCATTTTTTTCTACAGAAAATAGCAACTCAAAAACATTTTTCGTATCTTCGTGCGCTAAATACAGAAAAACAATAAACAAAAAATAATAATTTTAAATGGCAACTTTACAAACTATTAGAAGCAAAGGACCATTATTGGTCATTGTTATCGGTATTGCCCTCTTCGCTTTTATAGCAGGTGACGCTTGGAAAATATTCCAGCCACATCAGGGAAGGCAAGACATTGGAGAGATTAATGGAGAGAAAATCTCCGCTCAGGATTATCAGAAACTGGTTGATGAATACACTGAAGTTATCAAACTTACAAACGGATTGGCTTCACTTAATGAAAATCAGCTGGCAAGTGTTAAAGACCAGGTATGGCAATCTTATGTAAACAACAAACTTATTGCTGAACAGGCAGAAGCTCTGGGACTTACAGTTACAGATGCCGAAATTGAGGCAATCATTGACGAAGGTACTCACCCTATGCTGATGAATACTCCGTTCCGTAACCCACAAACAGGTGCTTTCGATAAGGACATGTTGAAGAAATTTCTTGTTGATTATGCAAACCTTAGCACAAGCCAGATGCCTGCACAGTATGTAGAATACTACCAGACAATGGGTAATTTCTGGAACTTTGTTGAAAAGACACTAAGACAGTCTGCTCTAGCTCAAAAATATCAAAATCTTATTGCTAAATCACTCATCTCAAACCCTGTTTCTGCAGAAGACGCATTCAAAGCACGTACAGAACAGAGTGATTTGCTTATGGCAGCTGTTCCATATTCATCTGTAAACGATTCTTTAGTTAAAGTATCTGATGATGAAATCAAAAAACTTTACAACGAAAGAAAAGAACAATTCAAGCAGTTAGCTGAGACACGCAATATCCGTTTCGTTGACGTACAGGTATTACCTTCGGATGCTGACAGAAAAGCTGTTTTGGACGAAGTTACAGAATACAGCGAACAGTTGAACAATACTACAGCAGACTACGGAACATTCGTTCGTTCAACTGGTTCAGCAGTATCATATGCTGACATTCCTGTAAACAAATCAGTTCTTCCTTCTGACGTAGTAGCACGTCTTGACTCTATTGGCCTGAATGAAGTTTTCGGTCCATACTATAGCCAAACAGACGACTCATACAATGCTTTCAAAATTATAGCAAAAGTAAATGCTCCAGACTCAATACAATTCCGTCAGATTCAGGTTTATGCTGACACTAACGAAAAGGCAAAAACCCTTACTGACAGTATTTATGATGCCATAAAGGGCGGAGCTAACTTCGAAGAAATAGCTAAAGTATATGGTCAGACAGGCGAAGCCAACTGGATTAGTGCTTCATCTTGGGAAGGTGGACAGTTGAACACTGAAAACGAGACATTCATCAAGACACTTATAAGCCAGCCAGTTAATGAAGTTGCTAAGCTGAATCTTGGTCAAGCAAACATTATTCTGCAGGTTACAAACAAGAAGAGCATGCAGGAAAAATACAAAGTAGCTGTCATCAAACGTAATGTTGAATTCAGCAACGATACATACAACGATGCATATAACAAGTTCAGCCAGTTCGTTGCACAGAGCAATACAATAGAAGAACTTGAAAAGAATGCTGAAGAATACGGATATACAGTTATCCCACGTACTGATTTCTCTTCTTCAGAACATTATGTTGGCGGTGTACCTTCAACTAAGGAAGTTATCCGTTGGATATTCGATGCTAAAGAAGGTGAAGTTTCTCCGTTATACGAATGTGGAAACAACGACCACATAATGGTAGTCGCTCTTGACAGAATCAATCCTGTAGGATATCGTAACATCAACTCAGTAGCAGATATGCTTCGTAGCGAAATCCGCCGCGACAAGAAAGCAGAACTGATTATGGCCGATATGAAATCTTGCACTTCTATCGATCAGGCTAAAGCTGTAAAGAACGCTGTCAGCGATACTGTTAAGCACGTAACATTCTCTGCTCCAGCTTACATTTCTCTTACTAGAGGTAGCGAACCTGTAATTGGTGCAGTAGCTTCTAAAACTGCAGTTAATGCAACAAGCGCTCCGGTTAAGGGTAATGCAGGTGTTTACATGGTACAGGTATTAGGCAAAGAAAACGGTAGTGAAAAACTAGATGTTAAATCAGAAGAAACAACTCTGACAAACATGTATACAAGATTTGCTACACAGTTCATCAATGACCTTTACCAGAAAGCAGAAGTTGTAGACAACCGTTACTTATACTTCTAAATAAGTACAAAGAATATATCAGAATAGGGTATGCTCATGCGGGTATACCCTATTTTTTTATTCAAGCCGACACATCTGAAAGGATTATTACTGAAAAACAATACTTTATACAAAAAAAATACTCATAAATTTTTGATTATATAAAGTATTTAGAGTATCTTTGCAGCCGATTTTAGTCCGTGGAGGTAAACAAGTGATTGCAAGAATCAATCCACCTTACGGAAGAAACCCGTTTAATAATTATAATAAAATGTACGTAATCGTAGAAATTAACGGTCAGCAGTTCAAAGCTGAAGAAGGCAAGAAACTGTTTGTACACCACATTCAGAACGCTGAAAACGGCGCAACTGTTGAATTTGACAAAGTTTTGTTGGTTGACA
>CALUPA010000003.1 GCA_944322395.1 uncultured Phocaeicola sp.
AGGCTGTTAAGAAGATGGCAACTATCGACAAACTTACTAACGATGGAACTTACTCAAACTTGTCAAAGAGAGAAATACTTCAGATTTCTCGTCAGCGTGCTAAACTTGAAAAGAACCTTGGTTCTATCGCTGATTTGACTCGTCTTCCATCTGCTTTGTTTGTTATCGACGTTTTGAAAGAAAATATTGCTGTACGCGAAGCTAACCGTCTTGGTATTCCTGTATTTGCAATCGTTGATACAAACTCTGATCCTTCTAACGTTGATTACGTTATCCCAGCTAATGACGATGCAACTAAGTCTGTAGAAGTAATTCTTGATGCTTGTTGCGCTGCTATGGCTGAAGGCTTGGAAGAAAGAAAAGCTGAAAAGGTAGATATGGACGCTGCTGGTGAAGCTGCTGCTCCTAAAGCTCCTAAGAAAAAAGCAGGTAGAGCTCGCATGGATAAAGCTGAAGAAGATGCTATAAACGCTGCTAAGGCTGCAGCTTTTGTTAGCAAAGAAGATGAAGCTTAATTCAAGAACTTAAATATATAAAATTGAGAATTGAAAATTGGGAATGGAACATATTTGCTCAGATTCTCAATTCTCAATTCTCAATTTTGTTTTATAATGGTATTATTAACTCTTAATAAAAAGAATTTATTATGGCTGTAAGTATGGCAGATATTACCAAGCTTCGCAAATTGACAGGAGCTGGTATGATGGACTGTAAAAATGCTTTGAACGATGCTGAAGGCGATTTCGACAAGGCTATGGAAATTATTCGTAAAAAAGGACAGGCTGTTGCTGCAAAACGTTCTGACCGCGAAACTTCAGAAGGTTGCGTATTGGCAAAGTCTATTGGTGACTATGCTGCAATGATTGCTTTGAAGTGTGAAACTGACTTCGTTGCTAAAAATGCAGATTTTGTTGCTTTGACAGAAGCTATCCTTGATGCTGCAATCGCAAACAAGTGTCAGACTTTGGATGAAGTTAAAGCTCTTCCAATGGGTAACGCTACAATTGCTGACGCTGTTGTGGACCGTAGTGGTATCACTGGTGAAAAAATGGAATTGGATGGCTATTTTGTAGTAACTGGAGCTAATACTGCTGTTTACAACCACATGAGCAAGAATCAGCTTTGTACTATTGTAGCTTTCAATAAGCCTTGCGATCAGCAAATTGCTCACGAAATCTGTATGCAGATTGCAGCTATGAACCCTATCGCAATTGATGAAGCTGGTGTTCCTGAAGAAGTAAAACAGAACGAAATCAATGTAGCAATAGAAAAAACCAAAGCAGAACAAGTTCAGAAAGCTGTAGAAGCAGCTTTGAAGAAAGCTGGAATTAACCCTGCTCACGTTGATAGCGAAGAGCATATGGAAAGTAACATGGCTAAAGGATGGATTACTGCTGAGGATGTAGCTAAGGCTAAAGAAATCAAGGAAACTGTTTCTGCAGAAAAAGCAGCTAACTTGCCACAGGCTATGATAGAAAACATTGCTAAAGGTCGTCTTGGCAAATTCTTGAAAGAAGTTTGTCTTTTGAGCCAGGAAAGCATTATGGATCCTAAAAAGACTGTAGCTGATACATTGAAGGCTTCTGACCCTGAATTGGCTATCGTTGATTTCAAACGCTTCACTTTACGTGCTGAATAATTGAAATTAACATAATCATACAAAACAAAAGCGTGAATTACTTTTTCTGTTGCAATAGTAATTCACGCTTTTTATTGTATATACTCTTATTTTTCTTCTATTCTTTCTTTGTGCGTTCCTCGGCAAAAGCAGCATCTTCTGCTTCTGATATTATTTTCTCCTCATCGCTGTACGTTTCTTCTATAGAGTCGAACTTATATTCTTCTTCAATTATAGTTTCTACTCCAAGTATATTATTTTCAACAGGTTTATCGGCATTTTCCCTTTCGTTTTTTGCAGCAAATATTGCATCAATGAATAACGAGTCTTTTTTTATCATACTCATTGTTATATGGGCTGCTTCCTGCTGTGACTCTTTCTTTGAATAGCCTTTCCCCGTACCCCCAGGAATATTCTCAACGATAATCTGACTTTCAAAAATAGGATTCTGATTGTCGTCCAAACTTTGGCCAATCAATCGGAACTCTATTTCGAATTTATTTTTCTGACTCCATTCTATTAACTTTGATTTGAAATTTACTTCCTTACGAGAAATCTTGTCAAGATTTATATATTGACCGATAATACGTTCCTCCATAAATTTCTTGCAGGCTCTGTAACCACGGTCAAGATATATAGCTCCTATAAGTGCTTCGAATGCATTACCGCTCATATAGCTGTTATGCGAAGATTGCTTAGAAGAATATTTGATAAGTTTATCCAATCCGATGTTAATAGCAATATTATTCAAGGTTTCCCGTTGTACTATTTTGGAACGTGTATTTGTAAGGAAACCTTCTCTCTTACCTTCGAACTTCTTATATACTATATCTGCCACTACAGCATCAAGAATTGCGTCACCTAAGAACTCAAGACGTTCGTTGTTTATCAGCCTACCTTGTGTTTTTACAGATGAAGACTTATGCAGTAAGGCCTGTTTGTATATTTCTATGTTTCGAGGATAGAATCCTAATATTCTATAAAAACGAAAATAAGGCTCCTTTTCCTTACGGAAAAAGAGTCTTATCCTATCTGTAATATTTGCTAACACGTTTATTCAGTGTATTTTTTAACGATTACACAAGCATTGTGACCGCCAAAACCAAATGTATTACTCAATGCAGCTCGTACTGTACGTTTCTGTGCTGTATTGAATGTAAAATTAAGGTTATAGTCGATATTTTCATCGTTATCACCTTCTTCATGGTTAATTGTTGGAGGTACAATATCATTCTTAACAGACAAAACACTTGCAATAGCTTCTACACCTCCTGTTGCACCAAGTAAATGACCTGTCATAGACTTTGTAGAGCTAATGTTAAGTTTGTAAGCATGTTCGCCGAAAACTTCCTTTATGGCCTTTACTTCTGAAACATCACCCACAGGTGTTGAAGTTCCATGCACATTAATGTAATCAATGTCTTCTGGTTTAAGACCTGCATCTTCCAAAGCATTCATCATTACTAGTTTAGCCCCTAAACCATCTGGATGCGAAGCTGTCAAATGATAAGCATCACCAGAAGCACCGACACCTGCCAATTCTGCATAAATCTTAGCTCCACGTGCTTTAGCATGTTCCAATTCTTCAAGAATCAGGATTCCGGCACCCTCACCCATTACAAATCCGTCACGACTAGCGCTAAATGGACGCGAAGCATGAGTTGGGTCATCATTACGAGTTGAAAGAGCATGCATTGCGTTAAAACCACCTACACCAGCTGCGAATATAGCTGCTTCAGCACCACCTGTTACTATAATATTAGCTTTGCCCAAACGTATATAATTAAATGCGTCGGCAATTGCATTTGATGATGAAGCACATGCTGAAGTTGTAGTGAAATTAGGACCGTGAAAACCGTACATGATTGAAATTTGTCCAGATGCTATATCAGCAATCATCTTCGGTATAAAGAAAGGGCTGAATTTTGGTCCTATAGTATCTTTAGTCTGTTCGTATCCACCGACTTCTTCTTCAAAAGTACGGATACCACCGATACCAACACCTAAAATAACACCTACTTTGTTCAAATCTTCTTTTTCGACATCAATAGCAGCATCTGTTACAGCCTCTTTGGCTGCAGCGACTGCATATTGAGTATAAAGGTCCATTTTACGGGCCTCTTTACGGTCGATATAATCTGCAGCATTGAAGTTTTTAACTTCACATGCAAACTGAGTCTTAAACTTTGAAGCATCAAAGTGAGTAATAGGTCCTGCCCCACTTACTCCATTGATAAGATTATTCCAAAATTCAGGAACAGTATTACCTAATGGTGTTAATGCGCCAAGACCTGTTACTACTACTCTCTTTAATTCCATAAATTAGAGAATTAATTATTTGTTAGCTTCGATGTAAGAGATAGCGTCGCCTACAGTCTGTATTTTTTCTGCCTGATCATCTGGAATAGAGATACCGAATTCTTTTTCGAATTCCATAATCAATTCAACTGTATCCAATGAGTCAGCACCCAGATCGTTTGTAAAGCTAGCAGTTGCTACTACTTCTGATTCTTCTACACCTAATTTATCAACGATAATTTTCTGTACTTTTGATGCAATTTCAGACATAATTCTAAATTTTTAAGTTTATAAAATTGTTTTTTGATTAAATATTTGTTGCAAAGGAATAAATATTTCTTGTTTTCACCAAATATTCAGCGAAATAAATGCACTTTTTTGCACAAAAACATTTATATTGTGCATAAAATGGTATATATTTCTCATAAAAATGATTGTTATTCTTTCCTTAGATTGTAATTTCCTCTTATTTTCTCGAAATCTTCAGGATGAGCAAGTAGTATATTGTAATCATTCTTAGGATTGTATGATGAAAGGACATCATAATTCTTATCAGATACTTCCAATGACTTAATATCCTCAGGCAATGATGAATTAAAATCTAAATTTATTTGAAAGAAATCGCATAATGATTTCAGCGTCATCATTGTTGCGTTATATTTACCATCAATAGAATATCCTGCAATATGTGGTGTACCGATGTAGACTTCGTTAAGCAATTCAAGATTTATATTAGGTTCATTCTCCCATACATCTATTATAGTTTCAGCTACATTTTTCTTCCTGATTGCATTTAGAATAGCATCAGTATCTATTACTTCACCTCTTGATGTATTTATTATAACAGGTTTTTTACATAAAGAATTGAAAAAATTATTATCTGCTAGATGAAAGGTCTTGTATTTACCATCTTTTATCAGTGGTGTATGGAAAGTAATTATATCGCATTCTTCCACAATCCTATCCATATTAACAAAACCACTTTCGCCACGTTCCTTTCTTGGTGGATCATTTAGCAAAACTCTCATTCCATATCTATTTGCAAGAGACATAATTCTAGTACCAACATTGCCAACTCCAACTATTCCTATACAAACACTGTCCGTATGCAATCCTTTTTCCTGCTTAAGCAAACTGATTACAGCATTTATATATTGTTCTACAGCTCCAGCATTACATCCAGGACAGTTTTTCCATGTAATTCCTGCCTGTTGGCAATAATCTGTATCTATATGGTCAAAACCAATAGTCGCGGTCCCTATAAACTTTACACTACTACCTTCCAGTAATTGTCTGTTGCATTTAGTTCTTGTTCTTGTAATAATAGCATCTGCATCTTTTACAGATGCAGCATTAATTTCATTTCCAGGTAGATAAATTACATCATTCGTAATCTTTGCAAGATATTCTTTGATATAAGGTATCTTGTTGTCAACAACTATTTTCATATCTTATTCAGTTATAAGGCCTGCATGTCATTCAGCCTTTTGTAGTAACCGTTTTTCTTGAGTAACTCTTCATGTTTTCCACTCTCTACAATTCTACCTTCATATAACACATATATAGTATCAGCATTTTTTATAGTTGACAATCTATGCGCTATAGCGATAGTAGTACGTGTTTTCATCAGTCTTTCCAAAGCTTCCTGTACCAGCCTTTCACTTTCTGTATCTAGTGCAGATGTGGCCTCATCTAATATTAAGATAGCAGGATTCTTTAAAATAGCTCTTGCAATTGATATTCTTTGACGTTGTCCACCTGACAGACGGCATCCTCTGTCGCCTATGTTAGTATTATATCCTTCTTCTGTTTCCATTATGAAATCGTGAGCATTTGCTATTTTGGCAGCTTCAATAACTTGTTCCATAGTAGCATTTTCCACACCAAATGTGATATTATTAAAGAATGTATCGTTAAAAAGAATTGCTTCCTGATTTACATTTCCTATTAATGACCTCAAATCCTTTACAACGATATCCTTTACGTCTATTCCATCTATCATAACGTTTCCTTTCTGTACATCATGAAAGCGAGGAATAAGGTCTACTAAAGTAGATTTACCAGATCCGCTCTGTCCTACAAGAGCTATTGTCTCGCCTTTCTTTATTTTTAGATTAATATCATGCAGAATTTCATTTTCACCATAACTGAATGATACGTTCTGGAATGTGATATCATTTTTTAGTTCACTGATATGTATGGCATCATTCTTTTCTATAATATTATTTTCTGCCTTTAGAATTTTATCCACCCTTTCCATTGAAGCCAATCCTTTAGGAATACTATATCCAGCTTTGGAGAATTCCTTTAAAGGGTTAATTACACTATACAATATAACCATATAAAATATAAATGTAGGTGCATCTATAGACGATTTTTCTCCAAGTATCAGAGAACCACCGAACCACAATACAATAACAATTAGTATAGTCCCAAGAAATTCACTCATAGGGTGTGCTAAAGCCTGACGCGTCGCCACTTTATTTGTTGCCTGCCTGAATTCATTACTACATTTATTGAAACGGCTTATCATCTTTTCTTCGGCTACAAATGCCTTTATAATACGTAATCCACCAAGCGTTTCTTCTAGCTGTGACATTGTTTCACTCCATTTATCTTGAGCTTCCAAGGATTTTCTTTTAAGTTTCCTTCCAACTTGTCCCATAACCCATCCCATAGTAGGAAGAACAAGTAATGTAAACACCGTCAATTGCCAGCTTGTTATGAAAAGTGTAGCAAAATATGATATAATAAGAATCGGATTTTTGAGTAACATGTCTAATGAACTTGTTATAGAAGTCTCTATTTCTGTTACGTCACCACTCATCCTGGCTATAATATCTCCTTTTCTTTCTGAAGAAAAGAAATTCAAAGGCAGATACATTATTTTAGAATATACCAGTGTCCTTATGTCGCGTACAACGCCTGTACGAAGTGGAATCATCACAGCTGATGATCCGAAATAACATGCAGTTTTAAGCAATGTCATTCCTGCCAAAAATAACCCTAACCACAACAATGTGTTCGATGAGCCGTATATTTCTATCAACTGTGATACATAATAATAAAAATTATTTATTACTGTATCCTTAATAGGGGCACTTCCCCATTCCATAAAAGTGTATACTTTATTACCTCCATCTGTTTTGAATAAAATATTCAATATAGGTATTAACAAAGAGAATGAGAACACATTAAACACTGCTGATAATACGTTTAATATTATCGCCCAAGCTACAAACCTTTTATAAGGAGAAACAAACCGTCTAAGTAGGTTGAAAAATTCTTTCATCAATATATAATTTCGTAAAGTTTGATTTTATAAGTCTTTATTTATTATCTTCATCTTTAAACCAGGAAGCATACATAAGGTATCCGTTTGCTATTTTCTGGTTTAACTCTTTACTTTGTTCCGGATCTACTTTCTTTATGAACTTAGCAGGAACCCCGCCCCAAAGTGTATGTGGTTCTATTTTAGTATTTGCCAATACCAAAGCACCTGCTGCTACAATAGCACCTTCGCCCACTACAACATGATCCAACAGGGTAGACCCCATACCTATAAGGGCTTTATCTTTCACACATGCACCATGCAATGTAACGTTATGACCTATAGATACGTCATCCCCTATTTCGACAACAGATTTTTCATATAATGTATGCAGTACAGTCCCGTCTTGTATATTCACTCTGTTACCAATATGAATAGAGTTTACATCACCTCTCAATACTGTATTAAACCAGACACTACAATCATCTCCCATTACTACATCACCTATTATTGTTGCATTATCTGCAAGGTAACAGTTGCGTCCTATTTGTGGGGTGTATCCTCTTACTGATTTTATTAATGCCATATCTATAAAAATAAAAAATTATTGCTGACAAAAATACTAATTAATTCTATTATCTAATATTGTGTACCTTTATTTTCTATTTTTCGTCTCGTTATTTATCTATTTGCATTAAATAAAAAGAGATTATTAAATATTTTAATTTAAAAATGTAGTTTTTATTTGGTTATTAAATAATATCTTTTTATATTTGCACAGAAGTTAATAAAGATATTTGTTTAATATTTAAAATAACCCGTATCTCTTTAATCGTTTTTTAATCTGGATTTTAAGAAAATAATTCTATTCTAAGAAAAAAATCACATTCACTTGTTTTTCATTCATTCTAAAAAACGTTGCCCGTTGATGGGCAGCGTTTTTTGTTTATATCGGCTTCCTACTAAATCATTTTGTCTGTATATATCCTTCAGATTTTAATAGTTCAATTATTCTTTGCTTGAAATCTCCTTGGATTATAATTTCTCCATTCTTGGTAGTACCTCCTACTCCACATTTTGTTTTAAGTACTTTCCCTAGTTCTTTAAGATCATCATCACAACCAACAAACCCCGTTACCAATGTGACAGTTTTACCACCTCTTCCTTTTTTTTCTATTGAAACTCTGAGTTTTTGGTTTCTCTTCTCTGGAGTTATATTTTCTTCATCTTCGTCTGTTTGATATTTAAAATCCGGATTTGTAGAATAAACAATATTAAGTCTCTCTTTCCAATCATTATTTTTCATATTCTGATAATGTTTAAATTCAATCAAAGATATAAACTTTTTCTTTATTATGTGTGCGTTTCCAAATAAATAGACTAATTTTGCAATTAACAGTATAGTATTATTTATGTCATGACAGCGCCAGTTCGAAAAATATCGGATAAAGTACCGGAACCTACACTTCGTCGTTTGCCTTGGTATTTGTCTTGTGCAAAGTTAATGAGAAGTCAGGGGGAAAAGTATTTATCATCTACACAAATATCCAGACAGATAAATATTGATGCTTCGCAAGTAGCAAAAGACTTATCATATGTAGCAGTTTCAGGACGTACACGTGTTGGCTATGATATTGATTGTCTTATTGGGGTACTTGAGGATTTCCTTGGATTTACCAATATTCATAAGGCATATCTGTTTGGTGTAGGTAGCCTTGGTGCAGCATTACTTCAAGACACTGGTCTTTCACATTTTGGACTTGAAATAGTAGGTGCATTTGATGTTGATCCTAAAAAAATTGGTACAAATATAGCAGGAATACCTATTTATCATACAGATGAGTTTCCAAAAATAATAAAAAAATCAAATGTTAATATTGGAATCCTTACTGTACCAATCAGTATAGCACAGACCATCACAGACTATATGGTAAGTGAGGGTATAAAAGCTGTCTGGAATTTCACACCATTCAGAATTCGTGTTCCTGAGGACATAGTTGTGCAGAACACGTCATTATATGCACATCTCGCTGTTATGTTCAACCGTTTGAATGAAGAATTAAAATAATCGATACATTTATGAAGATTATAGCAATAGGGATGAATTATTCCCTTCACTGCAAGGAACTCCATGCCAATGAAGCCTTGCCGCAGGAACCGGTAATTTTTATGAAACCTGATTCTGCATTACTTAAGGACAGTAAGCCTTTTTTCATTCCAGATTTCTCGGAACAAGTTGACTACGAGACAGAACTTGTAGTACGTATAAACCGACTTGGAAAAAATATTTCCGAACGGTTTGCACATAGATACTACGACGCTGTAACAGTAGGTATTGATTTTACCGCTCGTGATTTGCAGAAGAAATTCCGTTCAGAAGGGAAACCATGGGAATTATGCAAAGGTTTTGACAGTTCAGCTGCTATTGGCGATTGGATAAGTATAGACAGATTCAATAATATACAAGATATACATTTTCATCTTGACATTGATGGTAAAACCGTACAGACAGGACATACACGTGATATGCTTTTCAGTGTGGATAAAATAATAGCTTACGTTAGTCAGTTTTGTACACTGAAAATAGGAGATTTGTTATTTACAGGAACCCCTGTCGGAGTAGGACCTGTGAATATAGACAACCATTTGGAGGGATATCTTGAAAATGAAAAAGTTCTAGATTTTTATATACGATGAAGATAAGAGTAGGATTTGGTTTTGATGTACACCGCCTGGTACCCGAAAGGGAACTTTGGCTTGGAGGAATAAAGTTGGAACATGAATTGGGATTATTAGGACATTCTGATGCCGACGTATTGATACATGCCATATGTGATGCTCTTTTAGGAGCGGCCAACATGCGCGATATAGGTTATCATTTTCCTGATAACGCCAGTGAGTTTAAGAATATTGATAGTAAGATACTACTGGCACGTACTGTGAAATTGATAGAAGAAAAAGGTTATACTATAGGAAATATTGACGCAACTGTATGTGCAGAGCGCCCTAAGCTAAAAGCCAGAATCCCTGAAATGCAGAATGTTTTGGCGCAAATCATGGGAATAGATATAGACGATATTTCTATTAAGGCTACGACAACAGAAAAACTAGGATTTACCGGACGTGAAGAGGGTATTTCCGCATATGCAACAGTTCTTATTGAAAAAAATTAGGTTTATTTATAAATATAGTTCATCCTCTGCTCAGAAAGATATACTGTGCAGAGGATGATTTTTATTGGATAGTTTCAAATAAATATAATTACAGAATCAATCCCAATGTAAGCATTATTCCGAAAATAAGCATATTTCTTGAAGTTTCGCCAAGAATCAAGTTTAGCGCTTTCCCTCTATTAATTTTAGCCATTTTTATGCTTGTAGATATATGAATGATTAAATAAAATTGTGGCAACAAAGCTGCATATATTTTTCCTATAGTTATGAAATAAAAACAAAGCCAACACGCCACCAGTCCAAGCAAAAAGTACAGAACCATACCAACTTTTGCTCCGAATCTCACTACTATTGTTTTCTTACCACTTATTGCATCTTGTTCCCTGTCTCTGAAATTATTTACCATCAATAGTGTATCTATTATTAATCCGCATGCTAAAGATGCTATTGTAACAGAATTATTCCATTCATGAGCCATTACATAATAAGTACATCCCACAGGAACAAATCCAAAGAATACCAATACCAATACATCTCCCCACCCGTGATAGGCCAAAGGATATGGTCCTGCAGTATACAAAAAAGCAAAGACCATACATGCCACCCCTATTGGAATCAGTTCCAAGCCTCCAAAGAACAATAGCAACAGACCTGTAATTCCTGCTAAAACTGTAGTTATACATATGCCGGTTTTCATTCCTTTAGGAGAAATCCATCCTTGTGCACATGCACGTTCAGGCCCTAAACGGTCTTCTCTATCAGTACCTTTTATAAAATCAAAAAAATCATTTATAAAATTCGCATTTATCTGCATTAGAAATGCAAAAACAAGACATAATATAGCAGGCATAAGTTTGAAATGTCCATAAACATACGCCAATACACAACCTATCATAACCGGAATTGCAGCACCAGTCAGTGTCTTTGGACGCGATGCCAAAATCCATGCTTCTATCGAATTCGTCTTTACCATCATAATCTTTTTTAAAACTTGATACAAAGTTAGTATATAAAATGCTACTTTTGCTTATGCAATCATCAAAACTTCGTTATGCAAAAATTATTTATACATATTTTTACTTTGCTCATATCTTCTGTATTTCTATTTTCGTGCGCTACAGCAAGTTTTTCCAAATATAAAGGTATCGGACGTATAAAAACATATCATGTTGAATCAAAGGACCTGCCTGAATCCTTTGATGGTTTTCGTATAGCTTTTGCCACGGATTTTCATTATGAAAGCAGATTCAAAAAGAATCATATTAACTCCTTGGTCAATGCCATTCTCTCTTTGGATGCTGACGTGTTGTTGCTAGGCGGAGATTATAGAGGGAGAAACGGAGGTGATATAAATGAATTATTTGCAGCTTTAGGTAGCGTAAATACCACTTTTGGTGCATATGCTGTTACGGGAAATCATGACCGTGGAGAGAATGACACTCTAATTCGTAAAGCTATAAGTAAAACAGACATTATATTATTAGAGCATAAAACGGATACAATTTGGAAAGATAACGAATATATATTGATAACTGGAATAAGAAACCCGTTCGACCTTAAGAACAATGGTATTTCGCCAACATTAAAACTCCATCCTGAAGATTTTGTAGTTATGCTTACACATACGCCAGATTATGTTGAGGATACAGATATAAGCAATACAGATTTAGCATTGGCAGGGCATACACATGGTGGACAAGTCAGCTTCTTCAACAAGTGGACACCAGCTAAGTTTTCAAAATACGGAAACCGTTTTCTAACTGGTAAGAAATATAATTCAGCCGGAATACCTATAATTATCAGTAATGGTCTGGGAACATCACGCAAAGACATAAGACTTTTTACGCCAAGTGAAATAATTCTTGTCATTCTTAATACGGCAAAATGATAGAGTAATACCTTATAATATACTTTTTTCACATAAAAAAATACGTATAAAATATTAACTTGCTATTTTTGCATACCGAGAAATATCCATATATAAAAAAATAAAAAATGTTTTTATCAAAATGAATTTCCTTTTACGTTATTTATCTGTATTGGCTTTCCTTTTCCTATACAATACTTATACATTATTTTCGCAGAATATTACAAGTCTTATATATACCGAAGACACATCTTTTGTATCAAACGAAGTTCGTGAACTAAGATTACGTTTTCGCAATATGAATTTTTTTCGTGATAATGAATATAAAGGAAGTTTAGTTAAAGGCTATACATTGCCTGGACTGTGGATTCTACCTTCCGTATCATATCAGCCACTTAAAACTTTAAAGATTGAAGCCGGAGCATATATGTTAAGATATTGGGGAGAAAGCAAATATCCAAATACACATTATGTTAATCTTCCTGAATATGAAAACGGTGATAATATTCAAAGTTCATTTCATGCCGTACCTTTCTTTCGAGTACATTATGCACCTCTTCCAGGTGTATCATTAGTATTAGGGAATATTTATGGGAGAAACAATCATAGACTGATAGAGCCTCTTTATAATAAAGAAATGGTTATGACATCAGACCCTGAATCCGGTGTCCAGTTTCTTTGGAATACACGCCATCTTAACCTTGATATGTGGGTCAATTGGGAAAGTTTCATTTTTCAAGGGGACAGCAGACAAGAAGAGTTCACTTTTGGAATATCCTCTCGCATAAAAGCCAATCAGTTATTGTCGGATTTTAACAATTTTCATTTTTATGTTCCTATTCAGATTCTTTTTAAGCATCAAGGAGGTGAAATAAACACTACTGCTTCTGAACGAAGTGTAAAAACCTGGCTTAATGCAGCATCTGGTATAGGAATGGACATAAAAATGCCTTTCAGGCACTTAAGAAAGTTGAATATAGAAATCGATGCAGCATATTATGCACAACAAAAAGGTGGTACATTTCCTTTTGATAAAGGTTATGGCATATACGGTAAACTACTTGCAGATATAAATAGCTTTGATGTCAAAGCTGGCTACTGGCAATGCCATAATTTTGTATCACTAATGGGAGATCCGTTATTCGGAGCTGTTTCAATGTCAGGCAAAAATCTTATATATAACAATCCCAAGACTGCTTTTTTAAGTGTTGAATATTCACATTCTATCGGTAAAGGTTTCGCCTTGGGAGTTCATGCAGACATATACAACACATTTAAATGCGATGCAAATCAATATACCTCAAATACAAAAATGCAGGACAGTAAAATTTCTATGCCTAATGCTGTAAGTTTTATTGCCGGTATATATTTAAAAACAGACTTCGGATTTTTATTAAAACGTTTTTAATATCATTTTCGTCTCTTAGTCAATCATCGTTTGCGATACTTTTCAATATAGCATCAATTACTTTCTCCGCTGTTTGTATTATAGTACGGGCATGAACATCTGCCAAAGTTGGATCGATACTCTTGTTCTTATGTTCATCAAGCCATTGTAAAGCAGGTATTGCACTTTTTGCTTCTATCATTATAAATGTTGGAAGCATTTTATGGGCAATACTGCATATCGTGAGTGTATCTTTTTCTTCTATAGCTTTTATCAGTTTGTTTACGTTCTTTTGTGTTTCATCTACAAATGTCGTCAATATATTTTTTGCTGCTTCCTCATCATCTATCGAGAATTCTGTTAAACGTGAAAAATTAAAATCTTCTTCATTTATTTTATCTTTCTCTTCTGCTACAATTTCTGTTTGCATAGTCACTGTACTTTGTATATTTCCCAATGATATTGATAGGACTTCAAACAAATCTGTACGGCTAAATGGCTTTCGCAGAACTGCAGAAAATCCACGTTTTACAAACTCACTATTGTCAGGAACCGCACGTGCGGTTATTGCAACTATAGGAATAGACTTTGCCTGTTCATAAGGTAGTTCGCGTATTGATTCCAGAAGCTTAAAACCATCCAAGGCAGGCATCTGTATATCAGTGAACAGGATATCGTATTTTTCGTCCTTTATATGTGCAAAAACTTCTTCCGGATGCTGACAGCATGTTATTGCCTCTATAGCATTATTATTTATACTAAGCAACATATCATGTGTTAGCTGCATCTGTATTCTGTCATCATCAATTATTAGAATACGTATCTTTTTCAAATGATTTGCATTATCTTCTTTAAATTCATCATTTTGTACATTCTCTTTTGAATGTACAAAATAAGGAAGAGGTATTTTAACCTCAAATGTGCTACCTTTCCCTGGTATACTGGTTACATTTATTTTACCATTCTGTAATTCTGTGAGTTTCTTTGTTATAGAAAGTCCAAGCCCGAATCCCTCTTGTCCTTGAGCTCCCGGTAATCTTGTGAATTCTATAAATATTTTCTTTAATTCAGTTTCCGTCATACCACTACCGGTATCACTCACCTTAAAAGTTAATAAGTTTCCTATATACGATACTGATAAAGTTATTCCACCCTCCAAAGTAAATTTCAGTGCATTAGATATTAAGTTCTCTACAATTTGTCTTATTCTGAATGGATCACCTTCAAGAGTCAAGTCATCTGACAATTCGGGAATATATTTTAAAGTAAGGCCTTTTTGGTTAGCTAATGGAAGGAAACTATTATATATATCTTCCAGTAATCTATAAGGACGGAATGCAACAGGATTAAGATCCATTTTACCAGCCTCCAGACGGTGATAATCAAGCAATGAAGTAACCAATGCTAAAAGATGTTGTGCAGAGTTCTTCATATTTGCCAAATAGAATATTTGTCTTTTGTCTGTAATGAGTCTTTCCAGAAGATCGGTATATCCTATTATAGAACCAGCTGGAGCTTTTATATCATGTGTAATTGTAAGCATGAGTTTCTCTCGTGCTCTCAAAAGATTTTCCGCATAGTCTCGTGCTTTTTCTAGTTCTTTTCGATAATGGTTACTACGTGTTAGATCACGCCAAATTATAGTAAAAAACACCAAAACCAGGATTATTCCAGCTACAGATATTCCAGCTATGGCCAAAGCTGCATCACGCCGTATGGACTGTTCGTGATACATACGTGCCGCAAGAGCTTTCTGTTCATCCTCCTCTATACTTTCAAGTAATTGATTTACACGTCTGCTTAGATGACTGCCGGCTATTTTAAGCCGGTTTATCCTATAACTAAGTGTACGTAATTCTTCCTGACGTGTCTGGAAAACTTTATCCTGTATACCAGACAACATCGAAGCAATAGTATCAATAGGACTGAAAACTTGATCTAAAGTATCAGTAAAGACCTCCTCTACTACATTGCTAACTTCTGTAGAATCAGCTTTCCCTGGAGCAAAGACATCGGCCAACCGTCTGAAAAATCCTTTGGGCTCATGTTTTATTGTGTATGTATTATGGTGCGTTACCACCCTTCGTCTTACATGACTCTCGGTGATTAAAGAATCATGTTCGTGGAGCAGGCTGTCCAATTGCTTACGGTATATAATATCAGTGGGTGTAGTACTCATTGCCTCAAGCACAGCCAACATATTACGTTCTTTGTCTCGAAGCAACATGTTAACAGTATCTATACGTGCTTGCTGGACAGTATCTGTAAGTTGGCTTCTTAATGTATCCAGTGACAAATGTACCTTCTTCATTGCCTTTGTATAAAGCCAGATTTCTTCAGAACTTCCAGTACGAAGAGCCTGGCCTATTACCTCAGTCTCATATAACCGACTTATTATACTATGTGTAGTTCTACGTCTATTGTATATGCTTTCTTCAAGACCCGTAGGTTGTGTCAGAAGACTCATCTGCTTATATACATAGCCTATGGCTCCAAACAATAATATTATAAGCATAATATAGCCAAAGGCTAATTTAGTCTTTGTAGAAAACATATCAATATCGTTTTTATATGGTTTAACTATGTTGTATCAGTAAATGTGTCTTTCTTCTGAATCTTAACCAGTACATAATACCAGCGCTGGTAAGTCCAAAAGGAAATGCCATCCATACTCCTATAAGTCCCCCTTCCAATACAAAACCGAATATATATCCAGCCGGTAGTGAGATTACAAAGTATGCTATAAATGCATATAATAGCATTGGCTTGACATCTGCTATACCTCTAAGAGAGTTAGCAAAGTTTATTTGTAGCGCATCTCCAAACTGATATAATAGAAACGGATATATTACACTGGCAACCATCTGACTCACTTCTTCGCTGTCTGTGAACCATCCTCCTATATAATTTCTTAATAGAAATATAGGAATACCTGTCATAAGAAGCATAACCAATATAATATGAAAGCCATGATACGCCGTACGACGAACATTCAACATATCTCCCTGACCATAGAAATTACTTATTCTTACAGAAACTGCAGCTCCCATTCCATAATACATCATGAAACAGACTTGTGAAACAGCTATCATAATCTGATAAGATGCAAGTTCCATACTTCCTAACCAACCTATCATTATTGCACTTAAGCTGAATGAAGCTGTTTCCATACCCATTTGCCCTGCAATAGGCCATCCTAGTTTATTCAATTGCAAGAACTCTTTCTTGTTTATTCTTCCATTGTTGAATCCATCTTTAAACTCTTTGTATCTGTCTGTCATGAAAAATAAAAAAAGAAAAGCTATTACCATCAATATCCTCGACACTAGTGTGGAAAGACCAGCACCGGAAAGTCCCATTTCAGGGAATCCCCATTTACCATATATGAGGATGTAATTACCTATTATATTGAGCACATTTCCACTTAACAAAATCCACATAGATACTTTTGTATCGGTAATCCCATCAGCAAACTGTTTAAAGCCATTGAACCAAAGAACAAATGGTATCGATGCAAGTAATATGAGAAAATAAGGACGGATATATGGAATGAGTTCTTCGGGTTGTCCCATATATGGTATCCCTATATAAACTCCTGTCATAACAGCACATACTATAAAAGCCAGCAGTGAATTTGCAACAAAACTGTTTTTAAGAACACGCCCAACATCGTTTTTCATTCCACGCCCAAAAAGACTTCCAACAATAGGAGTGAGACCATACGAAAATCCTGTACTGAAAATTATTGCCAGATTGAACATATTATTGACAAAACTGGCAGCTGCCAGTTCTGTTGTACTATGGTGCCCAATCATTAAAGTATCAGCAAATCCAAGTATTATAACTCCTATTTGACCTATCACTATCGGTATTCCAAGTGACAGCAGTGTACGGTAATGTTGTTTCATTCTTTATTGCCGGATGATTTCTTGTAATACAAAATATTGCAGTTCTGTTTTATAAAAGTCTTTCTGGAGACTTCAGATATCTGCTCAGGTGACACAGAACGATATTTACGCACCTCGTCGTTTATATCTTCAGCTTTACCTATAAGTTCGAAAAAAGCCATATTTGTGGCTACTAACAAATAATTTATATTACTGAAAATCTGTTCACTTTCATATCTGTTCTTTACTTTCTCCAGTTCTGAAATTACAATATTTTCATGTTTTAACTTTTCCAATTCATTCCAAAGTGCTTCTTCTGCTTCCTCCAATGTAATACCTTCGTAAGGTTTTCCTGTTATGTGGAAAAGTCCACTGTCTATACTTCCTGATATGTATGCATCTATAGAACTGAAAATCTTTTTTTCCAATACCAGCCTCTGAATAAAACGCGAAGAACGTCCATTACAAAGAATATCTGATATGATATCAAATGTATGGTATTCCTTTTCTTTACGTCCACATATATGAAAAGCCATATAAATAGTATCCACAGGCACATCTCTATATACAGTCATTCTTCGTTCTTCTGTCTGCAATTCTTCTTTGGGCAAATTTCGTGCCTTGATTTTCCTTGAAGGAATATCACCAAACCATTTTTCGGCCAATCGTTTAGTTTCTTCAAAAGAAATATTTCCGCTTACAGCAAGTATCGCATTGTTTGGAGCATAAAATCTGTAAAAGAAATCTTTAACTTCATCCAATGTAGCATTTGCTATATGACTTATCTCCCTACCAATAGTAGGCCAGCGGTAAGGATGTGTTTTATAAGCCATATCTCTAAGTATATGCGATACATCTCCATATGGTTGGTTTAAGTTTCTTTGCTTAAATTCTTCTGTTACTACATTCTTTTGAACCTCAAGGCTTTTTTCATTAAAGTCAAGAGATAACATTCTGTCACTTTCAAGCCAGAATCCAATTTCCGCATTATTATATGGAAGTGTGATATAATAGTTAGTTATATCATTATTTGTCCATGCATTATTTTCTCCACCGGCATTTTGTACTGGAGTATCGTAGTCTGGAATATTTATTGAACCTCCAAACATAAGGTGCTCAAACAGATGTGCAAAGCCTGTATGTTCAGGATGTTCATCCCTAGCTCCTACATCGTACAGTACATTTAAGGCAACCATCTGTGTAGTTACGTCTTCATTATGTACTATGCGTAACCCATTATCTAGTATATGACGGTTTACGTTTATCATGGTATATATATTAATAAATGAAGTTTAACTTCGTTGAATTCCAGTTCGCAAGTATGACGTATAATGTTTTGCATACTTGCGAAACTTGAATTTAGTTATAGAAAATAATATTGTTTAATATAAACTTACAAACAGATTTTACTCTAATACCTCAGCTTTTAATATTCTTATATCTACTTTAGGACGGTCAGCACGGTTTGTTCCCACTTGTTCTATTTTCTCTACTACATCCATACCATCTGCAACCTCTCCGAAAACGGTATATGCTCCATCAAGGTGAGGAGCCCCTCCAATAGTAGTATACGCTTGTTTTTGTTCTTTGGTATATTTCAAAGCCGGTTCTTTCTCAACAATACTGCGTGCCTGCGATTCAAGAGAGTCCTGAAGTTCCAATAGCCCTTCTGTATCTCCAGCCTTACGCATTTTGTAGATTTCCTTCATATGTTTACGTGCAAGATTATTAAAAACCTCTTCCAGACGTGCTTCATTCATATGGTTCTCCATGTTTATCATCTGGGCTTCACTGAATTTTCTTCCTGTTACAATATAGAACTGACATCCAGAAGATGCTCTTTCAGGGTTTACTTCATCACCTTGTCTGGCTGCAGCCAAAGCACCTTTTTTATGATAAAGATTTTTATTGAACTCGGCTGGGATTGTATAACCAACATCACCGCTACCCAAAGTTGTGGTATCAGTAGCGTTTTTACTCAACGGATCACCTGCCTGTATCATAAAATTTTTGATTACACGGTGAAACAATGTGCTGTCGTATGCTCCTTCTTTAACCAATTTGATAAAGTTTTCTTTATGTTTTGGAGTTTCATCATATAGCTTTACTGTGATGTTGCCCATTGTTGTTTCAAGGCGAACTAATGTTTCATTTGTTTTTTCCATATTTATCTTTTTTTCTGATTTACCGTTTCCTGTACACGCCATCAGGCAGATGGACATAATTACAAACACAAAAGTTTTTTTCATAATTGAAAAATCAATTAGTTATTAATACTCGAATTTTCTGAATTATAATTACTGTTTATCAGAAAGGATAACCTATAGCAAAATGCAATCCCATTCCATCTTTGAAACGCGGTATATTGTAATATCCCTTTTTGCCGGTATCATATGGCACATGAAGAGCTATACCCAAGTCCAAGCGCAGAACCAGAAAATCAAGATCATATCTAATACCGGCTCCAGTACCGAGAGCTATACTATCAAAAAAACGATTGAATGTAAATTGTGCATCAGGTCGTGCAGGATCTTCTCTTAGCAACCACACATTTCCGGCATCCAGAAAAACAGCACCATTCAGATTTCCGCCTGCAAATTTAGACAATAATCTGAAACGATACTCTATATTTGCTTCAAGTTTTATATCTCCTGTCTGATCCACATACGAATACGTATTATCTGCCGAAGGCTGATAGCGTCCCGGTCCTATCGAACGTATTGTAAATGCACGTATACTGTTTGCTCCTCCCACGTAAAACTGCTCGGTATATGGTGCAATGGTTTTGTTTCCATACGACCATATTATCCCACCCATAGCTCTAAAAGCCAGTTGATGCATGTCATTAAACCATAATGTATTTCTTATTTCAGAAGAGTATTTAAGAAATTGCGCAAATGGTGTACCTAATAATTTTTTATCCTTTTCTGTAAATTTCTGTCCAAAGGCAGCATATATCAGCGAGGTTATATTTCCGGCACTGGTAAGTGAATTCTCCCACCATACACGATTTTTCCTCTTAAGATAAGAATTGTCAAATGTCACCGTATATGATTGAGATGGGATAAACTGATCATTCAAACTATAGAACAACATAGGGTTCTGAGCAGCTATCTGATTGAATTCGTCAGTCCTGTTCTGTAATGTATTAAACGCAAGATTTAGAGGTGTAACAGAATGTTTCATACTTCTCTTAGGTTGAAAGCTGTATGAAACAGTTCCACCGAAAGAAAGCATCTTGAAATATCTTGCACGGTTTATTTGTTCTGCATACAATTTGAAGTTTGTATTTGAAGGGAAACGGAACGGGTCTATTCTATCCTTAAGCCATGGTAGTACGATGCGTGGAAACTCAAGTGAAAGAGCAGCCCCCAACTCATATGAATTCATTACAGAGCTACGTCCATCTACCGTAGAACTCGTCTGCCACTCATACGACCCCTTCAATTCTAGATTTAAAGATGCACCCATACGCATAAAGTTTTTTCTGGAAAGATTAAATTTGGCACCCGGACCGGTCTGCTTTGTATCTTTTGTAGTAAGGTTAAACTCCAGTTCACTATCATATGGCAAATCGAACATTGAATTTACCTTTATATCAAGTGTGTCGGAACCATTGCGCGGAGTGTATTGAAACTCATTAAATTTAAACACACCAAGCCTGGCCAAAGCTTCCTGTGTATAGTTTTGCCTTGTAAGAGAATAAGTCTCACCACTACGATAAAGGAATCTTTTTCTGAGCACACCATATTTAAGTTCTGGTTTTTCTCCAAAATAATGCACCGTAAAGTCTCTTGCACAAATGGAATCTTCCGGTTGTTCACCGTTATATCCAATCAAACGCACTTCTGTGCTACCTATTACATACTGTTTCTTTGCTTCATCAGGAATATTACTTCCTGGAACAATTTTCAGTGTCACATATCCTGGTTTTATAAGCGTATCGGCAAGAAAGGAAATATATTCACTACGAAAAAAATAATAACCATTATCTTTAAAAAGTGCAACAAGTCTTTCACGTTCTTCATTCAGGCGTGTTACATTAAAATTGTCATTGCTGCGTATCAACCTTTCATCAAAATGTTTTCTTATAATATTGTCAGCACGTTCAGGAAATCCTTCATATGTCACAGTATCTATCAGATACGGTTGTCCCATTTTTATGTCATAACTTAATTTTATTGCACGCGGATTTCGTGTACTGTCCACAGAATAACTTACATTTCCATTAAAATAGCCATACTCTTTCAGAAGGTTTGATGCTATCTTTACTCTAGTATCAGGATTAACCGACGATAAAGTTACTGGTTTAGCAGCCAGTTTTCTGAAAATCCATTTACCTACCCCCTTTTCATATTTCTGAAAACTATTGTATATCCATAATCCTACAGGAAGTGGGATACGGTATTTCGCACTTCCTAAAAAAGAGTTATTTGGTGCAACACTTACAGCAGCAGTCACTTCATCTATAGTCTTTTGTCCATACTCCTTAGTATCACGCCCCTCTATTTCTATATTTCTGATACCAGTGTATAAGGTCTCACCATCAGGGAGATTTTTGGTTGTCGAACAAGAGGCTGAGATAAGGATTACAGCCATTATTAATGGTAATATATAAATTTTCATTTCGGTTCGATTAATAATTAAAAAAGAGCCACAAAATCAGAATTACTTAAATTTAAAGTTCCTCCTTCTTTTTCTTTTTTCTTTGGAATATAAACAAATCTTTTATTTTGCTTACTTTCTTCTTGAGAACTATACCAGCTCCTGTTTCCGTTACTTCACCTTCCAATACATTAGCATATTTCTTGTCGTGAAAGAGTTTTACATATCTGGTACCACTGTTGTCCAACCTATACTCCAAAGAAATATTATCAATAAATGACTCATCCCTAACAGCCGCATTACCGGTTGAGATTTTTCCTCCTATGACTACACGTACACGATTGTTCCAAAAACGTTTTGCAAACTGAAAATTATAGTCTGTTCGTGTATCTCCGGTTTCCGTAGCATTTGTTGTTTCCATACCCAGGCTAAGGTCTATAGTTTTCAATGCGTTCCCAGCTATACTGTTTATCTGCCCCTGCAAATACGAGTTTAAAGCACTGTTTGCATCAAGTTTGGCTGTTGAACTATCAGATATATACATTCCTGTCACAAGCATGGTTACTGCAGCCTTATTTTTCTGGGAAGCAGACATTGCAGCCAATTCATTCTGCATTGATCCGTCTTCAGGAGCATCTATTGTAAATGCAAATCCTAAATCGCTCAATCTGTTCGTAATACTTACTCCGACATCAAAACTTACCATTCTGGCATTCTGATTTTCCTGTGTTACTGATGCCCTGGTTCTTTCATATGCCTGAATATTCAATCGTGGATCCATTACATTCCCTGTCCATTCTATAAAACTGCCTTCACGAATTCTAAAAGTCTTTAATGGAATAACAGGCATTTCATATTTCATTTCTCCACTCATAAGTGAATAGCGTCCATTTAGCAACATATTACCATCAGGAGTATATTGGAATGCTAAATCTCCTCCACCTTCAACTTGCATATAGTTAGTTCCGCTTTCATTTATATCTACACGACATTGCACAGCCTGGTCTATATGCAGATTTACGAGCATATCTATACCTCCCGGTTTCACACTTTGCAACGGTTTTCTTTTTGCTGCAACAGTGTCTGAGAAGTTCACAAATGTAACAGTTTCAGACAATCTGTCTTCTACAGCAAGTGGCGATTCACGTAACACATATGTAAAATCACTGCTACCTAAAATATTTGCATTACCTTTCACTGAAATGGCATCAGGAGTACCTTTTATTAAAGTATTCAAATCAATATACATCTTACCATATAACATTGAGGTTCTATTCTTCTTGGAATTAAAAACTTCAAAATTACGCGCCATCATATTCAAGTCTATGTACATATTTTCCATATCCGCAAAGTCAATACTACCATCAATTACATAAGGATTTTTGCCTCTGGAGTAAATGCTATATTTATCAAACATAAGTTTATTATTTGCCACAGTAATAGGCTTGTTTTCGAATCTGAGACTCATAGAGGTCATAGGAACAAAAACATTTACACTATCAGGTGTCAAGCTACCATTAACAACAGGTAATGCAGATGATCCGTTTATTTGAAAATCAGCATTTGCATAACCATACAGCTTTACCATATCATCCGGCACAAAAGCCCCTGACAATATCAGAGGAAAACGTTGAAGTCTCAAATGAGCATTTATATCATCTTTTCCACCCTCATTATCAGCAGCCTTGTATTTCCCAGTAATTTCAGCTAATGTAATACCATTACGTGTTACATACCCATCTACATTATGAGTTCCGTCATCTGTTGGTAAGTATACAGCACTCATAGTCCAGTTGCCCAAATAACTGCCTCCATATTCCAAAGCATCTATTGCTGTTTCAAGAGCTGTCATAAATGATTTTTCATCATGTTGTACATAATGTGCCTCAGCATTTATTACACCTTTAACAGGTGGCATATATGGAATAATACGTTTGAATTCGCCTATATCAAGTTTATTTATTGACATTGTTATATCTTGTAGCACAGTTGAATCCGGAATTGAAAAGAGATGTAGTCCTGTACCATTATTGTCAGACAATCGCATGTCAGCATGTATTTTTCCTTTGTCGTCCAATAATATATAATTATCTTTGTTTAGATTAAATTCTCTGTACACCATAATAGGTTTTTCAGGTAATACATGCAAACTTATTCCATTCTTTCTAAGTATAGCCTGTATACCTATAAGCGCACCTGTTTCGCGTTTTTCATTATCATATTTCGCTATAATACGTGCACTGTTTTTAAAAACGCCTCCATCAACTGATATATCAAAGGCTTCTTGTTTTTTTGTCTTGTTGGCTTTTACTCCACCGGCAAGTATAATACCTGTTGTATCCTGCGATATATCAAATCGGATAGTATCCAGCTGCAGACTGTCTGTATACAATCCATACATATACGCTTTACTCTCTATTCCGTCAGTAGGAGAAGTTCCAAATGACACATATAGTTTTTTGAAACCTATATTCTTCATTTCAAGTGTATTGGCAAAAGGATTATCATCACCAGCCAAAATTCTGAATGTTGTTTCTGGCAACATTCCACGTATTGTATCAATGTTTATTTCGCGTTTTTCCCATTGTTTTTCCACCAGACCTGCAATTTTTGCAAATCTTTCAGTAATAAAATCAATACCTCCTGAAGTCCTGAGAAGCATAGTCATATCACCTGAATTAATATAACTCCTCAATGAATCTTCTGTCATGTCTATTCCCAAATTCAAACTTTTTGTTGCAAATGTCTTTTGGGGAGTAAAAAATTTTATATTGTCGACTTTGATTTTGGCATTATGCCTTTTATTCAAATCTGTATTGGCATCAATATTTATTGTTTGCGCAGTTTTAAGAGGCTGAGGTGAAATTCCCATAGCATAAAGATCAATTCTTCTTATATCTGTAATCATGCTGGCTGCAATCTTCTTTGTTGAAACATCCGCATTCAGTTTTAATGACGCCTCTGCCAAATTGTCGTTTATGTTTAAAAGAGTATTTATCTGGCCATTATTCAGTCTTGCATTCATATTTATACCAGAAAGTATATATCTGGCATACTCTAAATTAGAAACATTAAGGCTAAGTTCCATTTTACACTCCGTTGACATAAAGTCCAAACCTTCTCCTTGCACTTCTACAGATGAACTTACCCTAAAGAGCGAATCTGCCGGCATAAAATTATGCACATTGATGCCATTTATGTTAATACCAGCAAAATAAGATTCTGTTTTTGGTATAAATTCCGCATTAAGTTCCATTCCCCCTTCGCCCTGCTGAAATTTAAGGAACGACTTTATACTATCATTTCTCAAATCTGCTGTTCCGTTTAACGTCAAGTCAGCAGGAATAACAGTTGCCCCCAAGAATGATTTGGCAAATTCCATATCCGGGAAACTGGCTTCCACATTCATGTGGGCACACATATTGATACTGTCTGTTATATCGTTGGCATAACCGTCAGCAATAAATCTTATATGATCTGGTATTTCTGCACTTATAGTTGTAACATTTATGGAATTCAGATGTCCGTCTATTCCTGCACGCAATTGCAATGGCACAGACGGAAAATCTCTTTTAAAATCCTCAGGCATACCTGTAACAAACCTGAAAATGTCATTCTTTCCTATATCAGCCATAAGTCTAGCAGAAATACTTCCGTCATTACCTATTTGTGAAATATTCAGACCCACACCAGTCTGCAAAGATATATACGAGTCTGTAGTTTTAAGTTCAAAACCAGTAAGACTCATTTGTTCATCGTTCATATCTATTTTTCCGCCTGCAGACAATATTTCCATTCCGCAACGTTCTTTCATTCTTAAATCAGCAATTTCTGCTTTGACAATATTTCCGCAGTAATATACTGAATCTATTCCGATGTTTATCCCGGAAATGGAAAGAAACGACGGATCAAATCCCTCTATCGGAGTTTTATCCCCTATGATATACAGTGCTTCCGAATCGCTAATTGATAGTTTTCCTAATGAATATTCCTCTTTGTGTAAATCCACAAAACCTTCAGTAAGTAAAGCCGATTTAAGCTTAAGTCCAAGATTCATGCTGTCAAGAGGCATTTCCATACGAACAGAGACATTGTCTATATCCGCTTTTTTCAACATAACCTTCCAATATAACGGCTCGCTTGCTGTAGTATCTACAGCAGTAGTATCTGTTATACATATATCCAGATTGGTATTTTTAAGTCTCAGTTCATTTATAATTGCAGTTTCAGGAGATAAATCAACTCCATGCGACTCCAAATATAGTTCCCCCATAAAACCTTTCAGTTTCAACCCCTCAATCATATTCATTGTATTCAGACTTATATTCTCAAGTCTGAAAGCATCTATCTCTATCTGCTTTCTTAATAGAGGTTTCATCTGTATTTTCAGAGTTAATTGACCTGCATTCAATAGTGTGTCACCTTCTTCTATAGCTGTGACATTATGTATATTTAGATTGATAGGGAAAGAAAGTGTTATCTTGCCTACAGAAATATCCATACCGGTAGTTTCAGAAGCCAGTGATGCAGCCTTTTTGACTACAAAATTCTGAACAGGAGGTATATATATCAATATTGATAATATAATAAACAAGACAAAAGGAATAGATATTATTATTCCAAGCCATTTAAAAAATTTCTTCATGTCAATTGTTTCTTTATGCATGCGAATATACTAAAAAAATAACTACAAATGAATATAATTTGTTCAGGAAGTCCGTCATTAATAATAAATGTCTATCTTTGCATAGTTACTAACTAAAAATATAACTTATGAAACCAACATTATTTGTATTGGCAGCCGGTATGGGAAGCCGTTACGGTGGCCTGAAACAGCTTGATGGACTTGGTCCAAGTGGAGAAACTATTATGGATTATTCCATATTTGATGCTATCCGCGGTGGGTTCGGTAAAATAGTATTCGTTATACGTAAAGATTTCGAAGAAGATTTCCGCAAGATTGTTCTTAGCAAATACGAAAACCATATACCTGTAGAAGTTGTATTCCAGGCACTTGACAACCTTCCAGCAGGATACACATGTCCTGAAGGCCGTGTTAAACCATGGGGTACAAACCATGCCGTATTAATGGGAAAAGACGTAATTAAAGAGCCTTTTGCAGTAATCAATGCTGACGATTTCTATGGAAGAGACAGTTTTGCTGTTTTAGGCAAATATCTTTCAGAACTCCCAGAAGGTTCTAAGAACGATTATTGCATGGTAGGTTTCCGTATTGGCAACACTTTGTCAGAAAGCGGTTCTGTAGCACGTGGCATTTGCTCAGCTAACGAAGAAGGTAACTTGACTACAGTAGTAGAACGTACTGAAATCATGCGTGTAGACGGAGTTGTAAGCTACAAGGACGAAAATGGCCAATGGGTAGGTGTAGAAGATAACACTCCGGTTTCTATGAACATGTGGGGATTCACTCCTGACTATTTCCAGTACTCAGAAGAATATTTCACTGAGTTCCTTGATGCCAATAAGGACAACCTGAAAGCAGAATACTTCATTCCTCTTATGGTCAATAAGCTTATCAATGAAAAGACAGCAAGTGTAAAGGTTCTAGACACAACTTCTAAATGGTTCGGAGTAACTTATGCCGCAGATCGCCAGAGCGTAGTCGACAAAATCCAAGCATTGGTTGATGCCGGTGAATATCCTTCTAAATTATTCTAAAAAAATATATAATAGAAACGGATTGTACCCTTCATGGGACAATCCGTTTTTTGTTCAATTACAACATAAACTATTATGATACTTGAATTGTATCAAGTATACGCTAAAATATCATAAAAGCAGAATAATATAGTTTTTCAAACAATGTAACATATGAAATAAAGCGTACCTTTGCAGCCGGAAATATAAAAATATATAAAAATGGAACTTCCTAATGACCCTATAATGTTATTCAGCCTTATCAATATGAAGCTTAGAGACTTCTATCCTTCTCTTGATTCACTCTGCGATGATTTAAATCTCAACAAAGACGAAATTATATCACGCCTGAAAGATGCAGGATTTGAATACAACGAAGAGTTAAACAAATTCTGGTAATATATTATCAAAAAAGTTATAAGCCATATCAAGGTTATAATTAAAAAAGAAGCCTGCCGGACACTAAATGAAAATCCATTTCGTATCCAACAGGCATTTTCAGAATATTTATTAACCAATAGAATCAATATCCAGGATTCTGCTGTTTTGCAATAACCGGATTAGCATTAACTTCGCTTACAGGAATTGGAAGTATAGCTCTGAAATATGTTCTGTCAAATTTTCTTGAGTCCTCATTCAGAGCATAATGCCATCCCATCTTATCTTTATCCTGACTCTCATAACGAACTATAGTTTCATTATTACGCATTGCATCAAAGAAACGGTGTCCTTCGCCAACCAGTTCTTTCCTACGTTCGAGCAAGACTCTTTCCAAAGTTACAGTAGAGTTATCAACCAACTTTGCTGAATTCACATCTAAAGAACGTGCCTTAATAATATCATTAAGGTAATTAACGGCATCATCCATATATCCTCCACCCAACTTTATGGCAGCCTCTGCTGCATTCAAATACACTTCTGAAAGCCTTAATATAGGAAGGTTCTGTAAACGTGGATCACCTTGCTGCCCATTGGGAAATTTATTTATAAAAATCGGTTCATCACCATATTTTTTGTACAGTTCTGTCGGATTACCTTTATCATCCGTTTTTTTCTGCACAGGCAGTACAACACTGATTCTTACATCATTCTGTTCAGCTTTAAGCATGTCAACAAACGATTTTGTACAAATAGCATCTGCATATCCATCTTCATTATACAGGTAACCGATACCTTCGCGGTCGGCCCAATCGTCTGTTCCATTATTTATAAGTTCAAACATAATCTCCTTAGTATGCTTTGCATTCATCTTATCCCACGCATCAGCATATTCATCGGCTTCCCATAATTTATATGGGGAATTCTTGATTATATTCTTGGCTGTAGAAAGTGCAAGCTCATTTTCCCCCTTATACAAATATACACGTGCCAGCAAAGCCTCAGCAGCCCATTGATCTATAAATCCCTGCTTCTCACCAACCTTTTCCGATTTATGTAAAGCACCGGAACCGACAGCATCTGTCAAATCCTTTATCACCTTCTCATAAACTTTTGCCACAGTCTCCCTACCCTGTTGTGCATCAGTAGCCAAAGCTGTATCTACAAAAGGAACACCAAGGGAAATGCCATTATCACTAGTATAAGGATTGCCATATATTCTCACCAAATCAAAATGCACCAATGCACGAACCACTTTAGCCTGTGCATATATGTCATCTATCTGTTTCTGATATTTATCAGCATCAAGGATTTTTTTATTATCAACAGCCTCAATTATTCTATTGGCACGACGTATCACATTATAAGGGATATTCCATATTGCCGGAGCATCATCTACTGTATACCTCATTTCATAACAAGAAGAAGTACGCATCCCCTGATCTCTGGCTTGCATATCATCTCCACGTACATCGCCATAATAAAACATTCTAGCTGCATAATATTCATTATATTTAGAATTTCCCTGTAATCCATCGTACATACCGTACATGGCCGTTTTCGCATCATTATAGTTAGTGATAGCCTGATTTGTAGGAATTCCGTTAGATGGAGTCTGGTCCAACCAGTTGTTCACACATGAAGACAATCCAATTACGGCTGCCATCTGCAATATTAACGACTTATATATTCTAGTTATCATATTTACTTATCATTCTTTAGTTAAAATCCTATTTCCATACCGAAAGTAACAGTTCTCAATGCCGGTGTTTCAAATGTACAAAGTCCGTTCACCGGTGTTTCAGGATCCACATACAAGTCTTTCGACTTCCATGTAAGCAAGTTATTTGCAGCTACATAAGCTCTCACCTTACCCAATCCCAATCTACTGCTCAAGCTAGACGGCATTGTAAAGCCCACTGTCAGATTCTTTATTCGCAAATGATCTGTAGACATCAGCCATCTGGAAGAAGAAATATTTTTATTACCATATGCAAATTGAGGAAGTTTTGCATCGTCACCAGGTTTCTGCCAGGTATCTTCTATTTTATAATATGCAGGAACATTACCCACATAATTATATGTACCACCATTAGACTGCAACCATGTAGCATAATCAAATGCGTGTCCGCCTATTGAGTAAGTTAAAGTCATATTAAAATCAATAAACTTCCAACTTATAAAATTAGTCAAACCACCTTGTACTTTAGGTTCTATTGCTCCTACTATTGTTTTATTTGCCTCCGAAGAATTTGTGGTAGTTTCACGACTTCCTTTTCCTCCATTGATAAAATACAATTCTTTACCTGTATTTGAATCTACTCCAGCATATTCATATGCATAAATAGAATAATATGGTTCCCCCACTCTATGAATTAGCGGACCGTTAATCATCTCATTCTGATTACCGTCCAATTTCAGCAGAGTATTCCTATTATGGCTGATATTAAAAGTAGTAGTCCACGTCCAGTCTTTATTCTGAATATTTGTAGATTTCAATTCCACTTCTACACCTCGGTTTCTCATCTCACCTACGTTCATCAGCGTATTGGCTACACCGCTTCCATCTATTATACCAGTTACTCCGGAAATCGCCTTATTCATCAGCAAGTCCTTCGTATCACGGTTATACCACTCAATTGTCATAGACAATCTGTTCCATAGAGTAATATCAAGACCTATATTTGTAGCATAATTCTTTTCCCACCTCATATTTGGATTATCCACTCTCATTTCTGCCGATCCACCATTACCTTTATAATTATAACCAAATCCAAACACGCCAAGATATCCGTATAGGTCAGTAGGTTGTGTTCCATTAACACCATACGATGCACGCAATTTGAGATCACTCAACACACCCTGGACAGACTCCATAAATGATTCTCCGGAAATTCTCCAAGAACCTGACACAGACCAGAAGTCTCCCCAACGACTATCACGCGACAATCGAGAACTACCATCTCTACGATAACTTGCACTTAAATAATACTTGTCGGCAAAATCATAATTCAATCTTCCCAAGAAAGAAGTCATTCTGTATTTGCTCACAGAACTAGAAGCTCTACTGTCCCCGGCATTTTCTATTTCAGGCAAATATGACGGATAAGTATTACCATTTGCATAAACATATTCATATCCATAATCCTCAGTCTCAAATCCTAGTAACACATCAAAATTATGATTTTCGGCAACTGTCTTATTATAAGTCAGCTGTGTCTGTGTATTCAGTTTTGCCCTGTTGGTCATAACCCTTTGCATAACTCCATTCGATGAACGCCCGTCATTAGAACGCGGATCCCACCACACTTTTTCATTATTCTGACTGAAGTCGTAGCTTAATATCTCCTTAAGATTAAGATTTTCCCATATATTCCATGTAGCTCCCAATGAACCCATTAAGCGGTTTACAACACTTCGGTTGTAGTTATAAGTCTCAGTCTGTACAGGATTAGCACCATTCAATGCCGGAAAAACAGTACTGAACGATCCATCCTCATTATATGGGAAAGTAGATGGAGAAGCCGTCATGGCATAACACATAATAGGATTTGCAAAGCTTGTAGCCTCGTTATTTACATTCTGTGTAGAATTTGTAAACATGGCACTTGCATCTATAGAAACACGGTCAGCCTTATGATTCACATTTGCCCTACCTGTAAATCTTTCATATCCGGAAACATTAGTTATACCATTCTGCTTAGTATACGAGAACGAAGTGTAAAAGTGAGTTTTTTCAGAACCTCCCTGTGCACTAACTTCGTAATTTTGGTGAGATCCCTTTCTGAAAAGAACATCTTTCCAGTCAGTATATCCAGACCACGGTTCAGCAGCATAAGAATCTATCCTACTGTCAGCATAAGCTATTGCTTCTTCCTCAGACTTTCCTGCATTGAGCATATAATTCTTTAATCCCAGATGAAGTATTTCACGTCGTTCCACTCCATTAAGAATAGGGCGGTAATTAATAGCCATATCAGACATACCCCAGTCAGCTTTTACATTAAATTGTGTTTTTCCAGCCGAACCACGTTTAGTAGTAATAATAATCACACCATTAGCCGCACGCGATCCATACAGCGAGGCTGCTGCAGCATCTTTAATCACAGTCATTGACTCAATATCATTACTATTCAAAGTAGCCATCAAACTATTTCCTGAATTTGCATAAGAAAATTCACTGACATTACCATTAAGCATAGGCACACCATCAATAACATAAAGTGGTTCATTACTTGCATTGATAGACCCCATACCACGAATACGAACCGAAGCTACTGCCCCTGGTTGACCTGACGTCGAAGTAATCTGTACTCCCGACACAGAACCTGCCAAACGATCCTGTACACTGACAGAAGGAACATCTTTCAATTTTTCAGTAGAAACACTCGAAGCGGAACCAGTAAACGATGATTTTTTAAAATTACCATAACCTGTCACAACCACTTCGTCCAGCAGTTCAGTATCAGGATGCAATACCACATTAATTGTAGGAGTAACAGCAACTTCTTCGGTTCTCATACCGATAAACGAAACGACCAGGATTTTAGCCGTCTCCGGAACATTAGGAATACTGAAGTTACCGTCAATGTCAGTTACCGTACCCACAGTAGTACCTTTCACTAATACAGATGCACCCACAACAGGCAAACCGTCCTCACTTGAAGTAACCGTACCTGTTACCTTCAAGACTTGTGCGTTCACCAGACCTACCCATACGACAAGGCAGGAGATTAATAGCATCAATTTCCTTCTCATAAAAATCTCTCTTGAATTTTAAATTTGTAAATAGTTTAGTTATCTCTAGTCAATCGCAAAAATATGTATTTTTTTCGAATATATTTTCATTATTAAATAAGAAAACTTATCTTCTTAGCTTTTTGAGACAATATTTGACGTTTTTCTTCTAAATAAGGTATTTTAGGCTATATAATATCTATTATTTTACAATACACCATTATTTACCATGCTATTTGTTATAAATACAAAACTCGAGTGTACATAAAACTGAATTTAAAACCCAATATATACAAATAATAACATTATTATAAAATAAAAATCTCCTTATTCCAGTAATTAGCCAAATCTGGAATAAGGAGACTTAAATATAATACTAATTAAAAATTACTCAAAAGGTATTATCAACTGCTTTTTCAAATCAAGTTTATTAATTTGTCTTTTTATAAACCCATCAAATGAAGAACGAGTATATGAAGTATTATCAGATGCATAACCAGTTATTACATAAGTTTCTTCATAATCTCCATAAGGTCCATATGGATCATAGTATTTAACTTTAAATGTAAATGTATCTGCATTTTTGTTTCCATAAATCGGAGTTCCATCTTCATTTAAAGAATTGGCTACATATAATGTTCCACCTAATAAAGTTGATTCATTAACAAATAAATCACCTGTTTCCTGATCATAAGTAAATGTAAAATCATCTAATACCTCAGAACCTGAAATCTTCCACAAAGTTGGATTTTCCTGATTCTGCGACATAATCAAATCTTCTTCTACTGCTGGTTCTTTATTCTGATCTTGAATAATCGCATAGCTATATTTTCCTTTATATCTATCAATCCATACTTCTTTTACATCCTCATTATATTTGAACACAGAAGTAGCTACAGAAACAACCTTATCTCCATCCTGTGCTATTGCAACAATAGTATAGAATCCGGTCTTTTGTTCTTTAAACGGAAGCACATGACTTACCGGAAGGTTACTAATTGCAACCTCTTCAGATGTTTTTAATACAGCAGCTGTGTCAATATCCTCATCATTACCTTCAATAACTGCTAACCTTACACTTTCTACATCCTCTCCCACTTTACTAATTTCTGCTACTATTCCCTCAGTAACACCACTGTTATTAGTAAATTTTCCAGCATATGAAACTCCTAATTCATAATCAGCAAGGACAGCTGTTGGAAATGCGATTTTTAACTTACCACTATTATTTACATAATTCCACAATTCTCCATTTATTGTAAATGCAAGACCTTTTGCCGGAAAAGTTATTATACTATCCTTTGTCATAGTACCTTCACCTCCAATTAGAGTTGCAACCCCCATTGTTCCCTCATCAACAGAAACCCCTAGTTCTCCTTGAGATATTACAACTTTATTCTCCTCTGAAACACTAAATTCAATATAATAATCTTTTGATGTATCATACTGACCTTCAATATCGCTGAAAGCAGGATAATCCTTACCATAAGGATTTACAAGTCTAAACAAATTTGTTTGTGCACCATTTTGCTGTATATCAAGCTTATATGGTTCTGTTTCTATTCCAAAAGCAGACATTAAGATATCATCCTGATATGTTGCTTTTCCTAATGTTACCCAAGGAGCTGGTATACCGACACTAATATTTAAAATACTTAAACCATAAGGTGTACTATAATTACCATCAGATAATGTAATGACTACATTATAATAATTATCATAGCCTAATTCATCTAAAGAATACGTAATATCAACATTAGTAGAATTTTCTCCAGCCTTAAATACAGCAGAGGCTGGAATCTCTAATTTATCGGATTCCTTTTGAACATTAAGTTCTACAGTAAGATCGCCTTCTGTATTCTGACGCATTAACTTTAATGAATAAGAAGTCTTTTCTCTATCAAGATTAATCTGCGACGGTATAGAACTTGAAAAATAAACCTGAGCACCGGTTAATTTTTCTGCTTGCGAATACTCAACACTGTCATTGCACGAAACTGCCAGAAAAGATAAAACAAAAGCAGAAATCGCAAATAAATATTTATTTATACTTTTCATATTCTTATACTTTTACTATTTTCAATCAACGAGTACAACTGTATATTTATCACTAGGATCCGGATTTTCAAAACCTATCAATGCAGAATTGTTGTTTTTCTCAGTTTGTACAATACAAATATTCATCCATGCAGGACGTCCTTTTGTATTAAAGCGTTTTGTATCTCCAAAATTTGAGCCTTCAAATCCACGTGTAACAGATATATTCAAACGTTTTACGTCGAAAAATGTCAATCCTTCTCCCCACAATTCAATTCTTTTCTGGAAAACAATCTCTTCAACTAAATTATCTCCAGACTTAGTTGTATTATATGATGGATCGCGATAAGTACTCATAAAAGTATTAATAAGTGATGCACCTTCACCTAAATGAGCAGCAGCTTCAGCCTCTATGAAGTACATTTCCTCTACTCTCATTAAAGGATAAGCAGTCGCAGCTCCCACAGAAAAATCCTCTGTATTACCTTCTGCTGGACGGAATTTTACAGATGCATAATCAGAAAGTTTCTCATAAGACTCTTCTTTTATAAAAGGTGTTTTCTTATCCAAAGCTGTACCGGCAGGAGCTTTCCACAACTTTTTACGGAAGTCTGTATCACTCAATCTCTCATACATACTGCTATTAAGCATCAGGAACGGTTCTTGGCTTGAATATCCAAAAGAAGTTTCATTACTCATCCATGAAGCCCAGTTCAAAATACCAGTTTTAACCAAATCATCTTCAGCTAAAAGCTGAGAACCAAACATCCATTTACTTATATCATTAAATCCTTTTGTTGTACTCAAACAATCATCCTCTGTCATAGGAGATAATCCTGACTCATTTATTGCATTACGAGCATATTTTTTTGCCTCAGCATAGTTGCCTAGCCACATATAATAACGAGCCTTTAGTCCATAAACGACATCTAGGTGAGGAAGTGTTTTAACTGATAATTCCAGATTAGTAATATATTTCTCTGCATTATCAAGATCACCTAGAATAAATTCTGCCATCTTCTCACGTGAAACTCGTGGATTATTTCTTGCAGCCTCTTCAGTCATTCCTTCACGAACGATAGGTACTGTCAGACCTTTCACATCGTTTCCACTTGCATTAACAGATGATACAACATCATTTTCAAGGAACTCAAACATCTGAGCCATATCAAGATAAAACATGGCTCTGAAAGCATAGGCTACTCCCAAATATCCAAGCTGTGTTTCATTAGCACTTTCTGGATTCACAGCAGTAATCATATTATTAGTAGTTTGTACTGCTTTCCAATAATAATTCCATATAAACTGTGGATAGATATAGTCTTCACCCATATTCTTATTTTCTTCCCATGAGGTATACCAGTCATAACCAGAACTTACAACAGGCATATCTTCAGTCATAACATCACGTACATGCATAATAGAACCATATCCCCAATCCCAATGCTTGGTCTCATCAATTGTGGCTAATTTATTAAGAATTGCAGGCATAGCCCATAATAAAGATTCAGTAGCCTTTGAAGATGAAGTTAGTTGTTCATCGGTAGCGATATCTGTAGGAATTGTTTCCTCTATACATCCACTTATCATCACAGATGCAGAGCAAAACAACCCTAAAAATAGTTTAGATATATTTCTTTTCATATATTATACTCTATAAATTAAATTGAAAATTAGAATGTAACTGTAATACCTCCAGATATTGTTCTAATCGGAGCATAGTATGAGTTTGTTACAGAACCTGTCAGACTTTGTCTTGGATCCAATCCCTGACGTTTAGACCAATACCAAATATTATCAGCGGCAAGATAAACTCTAACTTTTTCTATACCATACTTACGTGTAACATTTGGAGATATAGTATAACCAGCATTAATATTCTGCAAGCTCAAATATGAAGCATTAGTCAAGAATCTGTCTGATGATGATGCAGAATATGAATCACCAAACTGCATTCTTGGTATAGAATTATTCTGATTAGCAGAAGTCCAAGAATCAAGCATATCAGCATGGAAGTTTGTACCCTTACCACTTGCTGTAGGTGACGCCATCATTGAAGCATAGTCACTATCGTAAACTTGTCCCCCAATCTGGTAAGCAAAATCAGCTGAGAAATCAAAATTCTTATAAGAGAATGAAGTGCTGAAACCACCATAAACATCTGGCAAAGCAGTTCCACACAAATAATAATCAGCTTCAGAATACTCTTTAGTAGTTGTACGACCTACGACATTACCATTTGTGTCCATTACATTCTTATAGAAAAGAGACTCACCATTTTCATCAACTCCAGCAAACTTCTTCAAACGGAATGTGTATAAAGAGATGCCTTCACCGAAATACATATTACTACTACTAAAACCTTTTACCCCGTCAACTTCCATTGTCTTGCTTTGATCAGACAAGTAAGTTACTTTATTTTTGTAATGAGTAAGATTAAAGTTTACATCCCAGTTAAAATCTTTTGTATTAACAATATTGAATTTAAACTCTGCTTCAACTCCCTGATTACGCATGTCTCCAATATTTGAATAGTATGAAGTATATCCAAATGAAGGAGGCAAAGGGAACGAGAACAACATATCAGTTGTCTTACGGTAGAAATATTCTATACCTCCAGTAACACGTCCTTTGAACAATTCAAATTCAATACCAGCATTAAAGTTTCCGTTTGTTTCCCATGTAATATTCTCATTACCCATATATTTAGGAACTGCAGCAGGACTACCAGATGAATTAACGATATCATATGTATTCATATATCTGTAGTCACCGATATTATCATTACCTTGTGAACCATATGATGCCTTAAGTTTCAACAAGTCAATACCTTCTACATCAAAGAAATCTTCCTTGCTTATCAGCCAAGCACCACCTGCTGACCAGAAATTACCCCAACGATGATCCGGATGGAAACGAGACGAAGCATCACGACGATACGAACCAGACAAGAAGTATTTTTCATCAAAATCATATTGGATACGGCCAAAATAACCTTCTGTATTATAGTCTGTAGTATAAGAATTACCACCCTTATCAGTTATTGCACCTGCAAGTTCCGAATTAGTAGGATCAAACATTCCAGATCTGCTTGCATACAGATAATAATAATTATTGCGATAATATTCATGTCCTAACATAACACCTATGTTGTGTTTACCAATAGTCTTCTGGTAATTCAATAACTGCTGATGGTTATATGACAACGAACGAGTATGATATTTTGATGTTATACCATTAGAACTTGCATACTGACCATAATAAGGGTTTGTTACCTGTGTTGTTCTTGTTTCGTTGATGTTAACACCACTGTTCCAAGTAAATTTAAAATCATTCAAAAAACGTATTTCTGCAAAACCTGATGCATTCATTGCATTACCTTCATTGGTATTTGTATCTAGTAAGTTTGCAGAATAAGCATTTGAGCCACTTAAGAAAGGACGTTTACCGCCACCATTGGTTCCATCACCATAATCATATCTCTGGTAACCGTTTTCGTCTATTATTATGTTTCCGTTTCCATCACGCATATAAAGTGGATATATAGGGGCAACCTGAGTAGCAGTAGCGAAAATATTTGCAGAAGAATTAGAATTGCCATCTTCATCTGGATCAAAATACTTAGTGTCATAATGAGCATAAGACATATTTGCACCTACCTTCAACCAAGACTTAATTTGAAAATCAGACTTCAAACGTGCAGTCAATCGTTCATAATTGGAATTAGCAGTTATACCTTCATTATTAAGATAGTTTACAGATGTATAGAATGAAGATTTATCAGTACCTGCACTTATACTAACATTATATTCCTGACGTAAGCCATTACGATATGCTTCATCCAACCAATTATCAGGAGACAAAGTATACTGCTGTCCCTGATATTCTACTACACGACCAAGTGTAGCATTAGGGTTTAACTTACCATTAGTACCAATTAAATATTGTCCTTCTGGAACAGTATATACATTATATCCTAATCCATAGTCACCTGTTCCCAACATAGCAGTATTAGCCGCTACATAAGCTTGTTCTGGTGAATACAACAATTCATTTATGAAATAATTACGTAATGCACCGTAATACATCTCATAATACTGTGCAGGACTTTTTATAAAATTATAATCACGTGAGGCACGGCTATTAGATCCCCATTTTGCATCTAAAGTAACCCTAGCACTACCAGACTTACCTTTTTTCGTTGTTATCATGATAACACCATTTGCTCCACGAGCACCATACAATGCATTTGATGCAGCATCTTTAAGCACTGTCATAGACTCAATATCCTGCGTATTTATATTATTCAAATCTCCATCATATGGAGCACCATCAAGAATAACCAAAGGATCATTACCCGCATTTATTGAGCTAATACCACGTACACGGATAGTAGGTGTAGTTGTACCTGGCTGTCCTGATGCAGTATTTAACTGTACACCTGAAACCTTACCGGTAAGTGCCTGAGCAGCATTAGAAGTCTGTATTTTACCGATTTCTTCTGCGTCAACAACAGCAGCCGAACCTGTAAATGCTGATTTTTTAGCTGTACCATACGCCACAACCATTACTTCTTCAAGCATTTCTGTATCAGAATGCAATATAACATTTACTATCTGTTTTACAGCAACTTCTTCTGTTCTCATACCGATAAATGAGACTTGAAGTGTCTTTGCTGTACTTGGAACATTTGTCAATGTAAAATTACCGTCAATATCTGTCACAGTACCAACTGTAGTACCTTTAACTAATACTGATGCACCCACAACCGGGAGGCCATCCTCAGATGAAGTAACAGTACCTGTTACTTTAGAAACCTGAGCATTAACCAAGCCTACACATATAACAAGGCAGGTTAATAACAGCATCATTTTATTTCTCATATATATTAATTTCATTAATAATTATTGATATTTATAGATAAATTATTTCACAATACGTGTAGGACATCCTGTTGAATAGCTAAACGGCAAGTCCAAACGTCCTTCAGGTGTACCACCTCTTGACAATACATCGCGAGTATCTTTTGGTCCAGGAATCATCGGGCTATAAAGCAACACGTGACGCATTCTTTCTTTCTGCTGCGGAGTGAATTCGTCAAGATGACAATATGCATAATCCATTATATTATGAGATTCGAATTCCTCACCGTCTAAATCTGTTCTAGAAAATAATGAAGCCCAGTCAAACTGTTTTGCGTAATCCTCACTTTGAGCCAAAAGATTCAACTGATATGATATGTTTTGGTCATAAGTCTGTTTATCATATGATTTTGTATCTGTACAATAATCTGTATCAGCCAATTCTGTTTCGCTTTCAGAGAAGACATGACGCAATCCAAAATAATGACCAAGTTCATGAGCAAGTGTTATATAAGTTTTATTCTGAAGATTCATTACATCACACCATTCAGCAGGAACTCGTCCCATTTCAACCAATTGATCATCACTGTCATACATAAATGAACTATTAATTGAAACTGCACGAACATATTTTATGTTTTCAAGTGTTATGTTCATATCATCCAAAACATCTGTTCCGTCCAATGGATGAGCCTTTGTTGTATAAGGGAATGTAGAGATTCCAAGAATTGTATACCCTTGACCACTTGGAGTAAAGTTATATAAAAGGATATTTACATAATCATTAGGTTCCCACAAGAAATGTGTATATTTATTTGTCTGGTCAGACATCACATCCTCAGCATCAAGCGTAGCAGCCGGCCACTGAACACGTTCAATACCTGGTTCAGCAAGTTCATTTCCTTTAGGGTCAAATTGTGCAGCCACAAATTCAAGTTTAATATCCTGACTTGTACCCATTGCATTTCTATAAAACTTATTCACATTATCCAACAACTCATATATATCTTCAGCATCAGGGTTCTGTGTTTTATCTGATGGATTATTATATATTACATGAAATATCACAGGAAGTTTGTAAACCAATTCATCTTCTTCCAATCCTTTCTGGCGGAAAGTAACAACCTGTCTTTCATCATTAGAAAAAATAATTACCTCACCTGTACGAGCCGCACGTATATTGCCTTCAACTACAACACGAACCTTTCCTGAGCCAATACCTGATTTCTCAGCTACTGAACACCAATCGTTCAAACTTGTTGCAGTCCACTCTGCTTTTGTATCAAGTTCTATCTCGTAAGTTCCACCTTCACATGGAATATCTACAAATTCCGTCTGTGATAGAACCACTATCTTTTCTTCCGAACATGCTGTAAACAACAAACAGAAGATAGACAAGATGTATAAAAATCTTAATTTCATATTATTTAATTTTGTTTTAAACCGAAAAATATCTATATCATTAGTTAACGAACTTCAAGCTAGAGAACTTACCATTATAAATATAAGCAACAGGAGATTCTAAATCTTTATTCATAGAAGGAAGCACCTTTTCCAACTTTACTTTATAAGGATTAACTCCATTTTCTGCTGAAACTACTTTTGCTCTAATATAAGAATTCTGTTCGCTTGTTTCAGAAGAAACAGCTCTTCCAGCTTCTGTTTCTGTTACAGTCTCATCATATAAAGCCTGAAGTTCCTCTTTAGTTCCAACATTTGAAGTTGTTATATTGTCTATGAAAGTACGTTTCATCACACCCTCAACGCCATTATTATCTTTTGCATAAGAGAAACTAAAATACTTATTGTTCCAGTCACAAATTACAAATGACAATCCACTTTCACCTACAGCATTCCATGGTACATTATATTCTGCAAGAATGAAGTAGTCATCTTTACTGTCTGTTATTCTTTCATTATCCTTTGCCACACCATAAATAACATCTTTTGAATTTGCTCCTGGAGTATATCTTAACGCAACGACTGCTCTTCCTCTTGCAGATTCATTATTGAATATATCAGCTGCATCATCACCGCTAAACACACCTTCAATCTTATCAATTACTGTAGCAGCAGAAAGTTCTTTAGTAGTGACTGGTTGTTCTATCACCCTAACGACTTTTCCAGTTGCGTCAATAATCATAGATGCAACAATATAATCAGTAGAAGCTTGCATCTTTTCAAAAACTAGAGTCTTATTACCCGGTCTATAATAATCATTATTATACAAGAATGATTCCATAGTGAGAGAAGGGTTATATTGTGAATTCATCTTATACTCATATGCAATATTTGCTTCAACCAAAGCCTTATATTCTGTTTCATTATATGAATCAACTGGAACAACTATTGAGGCATATAGAATTGTATTATCAGAAACTTCAGATTTCATGCTCAAATTATAAGCAGTAGCATTAACATCTTTATATGTCAGCACCAATTTATTTGGGTCACCTGCTGCTGGCACAGTATATTTATAAAGAGCTGGATTAGATGTGATACCATTATTATAAGTAAACGCCAATATAAAGTTTTCACTACCAGGTGTTACTCCCTTATCCATCAAAACCATATCACCCTTATAGTTAGCCCACATAAACGGAGGATAACCAGCATACATCTTTACTAACAGTTCAGCCATCTGCATATTGTCATAATCTTTATTTTCTTCAGTAAATGATTCATACCAAAATGCATAAGCCATATTTTTATCAGATGGTTTAACATAAATATCTGCACGAACCCCATCATGTACAACCGCTTCCAAATCAAATGTCACATCATTAAACTCATAAGCCTTTGTACTAAATTCTTTTGTAGAAGCCTTAGAAACCAAAACAGCTTCTGTCAAGCTTGACAAAAGCACTCTATCATAAGCACCAAACAAACAAATGTATTTAGTGTTAGAAGTAAGGTTTTTATAAGTCAGTTCATTATCCCCCTTAAAGAATAATTGATCTAAAGCCTGATTTACCAATTCATCTGTTACTTTATTTATATCACCTTCTGCCAATTGCGCTAGGATATATTCAAACTGCTGAGCAAAAACATTTTGAATAATAAACTCATCTGAATAATTAAGTTTCTTGGCACTTTCATAACTTTCATTTGTTAATACAGCTGTATACCATTCTATGTTCTTATCTGACGGAGTCACTCCAAAACTTGCTGTTGTTTCTTCGCTACTTAAAACTTCAACATCAAAACTACAATCAACAGCATCAGCCTTTAAAGTCTGGAAGAACAATGTTTCAGCTTTATTTGCCGGCTTTGTTCCTGAAAATGGAAGGACAACAAGTTCATACAATGAACCTGGCAACAAGTTTTTAATAACCTTCTCATCAACATTACCTTTTACAGAAACAGAATCCAAATATTGCTGCAAAGTTTTTCCACAAGAAGACGCCACACTCTGCGCTTCTTTCATTACATATTCCGGCAAATCTGATTTAGCAACATCATCGATAACAGTCTTATCTATAAACATTACCAAATATGGAATCTCAGCATCTTTAACCTCAACACTATAAGTGAAAGTAGAAGCTGTTACATTTTTTTGAGTTACAGTCAGATTCTGACTATTAGGATCAACATATGAACCGAAATCAGTATTAACCTCTTCAGAGCATCCAAAAAGGACTACGATTAACAGTAAACTAAATAAATTAAACAAAAAGTTTTTTTTCATAAGACATTAAAATATAACAATCAATGATATTAAACTAACGACTAACAAGTTTTGCCAGATTAACTATTACCAAAGTTCCGGCCGAACTTTTTTATATGCTTTCGAGTAAAGTTCTTTTTATTAATAATAAATCTATATATAAGTTGTATATAAAGAATATATCATGGCATTTATATTAATTTTACATTACAATTTATGAAATGTTTATTCAAGCATTTCTTTCCAGATCATTTACGATACCTTGCGGAAGAATATCAGCATAATGCTGAGTGGTCTTTATTTTTTTGTGTCCAAGGAGTTTCTGAACAGTTGTTATATTAACACCTTTATACACTAACAGTGTTGCATTGGTGTGCCTTGCAGTGTGAAATGAAATATGTGTATTTATTCCGGCTAGTTTTCTAATTATTATAAGTTCTTTGTCTATATTGGAGTTTGAACTGATTTTGAAAAAGGAATCAACGTCTTTGTATTTATCAAGTATAGAAATAGCATTTCCATTGAAAAGTAGATAGAGAGGAAGTCTGACCTCAACTGTCGTTTTGACAGATTTATATACAAGCCATACATTATTATTAATAATAATCAAGTTATCTTTTCTTAGCGAGCAAAAATCGGAATAACGTAATCCTGTGTAACAGCAGAATAAGAAAGCATCCAAAGTGTGCTGCATATGTTTGTTTTTTTCTTTTAGTGACAATGTCTCTAATTTTTCAAGTTCTTCTGGCTGTAAAAATGTATAGTTTGCTTCCCCTTTTAGCATTTTGTATTTCCTGAATGCATCCTCTCCTGCCTTTATAAACTCTCTATTTATTGCTTCATTGTAAAAACTCCTTAAGTGTTTTATATGTTTTATAATAGTATTGACTTTATAATTTCTTGACGTAAGGAAATTCTCAAATCCCATGATGTATTCATATGTAAGGGAATGGAACGATGTGTCAGCTCTGAAAATATTTATAAGTTTTACGGTTGTCATTAAGTTTTTTTTGGTACTATCACGTTTTCTACTGTTATTGATATATTCTTTACAGAAATCAGTAAACAACAAGTCAGTATTTCTACATTCGTACATCCCATATTTCCCAAGTTGTTCAATGGTCATTGGAGTATTGTTTTTCCACATTTGTAATTCTTTCCATTCCAATTTAAGTAAATACTCTTGTAGAAATCTGTTTAATAATTCATGATTAGGATGTGAAGGTAATACTTCCTGATTTTCTTTATTCCATTGTGAAGGTTTTAAAAACACATTGGTTGGCAGATATATTCTTTTAGAAAACTGTTGTGCTTCCACTTCTACCATAGTAATATTGTTGGAATTTACTTTATCCTTACCATTAAGTACCAACTTAAAACAAATCTTCTCCATAATATTTCTTTATTAATAAATTATGATATTAATGACGCATAAATAATCAAGGCATAAATTTATAAACGCACAAAGTTCTGATTTGTAATCTTGAGTAATTAATTGATCTTTTTGCATATTTAATGCAAAAAAATAACATTAAAAATAAACTTTTTGAAGTAAAAGATATTCTACAGTGTTAAAAGGTCAATGAAGTGAGCATTTTGCTTGATAAAAGAATGTATATTTGAAAATGTTTTGTATTTTTGCATCCCGTTAGAGAGAATAAATTTTTATTAATGTAAAGTTAAACTTTAAGAGAGATTTTTTATGAAAAGAAAATTGATGCTGTTAATGACCTGTCTGTTTATCGGTATAGGTCTGGTAAACGCGCAAGTCTCTAAAGTGACAGGAACTGTCACTTCTCATGAGGATGGTTTACCGGTAGTGGGTGCATCAGTATTAGTTAAAGGTACTACAGTAGGTACTGTGACTGATATTGACGGTAATTTCACTATTACTAATGTTCCAAGTTCGGCCGGAACTTTAGTAATTTCATTTATCGGAATGAAAGCCCAGGAAGTAGCTATTGAACCTGTAGTAAATGTAACATTAAAATCAGATACAGAGCTATTGGATGAAGTAGTTGTTACTGCAATGGGTATTTCCAAAGAAAAGAAAGCTTTGGCATATGCAGTACAAGATGTTAAGGGTGAGCAACTTACACAGGCAGCAAGTACAAGTTTGTCTTCTGCCCTGCAGGGGAAAGTGTCAGGTGTAGACATTACCCCTTCTTCAGGTATGCCTGGAGCATCATCACAAATAACAATCCGTGGTGTACGTTCATTCACTGGTGACAATACTCCACTATATGTTATTGACGGTATGCCTATAACTTCTGCAGCTGATATTGATACAGATACAAGAAATACAGGTAGTGTTGCTGGTGCTGACTTCGCAAACCGTGCCGTCGATATAGACCCTAACGATATTGAAAGTATTAATATCCTTAAAGGACAGGCTGCATCTGCCCTTTACGGTATGCGTGCATCGAATGGTGTTATTGTCATTACTACAAAAAGCGGTAAAGGAGCAGCTAAAGGTAAACCAACTGTAACAGTAAATACTAATCTGTCTTTTGATAAGGTTTCTACATTACCTGAGTTCCAGAAGGAATTTGCTCAAGGTCTTAACGGTGTCTTTAATCCAACAGCTTCCACAGCTTGGGGACCACTGATTTCAGAACTTGCAAACGATCCTACTTACGGAGGTAACACTGCAAACGAATATACCAACAATGGTGCAAATCTGCATCAGGGACAGTACTATGTACCACAGCGTGCAGCTGCCGGTTTAGACCCTTGGGCTACTCCTCAGGCATACGATAATGCTAAAAACTTCTTTAATACTGGTGTTTCATGGAGTAATAACGTAAATGTGGCACAAGCTTTTGACAAAGGATACTATTCATTCTCACTTGGAAACAGTACTTCCGATGGTATAATTCCTGAAACTGGAATGGATAGATATAATGTTAAAATGAACGCTACCGCCAACCTTTCAAAGAATTGGACAACAGGATTCAGTGGTAATTTCATCACATCAAAAATCAGAAAACAAAGCTCTGGTAACGAAGGTGTTGTAGCTACAGTTTACGGTGCTCCATCAAGCTATGACTTCAACGGTATCCCATCACATGTAGAAGGTGACCCCTATACACAAAATAACTATAGAACGTCTGTTTTCAACAATGCTTATTGGGCTACCGAAAACAACTCGTTCACAGAGCAGTCACAACGTTTCTTCGGAAATGCTTACGCACAATACAAAACTAATTTTGGTACAGAAAACCACACTCTGACTGCAAAATATCAGTTAGGTGCCGATTCTTACAGTACTATTTATTCCGACAACTACGGATACGGTGATTTCAGTTATAAGTCTGGATATTCAAGACAAGATGACTACAACATAATTGAGTTAAACTCTTTGTTCACATTAAGTTATGACTGGAAAATCAATGATAAGCTTGACATGAACTTACTATACGGTAATGAGTTTGTTGACAAATCAACCAGAATAACCACAGCCGAAGGTTATAACTTCAATTTCCCGGGATGGAATCACATCAGTAATGCTTCAGTATTCCAGGCAGAACAGAAAACAAAAAAGAAACGTACTGTAGGTAATTTTGCCAACCTTTCTTTGTCATGGAACAATATGTTGTATTTTAACGCCACTGTCAGAAATGATATTGTTTCTACTATGCCACGCGGCAACCGTTCATTCACCTACCCTTCCGTTTCTTTGGGATGGATATTCACCGAACTTCCGGAATTGAAGGATAACGAAGTCCTGACATTTGGTAAGATCAGAGGTTCATATGCAGAGGTAGGTATGGCAGGCGAATACTTTGAGAACCAATACTACGTTCCTGGATATGGCGGCGGTTTCTCTGCAGGTACACCTATACAGTATCCGTTCGGTTCGGTTACATCGTATATTCCATACTATAAGATTTACGACCCTAACCTTAAGCCACAAAATACTAAATCGTACGAGATAGGTTTGGATTTGGCATTCTGGCATGGTATCGTTTCACTAAACTATACATTCTCTAGACAGAATGTAAAAGACCAGATTTTTGCAGTTCCTTTGTCTACTTCAACAGGATATAACGAAATGATAACCAATGGAGGTGCCATTCATACCAATGCACATGAACTTACACTATCATTCAAACCTATAGACAAGAAAAACATATATTGGGATTTTGGATTTAACTTCTCTAAGATTGACAACTATGTAGATGCTTTGGCAGAAGGAGTAAACAGCATCATGCTTGGTGGATTCGTAACCCCACAAGTCAGAGCAAGTATTGGAGATAAATTCCCGGTTATTTATGGTTCCGGATACCTTAGAAATGAAAACGGTGATATTGTTGTTGATGAAAATGGTATGCCACAAGCAGGTGAGCCACAGGTTATCGGCAAAATTTCTCCTGACTTCCGTCTAGGTTTCAATACTACATTAGAATTGTATAAGTTCAGACTGTCTGCAGTCCTTGACTGGAAACAGGGCGGACAGATGTATTGTGGTACTATGGGAGTGCTTGACTACTACGGTGTAACCCAGCGTTCGGCAGACTATCGCAAGCAAGATGAGTTTTTGTTTGAACTCCCAGCCGTAAAACAAAATGCAGATGGAACATATTCGCCAAACGATATAAAAATAAAAGGTGAAGATGCATTCAACTACTTCAATGCATTGAACGGCATAGATGAAGCTTCTGTTTATGATAATTCATTTATTAAACTTCGCGAAATAGCGCTAAGCTACCCTATAGTTGAGACTAAAGGTCTGAATATTTCGGCAAATGTCTTTGCACGTAATATTATCATATGGTCTCAATTGCCGGGTCTTGACCCTGAAGCTACATTGGGTAACAATAACATGGCAGGTGCCTTTGAACGCTTCTCAATGCCGGGAACTTCAAGCTACGGTTTTGGTTTAACATTCAAATTCTAAAAAAAGAACAATTATGAAATTTACGTTTAAAAATATAGGAAAATATTTGTCTGTAATATTGATGTCAGGCGGATTGTTCGCTTGTTCGGAAGATATTATGGATGATATAAACAAGAATGTAGACAATGCACACGATGTTGATGCGAAATTCATATTGACAGATGTAATAACATCTACTGCATTCAGCAATGTAGGTGGAGATTTCAACCATTACTTTTCGTCTTACATAGAACATGAAGTTGGTGTTTACAATCAATTATGGAATGCAGAAACCAGAATACAGGAAGTTTATTCATCAACCACTTTCAATAATGTTTGGGGAAACCTGTACAGCACACTTAAAAATGCACGTATAATCATTGACAAGTGTTCTGATACAGGAACACAACCCGGAAATTATACCACAAAAGGTATGGCTGAAGTCTTGGCAGCCATAAACTCTGCATTGATTACCGACGCATTTGGCGACGCTCCTTTCAGCGAAGCAGCGCTTGCCAAATTAGACAATGGTAAGCCACAATTCATGACACCGAAAATTGATGCTCAGAAAGATATTTATACAGGAATTATAAATTATCTTGATGCTGCTATCGAAGATTTACCTAAAGGTGATACTCATGCCACCGGTGGTCCTGGTTCGCAGGATATATTGTTTGGTGGCGATGACAAAGCTGTGGAAAAATGGCTAAAACTTGCTTACGGTTTGAAGGCAAGATATTTAATGCACACTTTAAACAAAGCAGAAAATCAGGAAGAGGTATTGAATGAAGTACTGAGATGTCTTGATCAAGCCGCTCAAAACGCAGACGAACAGGCTGCTTTCACTATTTACAACGGCTCCAGCAATGTAAACCCATGCTTCGATTTCTTCGACAGTAGAGAATATCTGGGTGCCAGCCAAAGTTTATTCGACAAGCTGAACGAAAGAAATGACCCGCGTATCAACAGAGTATACTTAACAGCTTTAGACGATAAAAACAGCGGAAGACAAATTGACGGCAAGGACGATGAGGCTCTTATGCTTGCTCCTAACGGAAAACCGGAACAGACACAGCGCAAATACTCTACATCTATATTCGGACTGGCAAGCGACGCACCTACATTGCTTCTGAGTTATCATGAATTACTCTTCATAAAAGCAGAAGCATTGGTTAGACTTAATAAAGCTGAAGAAGCAAAAGCGGTATTAAAAGATGCTATAAAAGCTGCATTTGCAAATATGGAAACAAACATTGCATCTGCTCTGAAGCAAAGCTCATATCCTATTACAAAGAACAGCACTACTGCACTTACTGAAAATGATGCTGAAACATACTTTACAAATTCTGTAGAACCTAAATTCGACGCAGATCCTATTAAGGAAACGATGATACAGAAATATCTTGGAATGTGGGGATCTAACGGTGAAACAACAGAATGTTATAACGATGTAAGACGTCTGCTTGGTGAAGGAAAATCATTAAAAGAATTCTATGGATTCCAGAATGAAGGTAAATTCCCATTAAGAGCACCTTATGGAGGAGATGAAGTATCTTCAAATCCAAATGTACAAAAGGCATATGGAAACGGACAATACGTATTCACAGAAGCTGTTTGGTGGGCTGGTGGAAGCAGATAATATAAATTAACCCATCTTTTTAATCGGATAGAATGAAATTTTAGAATTTCATTCTATCCGATTTTTTATAGAAACTACTATCAATATTAGTATTTATTGATTATTTTTGCAGTTAATACCATGAAATACGATAATTTTCAAATCAATAAAATGAGAAACTGCAACATAAATAACATCTGTATAATCATTTCATTAATACTGATATTCTTTATATCGTCTTGTTCGCGTTCTGAACGAAATTTCATTATCGGCGTATCCCAATGTAGCGATGATGAATGGAGAACCCGCATGAACAAAGAGATAAAGAGAGAGGCTCTTTTCTATCCCGGACTAGAGATAGACATAAAAACGGTAAAGGACAATAATCAAGACCAGATAAAAGATATAGAAGATTTTATAGCCCAAAGAGTAAACTTAATAATAGTTTCTCCTAACGAAGCAGAAGCCATTACACCGGTTATAGAAAAAGCATACGAAAGTGGTATCCCAATAGTTTTGGTTGACCGAAAAATCAGTTCTGACAAATACACAGCATTTGTCGGAGGAAACAATTATCTGATGGGAAAGCAGATAGGTACATACATTGCAAACCGTTTAAACGGGAAAGGAAATATTGTTGAACTTACCGGTTTGAAAGGTTCTACACCTGCAGCAGAAAGACAAAAAGGAATGTATGATATTCTAAAAGATTATCCTGAGATAAAAATAATATCTACAGTTGATGCCGCATGGCTTAAAGATAAGGCAGAAAATAAATCAGACTCAATCCTGGCACACTATAAAGACATTGACATGATTGTTGCCCAAAATGACCCTATGGCTTTAGGCGCATACAAAGCGGCAAAAAAGGTAGGACGTGAAAAAGAAATGTTATTTGTGGGAGTTGATGCCCTTTCTGGAGAAAAACTTGGTGTGGAACTAGTAGCAGACAGTATTCTTGATGCTACATTTATCTACCCTACAGGTGGAGACAGGGCTGTGCAAGTAGCAATGAATATACTCGAGAATAAATACTATGAAAAGGAAAATATGTTGTCGTCTGCCTTAGTCAATGCTGGAAATGCAAGAATAATGCAAATGCAAACCTCACATATAAATACCCTGGATGGCAAGATTAAAGTGTTGAACAAAAAACTGGATTTATATCTCATCAGATATTCGTCACAAAAGATGTTCCTTTATGCATGTATAGTTATTGCCATACTGCTTGCTGTACTTTTATTCTTCGTCGTTAGGGCCTACTGGACAAAAATAAGACTTAATGCAGAACTCTCAAAACAGAAACAGCAACTGGAAGAACAAAGAGATCAGCTAATAGACCTTTCGCGAAAACTGGAAGAAGCCACGAAAGCCAAACTTGCTTTTTTCACAAATGTATCGCACGATTTCCGTACACCACTAACATTAATTGCCGACCCTGTGAAAAGGCTTCTTGAAAGTGAAAACATAAAAGAAAACGAAAGGTTCTTACTGAACATTATACATAAAAATGTTACTGTACTGCTAAGACTAATAAACCAGATAATGGATTTCCGTAAGTTCGAGAATGGTAAACTGGAAAAGCATCTGTCGGAATTCAACATTATGGATTGTATGAAAGAATGGGCAGAGGCATTCCGCACCCTAGCCTACAGAAAACATATACAATACCGCTTTACTGCCGAAAAAGGAGATTATAATGTTGTTGCAGATGCAGAAATGATGGAAAGAATCACATACAATCTGCTTTCAAATGCATTTAAGTTCACTCCGGAAAACGGAAGTATAAGCATATATATGAAAAAACTTTCGGATAATATTCTGTGTATAAAATTTTCTGATACAGGCGTAGGTATGCCTGCAGAACACGTAAAACATATATTCGAAAGTTTCTATCAGATAGATGTACACCATGCAGGCTCAGGAATAGGTCTGGCCCTGGTGAAGGCTTTCGTTGAGTTACATCATGGAAATATCTCAGTAGAAAGCAAAGAAGGAGACGGCACTGTATTTACTATAAAAATACCAATAAAACAAGATGGAGAAATATATTCGGAAATAAATAGAAAAGCCGTACTGAACAACCTGAAGGAAGGAGCCGTAGTTATGGCAGATCAGGAAAGTCTGACTGTAGATAATACAACAGTAAATAAAGACAATAAAGAGAAAACGAAAGAGGTAGTTTTAATAATAGATGACAATCAAGATGTAAGGGACTACGTAAAAACATTACTAAAAGACACATATTCTGTAATTGAAGCCGGAAACGGAAGCGAAGGACTGAAACTTGCAATAGCCAACATCCCGGATATTATAATATGTGACGTAATGATGCCCGTTATGGACGGTATGGAATGTTGTCGCCGCCTAAAAGCAGAACCACGCACATCGCATATTCCTGTGATGATGCTGACTGCATACTCAATGGATGAACAGAAAATTAAAGGATACGAGTGCGGAGCAGATTCATATATATCTAAGCCATTCAGTTCAGAACTGCTTATGGCTAGGCTTCACAATCTGATAGACAATCGCAACAGACTGAAAGATTTCTTCGGCGACAAAGCTGTGGTCAGCAATACCCCTTTAACCGATACAGACAAAGGATTTGTAGAAAAGCTACGTGAACTTATCGAAAAAAATATGGGTAATGCAGACTTTAGTGTTGAGGACATGGGAGAAAAAATAGGATTCAGCAGAGTACAGCTATACCGAAAAGCAAAAGCTCTAACAGGATATACTCCTATCGAACTGCTTAGAATAGCCAGACTAAACAAAGCAAATGCCATTATCAAGACCTCAACAGAAAGAAGTATTTCTGAAATTGCATACGAAGTAGGATTTTCTTCTCCATCATATTTCACAAAATGTTATAAGGAATTCTTTGGTGAAAATCCTACAGATGTTAAAAAAGGAACAAGCTGACAAGACCCGTAAGGAATCTTGTCAACTTGTAATTACAGACTTATAGTATCTTAGTCTAAATAAACTTCCGGTAATACTGGCATTGCACCGTTCTGAGTACATACATAAGCCGATACCTTTACCGCCAATTCGTGTGCCTCACGGACAGACTTTCCTTTAAGAATTGAAGCTACAAATGTTGCAGTGAATGAATCACCGGCACCTACCGTATCGGCCACAACAACCTTTGGAGTTTCAACAAAAGAGATACTGCCGGGGGTAAATACATAACTGCCGTTTACACCGCAAGTAAGTATCAGCATCTTAAGATTGTATTTGGCTAGAAGAATCCAGCACTTGTCCTGAAGATCTATACCAGGATAACCGAACATACGGCTCACTGTAACCAACTCCTCGTCGTTTATCTTCAATATATTACATTTGCTGAAAGAGTTGCAAAGTATCTCCTTTGTGTAAAATCCCTGACGGAGGTTAATATCAAATATCTTTAGTACATTGTCATCTTTGGGCATGGCATCGATGAAACGGTTGATTGTCTCGCGAGAGACTACACTTCTCTGTGCCAAAGAACCGAAACATACAGCACGGGTATGTTTTGCCAGATCCTCCAGTCCGGCTGTATAAGGGATATTATCCCAAGCTACGCCTTCTTTTATGTCATAACATGGAACACCTTCGGCGTCAAGTTCTACCTGCACGGTTCCGGTTGGATAAGGGACTGTATCTACTATTCCATAAAGTTTCTTATCGCGGAAATTCTCTAAAATCTCCACACCTAATTTATCATCACCTACAGCACTTACCACACGGCTGTTCAGACCAAACTGCGATATATGATATGCAAAGTTTGCTGGTGCACCACCCAATTTCTTTCCTTCTGGAAGCACATCCCATAGTGCCTCACCCATTCCTACTACGATATCGTTCATGATATTAATTAAGAATTAAAAATTAAGAATTAAAAATTATGAGTTATGAGTTATGAGTTGTTAGTTATTAGAACTAAAAACTTATTTCCTTAATCTCATAGTGTAAAAAAGAAGGTAAATCACTCCTATTCCCATTACGGCAACGGCTCCGTCCTGTCCTGCTGCATCAGAAGCAAATCCCATAAGCAAAGGGAATACTGTTCCACCGAAAAGACCCATTATCATCAAACCGGATATCTCGTTCTTCTTTTCAGGAAGAGAAAGAAGAGCCTGAGAGAAGATGATTGAGAAGACATTAGAATTGCCGAAACCGATCAATGCTATTGAAGCATAAACAACAAATTCAGCATCAGAAATCAACAGCCCAATCATGGCTACCAGCATACAAAGAACGCTTATCAAAAAGAACAAACGTGAAGATACTTTCTGAAGAATTATCGAACCAGAAAAACAACCTATAGTGCGGAATATAAAATAAAGACTGGTTGCAAAAGAAGCATCATCAAGACTCATTCCCAAACGTTCCATCAGTATCTTGGGAGCAGTGGTATTAGTTCCTACATCAATTCCGACATGACACATTATGCCGACGAAACAAAGCAGGATAAAAGGAGAGCCCAAAAGTTTAATACAATCTGCAAAACCGGATGCCTTATCGGGACGTTCCTCTTCAATAGGAGTAGCACTAAGCCAAAGGATAGCAATTATTGCAACGACCATATAAATAGGGAAAAGGATTCTCCAACCAAGACCGAAAGTAGGCATTGCCTGTGTAGCTCCCCACATAGCTATGTATGGAGCAAGAAATGAAGCTATAGCCTTTACAAACTGACCAAAAGTCAATGAACTGGCAAGTTTGTCTCCACTGATTATATTGCTCAAAAGAGGATTAAGAGATGTCTGCATCAAGGCATTGCCGATACCTAGAAGAGAAAATGAACACAGCATCAATGTATAGTTGTCACCGAATATAGGTAACAATAATGATGCAAATGTCACTATCATACTTAAAACTACGGTTTTCTTACGTCCGATACGGTTCATTAACACTCCCGTAGGAACAGAGAATATCAGAAACCAGAAAAATACCAACGAAGGAAAGATATTGGCTTGAGAATCACTCAAGCCAAGGTCTGCCTTTACGTAATTCGATGCTATCCCAACCAGGTCGACAAAACCCATCGCAAAGAAACATAGCATCACAGGAATAAGGCGTGAAAGATTATTCTGGGATGTTGTACTCATAAATATTACAATCCTAATTTATGAATATTCAGATTTTTAATCTCAGCCTTACCCCCCTCAGTATAGAAACGGAGAGAATTGTATACCTCTGTTGGGAATACAAGATTGGTCATAGCTATACGTCCACCATCTACAAAGAGTTCTACAGAACACTTGTCAACAAACACGTTGAGATGATAGGACTTACCTTCACACAGTGAAAGCGGAGCCCATGTTCCCAAAGCGAAATCGTTTATATAGTTTACAGATTCTGTCTTGCGACGATCGTGGTTTTCCTTGAAGTGAGGTTCTGCTTTCTCACCAAATGCTATCAAACCGCTTTCTGTACGATCCATTACGGCACGTCCAGATTTCAAATCAAGATAGATTTTTGTTTTCTCGCCTTTTGCATTCATGATATCGAAACCAACAATCTGAGCTTTACCAGGCACGATATCCATTTCAAGTTCTACTCCACTGTTTATTCCGTCAGTTATACTGTCAATTACAGTTTCATTTTCTACATTAACACTTTCAATCTTGCGTGTTGATTTGCGCAAGGTCTCTGTTTCCTTGACCACATTTGCAGCCATGTATACCTCACCATTCTTAGTATAAAGTGAAAGTTCTCTTGGCAATGCATTTGCACCACGATACTGGCGTATTGGAGTAACGTTAGCATACTGCCAGTTGCTCATCCAAGGAACTGCGATTATACGGTCGCCTGTGTTTGAGAAGCAAACTGTAGCATAATGGTCTTTACCGAAATCAAGCCATTTAGTTATGCTCTTGTCTGTATCACATTTGAATTCCTTGCCGTCGAAATCACCAACAAAATATTCAGTAGCACTACCACCAAATGGACATCCAGGATTGATATTTACTATCATAACCCACTTCATATTGTCCTTATTGCCATCGACAGGAAGCTGAATAAAGTCAGGACATTCAAACTGGTTAGGCTGTACACCGTAACCTTCACCAAACTGACTCAGATATTCCCAGTTCTTAAGATCAGCAGAAGAATAGAAACGCATATTCTTGTCGGCCGATACAATCATATACCATTTCTGTGCTGGTTCATACCAGAACACCTTAGGGTCGCGGAAATCCTTAAGTCCGTCAAATGGTGTAAGAATAGGATTATTTTCGTATTTTGTATAAGTACGTCCGTTGTCGTTGCTATATGCCATGCACTGTATCTGTCCGTTTTCATCGCTTGCAGATGTATAGAATGCTATCATGGCATCTTTGCCGTAGCCTGCGCTGTTATTATGGTCTATTACCGTACTTCCTGAGAAGATATGTCCCAACGTATCGCGTGCAATAGCAGGATCAAGATGTTCCCAGCGTACAAGGTCCTTACTTACAGAATGTCCCCAATGCATATTACCCCATTTAGAGCCGTAAGGATTATACTGGAAATAAAGGTGATATTCACCATCCTTATATACTAGTCCGTTTGCATCATTCATCCATCCGTAAAGTGGTGTGTGATGATATTCTGGACGATAATAGTCAGTATTTGCAGTATCAAAAGTATCTGCAAGAGAAATATTTTCCCAACATACAGCATTGGCTGATACACGTCCTATAGTTACTTTGGCTTTTTTAGCTCCCTGAGGTAATGCAAAAGGAACATAATATTCAACGCTGTCCACAGCCAGACGTACATCCATAGCCACATCAGCCGGACTTCCTGTATCAAGTTTCACCTTACCCTCATTGCAAGACTCCTGGATAGGAAGGAGCAAGTATTTTGAAGGATTTGTGATATGTACTATTGTTAGTGTATCACCCTGATGTTCAAGAGTTACTGCACTTTCCTGAGGCTGACATGCTGCAAAAGTAACAGCAGTAAAAGCCACTGCCAAATGATTGAATTTAATTTTCATGGTTGTTTTTTTATGTATTGTTTTTATATTAAAATTTCAAACTAGCTGTAAATTCCACAGTGAACGGACGGATATAGCTACCTGCCATTACGTGTCCGGCATACTGACCTGCATCTTCTTTTTCGATAAGTTCTGCACCAGCTATACTACCCTTCGCTCCTGTCTGGTTAAGGAAGTTAACAACAGTACATCCTAGAGCAAGTTTTTTGTTTACCTGCCAGTTCAAACCACCGAATGTTTCCCAACGGCCATTGAAATAATATGCATCATTGATATTGGCATATGTCTTGCTAAAATAGCGGAAACTTGTCCAAATCTTCAAATCCTTTGTAATCATGTAACTTGGGTCTATTTCAACAATCACCTGGGGAATTTCCGCTACTATATTTCCTGTTGCATTAATTTTTCCTACATATCCATCAGAGAATGTTACAGAAGTTTCATACTTCTTGTATGTCGGCTTCTGATATGTAAACAGGAAATGGAGATCAAATCCTTTGAAAGGACGAGCTACAACATCTGTTGTCCATCCCAAAGTCTGAATATCGAATGTCAACGGAGCAGCCATAATCTCTGTCTGTCCTGCATTAGTTTTATGCTGAAGGTTCAATGTAGAGTTATTGTTTGTCTTTGAGATATAAGAGAAAAGTGAAGTCAAACTCAACCATTCATTGTTATAATAAATTCCGGCACGACCCAAAGGTACAGATATTTTGTCAACATTTGGCAGAGTTGCCGGTGCAAAGTTTTCGATTTTAGGATGTTGCGTAATATAAGTAAAGTCACCTGTAAAACCAAACTGTTTGTTCAATTTATATGTAGCAGCAGCTGTAAGAGCATAGTTCAACCAGTCATAACTCATAGGTGTTGCAGTAATTTTTGTAGCACCGTCTGGAGCTGTCGCACCAAGATTATAATTGGCAAAACGTCCCTCATAATTTCCATTTGCATCTCTAACTGCTGCATTTTCACCGCGCAAAGCCTGATATTCCAAACGTGCACCATAATATAAATTCAAGAAGTCTGTAATATCCCAATCGTGAGTAAAATAAAGTGCCAGTTTATTTTCGTAACCATTATAATATTCAGATGCGTTTTTATTCAAATCGTAATAATATCCATTACCCGCATATGTACGTCCGTTACCGCTTGTATAATCTGTATTATAAAGTCTTACAGGATAACTTCCATCCGAAGGAACTGACTGGTCATACATTGTAGTGCTTGAAGTATAGTCAATATCATAATACCATTCATTAAGTCCTAACCTCCATGTTCCATTGTTCAATTTCTTGGAAAGTTCTGTTGTAAACATGAATGAATCTATAAATCCACGGTTCAAACATGACATACGGCTCTGAACATATTCACCAGTATATGGCTGCATACTTCCATCAGCTGCTTCATACTGATAATTGATACCAGCTTCATTCTTATCAAGCGACATCGGAGTTTGGAAAACCAATGAGCCTTTTGAATGATCATATTTCATTACTGTTTTCCAGTTAAGTCCATTGTCCCACGTATAGTCGTTCATCAAAGTCACTACATGACCGATATTTTCAGTTGCATCATATAGATTAGTCTTCTTGATTTCGCCAGTTCGCATATCACGATACACCATTTCATTATCCATTGGAAGATATGATGTGGTGCCAAGAGCAAAATCACCGAATTCACGCACACTGCCATCGCCTACATATACAAATGGAGCAGACTGTGTTGCATAATTATATACAGGATGACTCTTCGAAAAATTATAGAGTGCAGTGAAAACACCCCTGTTATCATTATATTTCTTTGTTATAGCAAATTTATAGATTTGTGTACGATCCTGGAATGGAGTCGACTTAATATCGAATGTTCCCGGATCGAAATCCTGATACATACTTACGCTATATAACCAATCTTTACATAATCCTCCGTTAAGGTTAAGCGATACTTCCTGCATTCCGAAATGATTGGTCTTGTAGTTTAATGTTCCGTTGAAGTTTTCCTGTCCTAATTGAGTAAACGAATTAACAGCATAACCTATGTTACCCGTTGTGACAGCTGTTTCGGAAATTTTAAGTAATCCCACATGACTAAGGCTGGCATCAGCACGCCAAAGAGAATTTACAGTGTGAGGATTTGTTGCATAAGTAATGGGAATTCCATTCTCCAAAACATTCACATCAGCCGAAGGCAGACCAATTTGAATTTCGCGAGGACCGTTTGCACTGGCGGCATTAAGCATGACATTTCTGTTTGCCTCTTCTTTTTTATTGTTACCGCTTTCTGATTTCTCCTGTGCATAAGTTGTTGCACATGCAATGGCAAGTAATAGCACTGCCGAGTTAATTCTTTTTAGATTTTGCACTTGTTTAGTTTTTGCTTTCATGCAATTTATTATATATAATTTTTGTACAAATCTATAATATATGAACAAACGCCCCGGCAATGAATGTTTCATATAAAATCAAAAATGTTTCATGTAACATTTTTACATATACATGAAACATTTTTAAAAAGAAAGTTACCTTTCTTGTATTTTCTATCATGACCAATCACGCTATAGGTCAAAACTTAGAATTATGTTTATATATTCATTCAATCAAGATATACCTCGGGCAATACAGGCATAGCACCGTTCTGAGTACATACATAAGCCGATACCTTTACCGCCAATTCGTGTGCCTCACGGACAGACTTTCCTTTAAGAATTGAAGCTACAAATGTTGCAGTGAATGAATCACCGGCACCTACCGTATCGGCCACAACAACCTTTGGAGTTTCAACAAAAGAGATACTGCCGGGGGTAAATACATAACTGCCGTTTACACCGCAAGTAAGTATCAGCATCTTAAGATTGTATTTGGCTAGAAGAATCCAGCACTTGTCCTGAAGATCTATACCAGGATAACCGAACATACGGCTCACTGTAACCAACTCCTCGTCGTTTATCTTCAATATATTACATTTGCTGAAAGAGTTGCAAAGTATCTCCTTTGTGTAAAATCCCTGACGGAGGTTAATATCAAATATCTTTAGTACATTGTCATCTTTGGGCATGGCATCGATGAAACGGTTGATTGTCTCGCGAGAGACTACACTTCTCTGTGCCAAAGAACCGAAACATACAGCACGGGTATGTTTTGCCAGATCCTCCAGTCCGGCTGTATAAGGGATATTATCCCAAGCTACGCCTTCTTTTATGTCATAACATGGAACACCTTCGGCGTCAAGTTCTACCTGCACGGTTCCGGTTGGATAAGGGACTGTATCTACTATTCCATAAAGTTTCTTATCGCGGAAATTCTCTAAAATCTCCACACCTAATTTATCATCACCTACAGCACTTACCACACGGCTGTTCAGACCAAACTGCGATATATGATATGCAAAGTTTGCTGGTGCACCACCCAATTTCTTTCCTTCTGGAAGCACATCCCATAGTGCCTCACCCATTCCTACTACGATATCGTTCATAATGTGTTATTTTTTAAGTTTCATGGTATAAATCAATAAATAAATCACTCCTATGGCCATTACTGCTATAGCTCCATCCTGACCGGCTGCATCCGATGCAAAGCCCATAAGCAAAGGGAATACTGTTCCACCGAAAAGACCCATTATCATCAAACCGGATATCTCGTTCTTCTTTTCAGGAAGAGAAAGAAGAGCCTGAGAAAAGATGATTGAGAAGACATTAGAATTGCCGAAACCGATCAATGCTATTGAAGCATATACAATAATTTCAGCATCGGAACTCAAAAGTCCTATCATAGCTGCCAGCATACAAAGTACGCTTATCAGGAAGAATGTACGAGAAGATACTTTCTGAAGAATTATCGAACCAGAAAAACAACCTATAGTACGGAATATAAAATAAAGACTGGTTGCAAAAGAAGCATCGTCAAGACTCATTCCCAAACGTTCCATCAGTATCTTGGGAGCAGTGGTATTAGTTCCTACATCAATTCCAACATGACACATTATACCGACGAAACAAAGCAGGATAAAAGGAGAGCCCAAAAGTTTAATACAATCTGCAAAACCGGATGCCTTATCGGGACGTTCTTCTTCTATTGGTGTAGAACCTAACCAAAGAATGGCTATTACAGCTATTACCATATAGACAGGAAAGAGAATTCTCCATCCCAAACCAAATGTAGGCATGGCCTGAGTGGCTCCCCACATGGCTATGTATGGTGCCAGGAATGAAGCTATAGCCTTGACAAACTGTCCGAAAGTCAAAGAGCTCGCCAACTTGTCACCACTTATAATATTACTTAAAAGCGGATTTAATGATGTCTGCATCAGCGCATTACCTATCCCTAACAAAGAAAATGAGCAAAGCATCAACATATAACCATCGCCGAATATAGGTAGAAGCAACGAAGCAAATGTTACGACAAGACTCAACAGAACTGTTTTTTTACGGCCTATACGGTTCATGAGAATTCCAGTAGGCACAGAGAATATAAGGAACCAAAAGAATACCAGCGAAGGGAAGATATTGGCCTGAGAATCACTCAAGCCAAGGTCTGCCTTCACATAATTGGATGCTATTCCCACCAGGTCAACAAAGCCCATGGCGA
>CALUPA010000004.1 GCA_944322395.1 uncultured Phocaeicola sp.
TATCGTTCGCATACTTCTTTCCGGCAGTCACTGAAGGACGAATATTGGCCCAGCATGATGCCGTAGCGGGTATCGGTTCTGGTCAGGAACAAAAGGAGTATCTGGAAAAGACAGGTGAGCGTACACGTTGGACAAACTCTATTTTCGGAGGTATGCCTACCTATCAGATGTCGCCAAGTTATGACTCTACCGAGGTGTTGAATTTCATTCAGAAGGTATATCATCTGTTCCTGCCAACATACGTGTGGTATGTGTTTGTTATGCTCTTAGGATTTTACATTCTGCTTCGTGCATTCAACTTTAAAGTATGGCTTTCGGCACTTGGTGCAATAATATGGGCTTTCTCGTCCTATTTTTTCATTATCATTGCGGCAGGACATATATGGAAGTTCGTCACTTTGGCTTACATTCCGCCTACGATAGCCGGTATGGTACTGGTATATCGAGGTAAATATCTTGCCGGAGGATTGCTCACAGCATTGTTCGTGGCACTACAAATAGTGGCAAACCATCCGCAGATGAGTTATTACTTCCTGTTCGTGATGCTGTTTATGGCTATAGCATATGGGGTAATGGCTTACAGGGACAATAAGTTGAAGGATTTCTTCAAGGCTACCGGGGTACTTGTAGTAGCAGGTGTGTTAGGGGTTTGTATAAATCTTTCTAATCTTTATCACACATATCAGTACAGCAAGGAGAGTATGCGAGGCAAGAGTGAACTCGTGAAGGAGAACTCGGCCAACCAGACTGGAAGCGGACTGGAACGTGACTATATCACACAGTGGAGTTATGGTATAGGCGAAACATTCTCGCTGCTTGTACCTAATGTGAAGGGTGGTGCTTCTGTTCCTCTTGCAGCAAACGAGGATGCAATGAAGAAAGCGAATCCGATGTATCGTGGACTGTACTCGCAGTTGGGACAGTACTGGGGCGAACAGCCGGGCACTTCAGGTCCGGTTTATGTAGGTGCATTTGTGATGTTCCTTTTCATCCTGGGATGTTTCATCGTGAAAGGTCCTATGAAATGGGCTCTTATAGTGGGAACAGTCTTCTCTATTGTACTTTCATGGGGAAAAAACTTTATGGGAGTGACCGATTTCTTTATAGATTATGTCCCTATGTACAATAAGTTCCGTGCCGTTTCGTCTATTCTGGTTATTGCGGAATTTACTATTCCTTTGCTTGCTATCATGGCGTTGAAGGAGATTATGGAACGTCCTTCTATAATAAAGGAGAATCCGAAAGGATTTTATACCAGTCTGGCACTCACCGGAGGTTTGTCGCTTCTGTTTGCTTTGGCTCCTCAGGTATTCTTCCCTTCGTATATTTCTACTATGGAGATGGCAGCTCTTAAAAATGGAATACCTCAGGACCAGCTTGTTCCTATATTGACAAATCTTGAGGAAGTCAGAGTTTCTATATTTACTTCTGATGCGTGGCGTAGTCTTGTAATCATACTGATAGGTGTAGCTTTGGTTTATGCTTATTCGATTGGAAAACTGAAACCGAAGGTTACTGTAGCACTTATAGCCGTGTTATGCCTTGTGGATATGTGGGGTGTGAACAAACGCTATCTGTATGATGAACAATTTGTGGCAAAGGGTACAGAGATGAAACCATATCTGGAACCATCGGAAACTGACAAGGAAATATTGAAGGACAAATCGTTGGACTATAGGGTGCTGAATCTTGCTGTGAATACCTTCAACGAGAACAATACTGCATATTGGCACAAAAGTATAGGAGGATATCATGCTGCTAAATTGCGTCGTTATCAGGAGATTATAGAGGAACATATACATGGAGAAATGAATGGAATCTTCTCTAAACTTTCAGAAGCAGAGGGTGATATGACTAAAGTAGAATCGAATGCATTCCCTGTGCTGAATATGCTGAACACAAGATACTTCATCCTACCGCTTCAGGGTGGAAAGACTGCACCGGTTTTTAATCCTTATGCTTGTGGAAACGCATGGTTCGTAAATGATGTGGAATATGTGGATAATGCGAATGAAGAGATAGATGCTCTTCATAATATTAATCTGCTTCATACAGCTGTAGTTGACAAGCGTTTTTCAGAACAGATTAAGATATCTGTTGCACCTGATTCGCTCAGTTCTATAGTGCTGAAAGAGTATCAGCCTAACGCTTTGAAATATGAGGTTAATTCACGCAACGGTGGGGTAGTGGTATTCTCTGAAATATATTATCCGGGATGGATTTCTACTATAGATGGCGAAGAGGTAGAACATGGACGTGCTGACTATATTTTGCGTGCTATGAATGTTCCAGCTGGAAAACATGTGATAGAATTTAAATTCGATCCAAAGTCGCTTCATACAACGGAGACTATTGCTTATATAGCTCTTGTGTTATTGTTGGTTGGAGTGGTTTATGTATGTATGAAACATTTTAAAAGGTAATCTGATTAGGTTATATTACTTTAAAATTTATTCTTAGACGTTATACATATATCAAATTCTATGTGTAACGTCTATTTTATTTATACGATATTAACCACTGGCGTTATGCATCTAACTTAAATTATTTTTGTAGTATTAAGGAGTAGTTTAAATATTGTTTTATTTTTTTGTATGATATTGCCACGAATTGAATATATGGATAAATTTGCAGTTGTATTAAAAATATTATTATGAACGAAGAACAGATAAAATATAAGGTTCAGAAACGTATAGTCATTATTTCAGGCTTGATACTTATAGGTAAGTTCATAGCTTATTTTGTGACAAATTCGGTGGGAGTTCTGACGGATGCTATGGAGAGTATTGTCAATGTAGTAGCGGGAATGATTAGTTTGTATTGCCTGAGATGGGGATCAAAACCTGGCGACAAGGAGCATCCATATGGTCATGGAAAGATTGAGCTTATTTCGGCTTCTGTAGAGGGTATACTTATAAGTATAGCCGGAGGTATGATTATTTATGAGGCAGTAAAGAGGTTGGTGATACCTGCTGAGGTGGAAAAGCTTGATATCGGTATAGTGATAGTAGCAGTTTCTGGAGTGATAAACTACCTAATGGGATACTTCAGTATAAAGACAGGTAAGAAATACGGTTCTATGGCTCTTGTGGCTGGTGGAAAACATCTTCAGTCGGATACATATTCTACAGTAGGACTTGTAGCTGGTTTGCTGGTTTTGTATTTTACAGGTATAAACTGGATTGATAGCGTTCTTGCTCTTATCTTTGGTTCGATAATTATAATTACGGGAATTTCAATCTTGAGGAATACTATTTCAGGACTGCTTGATACAGCCGATGATAAACTTTTAGAGGAACTGGCTGGGCTGTTGAATGATAACAGGCAACCTGAATGGGTGGATATACACAATACTAAGGTTATAAAATCAGGTAATTGCATATATATGGACTGCGACCTTACGGTGCCTTGGTATTACACAGTTTCGGAAGGGCATAAGGCTGGCGAGAAACTTAAAAACGTACTGAAAGAAAAGTATAACGACAAGATTCAGCTTACATTGCATCTTGACCCGTGTGATATTTTTGAGAAACCCAAATGTGATACCTGTATATTTGATTCGTGTAAGTACAGAAAGACATCCATGATTTCAGCTAATAAAATAACGTTGTCAAGTTTTACTCTGAATGAGAGTGAGATGGATAACTGATTAAGAAATGTCAGTGGATTAGCCAGCCCAGTTTTCTCTGTCAAGGTTACGATAACTTATGGCTTCTGCTATGTGTGACGAGCGGATGTCAGGACATGATTCCAAATCGGCTATGGTCCGTGCAACTTTAAGGATACGATCGTATGCTCGGGCTGACAGATTTAGTTTGGTCATAGCATTTTTCAGAAGGCTGAGACCTTGTGCGTCAGGCTGTGCATGTTTGTGCAGCAATGATGATGTCATCTGTGCATTACAGTGTATACCTTTGTCTTTCTCAAATCTTTTTTCCTGGATACGGCGGGCCATGATAACCCTTTCCCTTATAGCCGAGCTACTTTCACCTTTCTCGCGTTCAGAGATTTTTTCGAATGGGACAGGTACAATCTCTATCTGTATGTCTATTCTGTCGAGTAAGGGGCCTGAAATCTTGTTTAAATAACGTTGAACCTGACCTGGCGAGCAAACGCAGTTACGTGTGGGGTGATTATAGTAGCCGCAAGGACAGGGATTCATGGATGCTACAAGCATAAAGCTGGCAGGATAGTCTAAAACGTATTTGGCACGTGATATGGTGATATGCCTGTCTTCCAATGGTTGACGCAGGACTTCTAGCACGCTTCTGTTGAATTCCGGAAGTTCGTCAAGAAACAGGACTCCGTTATGGGCAAGGCTTATTTCGCCTGGATGGGGATTAGTGCCTCCACCTACCATGGCTACCTGGGATATTGTGTGATGCGGACTGCGGAACGGACGTGTAGCTATTAGGGAAACGTCTTTACCCAGTTTGCCTGCTACGGAATGGATTTTGGTGGTTTCCAGGCTTTCGGAGAGTGTAAGTGGTGGAAGTATACCTGGTAAACGTTTGGCCATCATTGACTTACCACTACCTGGTGCTCCTATCATTATAATGTTGTGTCCGCCAGCTGCAGCTACTTCAAGGGCTCTTTTAACGTTTTCCTGTCCTTTAACGTCTGCGAAATCAAAAGGAAAATCTGTCTGGTTTTGATAAAACTCTTCTCTTGTATTTACTATCGTAGGTTCCAGTTTGCAAGTGCCGTTGAAGAACCCTACAACTTCCCTTATATTTTCTACTCCATAAACGTCTAAGTTGTTTACTACCGCTGCCTCACGGGCATTTTGTTTTGGCAGTATAAAACCCTCAAATCCTTGTGCTCTTGCCGCAATAGCTATTGGTAATGCCCCTTTGACAGGTTGCAAACTACCATCCAGGCTTAGTTCTCCTATTATCATAAATTTGTGCAGCCTATCGGATGATACAATTCCTGTAGATGCCATTATGCCGATAGCCAAAGGTAAATCGTATGATGAACCTTCTTTGCGTATATCAGCTGGAGCCATATTTACAACTATTTGGCATGAGGGAACCTTATAGCCATTTACATTCAGTGCCGACATAATTCTTTCGTGACTTTCTTTTACTGCAGAGTCAGGCAGACCGACCAAAAAGAACTTGATTCCTCTTGAACTGTTTACTTCTATAGTAACAATAGTTGCGTCAATGCCTTGAACAGCGGCTCCGTATAGCTTTACTAGCATAATGTGGTTATTTCTTATTTTTGTTTTCTTGTATCAGATTCTCGACTTTTTCTTTTAATTCATTCCCGTATATGCACCTGGTTATTATTTTTCTGTTTTTTGTTACAAGTATATTGTAAGGTAACTTTGATATGTCAAATTGTTTTATGATAGAATTATCCCACCCTTTGAAATCGCATGTCTCAATCCATTGTTCGTTTTCTTCTTTACATTTGTTGTTCCATGCCTTTTTGTCGAAGTCAATTGAAATATTCAAGACTCTAAATTCTTTTTTAGGTAATTCTTTAATAGTATTGTATAGCGAGTCTCTTATAGCAATACTTTTATCATCCCATGAAGCCCAAAGATTTACAAGAGTATATTGTTCATCTTTACTACTCCATGATACATATTTCCCTTTACGGTCTTTGCAAGAGAAGTAATTTATATATTCCGATTTTTGCTCTTTATTCTCAGTGATTGTTTTTTGTATAATATCAACAATCCTACAGTCTTTTACATGTCCATCAATTTGTGCAATAAGCTCTTTTATCTCTTTTATATCAGGATTCTTGTCTTGAATGAAATACTGGTTTAGTACGTATGCAGATGCATATGAGGTTCTGTTGTTTAATATAAATTCTTTTGCCAGCAAAGCTTTATTGATGGTATCTTTTGAGATTCTTTCTCTGAAGTTTTGCAGTTCATCATTAGGCCCGTTACCTTTTATGTAAGGATTTGCAAAACTTCCTTTTAGGCTTACCTCCCAACCTTTATCTGCAAAAACAGGTATTGCAATGCCTGAATCATTGGCTAGCCTGAACATTGTTATTGTGTCAGGTATAAAAGTATATTCAAATTTACCATCTATTGGTTTTATAGTGTCAATTTTGCCTATAGGGTCATCGTATATGGCTATTATGTATTTTTCCTTTTTATTGCTTAGCTCTCCTGTTAATGTGAAAGTATTATTTTCGCTGCACGAAGTTAAAATGACAAAAGAGTAGAAAAATATAAATCTGATTATTAGTTTCATAAAGTATATGTTAGTTCACCGCGAAAATACATAAAAATGATGTAATGTTAGTGATTTGCCGGACTTTATTTATAAAAAAAAGGTCGGAACACTTAAGTCCCGACCTTTTTATATCTGAAATAATTAGTTATTTAATTATTTGATTTCGTTTGCATATTTAGCAAATTCGCGGTCATTTGCAGCTTTTGCAGCAAGTGCAGCGTCTTTCTGTGCAACCTTAGCCATGCTTGTCTTAACCAAATCAGCATTGTTTGTTCTTGCACCTACGATAGCCATCAAATAATCTGTGTAAGCATCTGGGTTCTTAACTGCAGACAAAGTGTTTTTAGCTTTGTTGTAGTCTTTAGCCAAAATTTGAGCTAAAGCTGCAGAATTTGTTTTAGAATCACCGAATGCTGCTACAGCTTTGTCATACTGACCTTGTTTGATATACAAGTTACCAAGAGCTTCGTTAGCTGTGTTAGCGCCTGTAGCTTTAGCAAGATATGTTTCTGCATTAGCAACATTACCCTTAGACAATTCAATCAAACCAAGGTTGTTGTTTACTTCAGGAGCATTAGCATTTTTGCTTGCTGCTTGTTTAAAGTATTTTTCTGCAGTAGCTTTGTCAGATGCATAAGCCATTTCACCAAGGTTGTTGTAAGCGCGGTAGTCGTTAGGGTACAATTCTATAGCTTTTTTGTAGATAGCTTCCTTACGTGCATTGTCGTTTGTCAAAGAAGCAGCATATATAAGTTCTTCAACGCTAAGAGTAGATGCGTCTGTATCAAATGCAGCATTGATTTCTTCGTCGCTACGACCTATTACATCATAGTTTGCAGTCAAGCGAGCACGACGTAATTGAGGAAGTATTTCATCTGCTAAAGTTTTGTACACTGAAGAGATATTCTTGATTTCAGCTTCACGCTGTTCAGGATCCTGATACATAGAAAGAACACGCAAAATAAGGTCTTTGTCCTGAATGTTTGACTTAGAAACCAATTCTTTGAATCCTTCCCAGTCCTGAGCAGTATATTCAGTGTCTACAGTTGTTTCAATTTTACCTTTCTTCAACTGCTGTTTCATATACTTTTCAGTGTTGTCCTGACGTTTTTCTGCCAATCCAGTGTTCAACTTAACGCCACCATCAGGTGATGCATAAGCAGAGATTTCAATATTGTTGAGCTTGTAATTCTTAGTGTCGCCAGCAACTATAGCTACCTGTTTGTGGAAGTCTTTAATACCTTCTGCTTTCAATTCGCTTGAACGAAGGTTTGCCTGCTGGATAAGGAACATTATCTGAGCTTCTTTTGCTTGCTTAATGATGCGCTGGAATGAATCTGATGCATATGCAGCATTTGCTGAAACGACAGTAGGAAGTTCAGATGTAGCAATTACACCGTCAGCAATTTTTACAGAAGGAATAGTATACTCTTTCTTTCCTTTCTTAATCTTGAAATCAAGATAAAGTTCAGATTTAGCCATTTCTGGAACATAGTCGAAAGATGCTTTCATTGTGTAAGTACCACCAGCCTTGTAAGAGATAGTCTGGTCGTTACCTTGTACTTTTTCACCCTGGAACATAGCTGGCTGGCCTTTAGCTTCGCCACCTTCCCATCTTAAAACTGGAGTAACTTCAACAGTTGCGTTCTTTTTGAAATACTTTTCAGGGAATTTACCTGTGATAGTAACAGGAACTTTACCTCCAACAGCCTCGAGAACTTCTGGATTTGTAGTGAAGTAGTCAGAAGACAATTCTCCCATCTTGCTACATGAAGAGAAAGCAAGAACTAATAATGCCACGATAGGCAAATACAACTTCTTAATCATGATTTTTAAAATTAGGTTTGTATAATTAATAAATTTGTTTTTTAATTAAGTTCAGTCGCGACAAAGATACGAAAAAAGATATTGCTTAGCTTATTTTTTGTTCTTTTTTTATGCAATAACAAATGAAAAATATTTAAAACTCATAGTTTTTGCTAAACTTATAGTATTTTTTTGTTATTTCTTGGGTGATGGCTTATTATTTCTTCTTTAAGTTTACTGCTTTCTATATGTGTGTAAATTTCTGTTGTTCCAATACTTTCATGTCCCAACATGCATTGTATGGCTCTTAAATTAGCCCCTCCTTCGAGCAGATGGGTAGCAAAAGAATGCCTGAAAGTGTGAGGGCTAATGGTCTTTTTAAGTCCGATTTTATTCGATAATTCTTTAATGATATGGAATACCATAATCCTGGATATGTTTTTACCAAATCTGCTTATAAATACATAATCTTCATAACCTGATTTTATAAGCCCATCACCTCTGTATTGAAAATATAATTTTATTTCTTTTATTGCTTTGGGCGATATTGGTACTAATCTCTGTTTGCTTCCTTTTCCTTCAACTTTTATAAAACTGTCGTTAAGATATAAATCTGAAATTCTCAGATTGCATAGTTCTGAAACACGCAGGCCGCAACTGTATAGCGTTTCCAGAATGGCACAGTTCCTTTGTCCTTCTTTAGTACTCCTGTCTATCGCTTCAATGAGACAGTCTATTTCTTCTACGCTAAGAATATCCGGTAGATGTTTCCCTATTTTGGGGGACTCGATAAGTTCTGATGGGTCTTGTTCAATATAGCCATCTATGACCATAAAGTGAAAAAATGAACGAATTCCAGAAAGAATTCTGGCTTGTGAGCGTGGATGAATGCCTATATCTCTCAGCCCTGCAATAAAACTTTCCAAATTATCTGATGTGACATCAAGGATATTAATATTGTCTTCTGATAAAAAGATAAATAGTTTTTCCAAGTCGGTCATGTAAGCCATGATTGTGTTGTTGGACAGAGACTTTTCCAGCTTCAAGTATTGCTTGTACTTTGTTATAATTTGTCCGTTTAGTTCCTTTTTATTCATACTTTTTTATTATCTTTGCACCATATTATTACAAAGATATAAAAGTTTATATTACAAATAAACGATGCGAATACAAATAATCAATGGCCCGAATATAAATTTATTGGGAAAACGTGAACCTTCTATTTATGGAGCTGTTTCTTTTGAAGAGTACTTTAATAGATTGGTACTTCAATATCCAGATGTGGAGTTTGGCTATTATCAGTCTAACATAGAAGGTGAGATGATCAATAAAATCCATGAAGTTGGATTTACATATGATGGCATTATCCTGAATGCCGGTGCCTATACGCATACTTCTATAGCAATACAAGACGCTTTGCGGGCTGTTACTACACCTGCCATTGAGGTTCATATATCAAATGTTCATACAAGAGAGGAATTCAGACATAAATCAATGATTTCATGTGCGTGCCGTGGAGTAATATGTGGATTCGGTCTTGATTCGTACAGACTGGCTGTAGAGGCATTTATTAATTCGAAATAGTGTAAAACAGGTATAATAGTTTTTTATTATGATGCTTAAACAAACAAAAATCGTTGCGTCCATTTCAGATTTGCGCTGTGAAGTGGATTTTATCAGAGATCTTTTTAATGCAGGTATGAACGTTGTTCGTATGAACACAGCACATGCCAGCCGTGAAGGTTTTGAAAAGTTGATATCCAATGTGCGCGAAGTATCTAACCGTATTGCTATTCTTATGGACACCAAGGGTCCAGAGGTGCGTACAACAGCCAGTGCTGAAGGTCCTATCGATTTTAAGATTGGTGATAAAGTACAGATTGTAGGTAATCCTGATCAGGAAACTACACGCGAGTGTATTGCCGTTACATATAAGAATTTTGTAAACGACCTTGCTGTAGGAGCTTCTGTCCTTATTGATGATGGAGATTTGGCTTTGACTGTAGTTGACAAGAATGAAACAACTTTATTCTGCGAGGTACAGAATGATGCTACTCTTGGAAGTCGAAAAAGTGTAAACGTTCCTGGAGTTAGAATAAATCTTCCTTCATTGACAGAAAAGGACCGTAACAATATCCTTTATGCAATAGAAAAAGATATAGACTTTATTGCTCATTCGTTTGTTCGTAACCGTCAGGACGTTATGGATATACGTGAAATTCTTGATGCACATAACAGTGACATTAAGATTATAGCTAAAATTGAAAATCAGGAAGGTGTTGACAATATAGATGAAATCCTGGAAGTTGCAGACGGTGTGATGGTTGCCCGTGGTGACTTAGGTATTGAAGTAGCTCAGGAACGTATACCGGGTATACAGCGTCAGTTAATCAAAAAATGTATCCTTGCACGTAAGCCAGTTATCGTAGCTACTCAGATGCTGCATACAATGATAAACAATCCACGTCCTACACGCGCTGAGGTAACAGATATTGCGAATGCAATCTATTATCGTACTGATGCTTTGATGCTTAGTGGTGAAACTGCATATGGTAAATATCCAGTAGAAGCTGTAAAGACTATGGCTAAGATAGCTGCACAGGCTGAAAAGGATAAATTGGCGGAAAATGATATTCAGATTCGTCTTACTTCTGATAATGCAGATGTAACAAGCTTCCTGGCTAAATCTGCAGTTCGTGCTACTAATCTTATGCCTATTCATGCTATTATCACAGATAGTTTCAGCGGGTTGACAGCTCGCAGCCTTGCTGCATACCGTGGTAAATATCCAGTATTGGCTATCTGTTATAAGGAAAAGACAATGCGTCATCTTGCACTTTCATACGGTGTTGAGGCGATATATATGCCGGAAAAAGCAAACGGTCAGGAATACTATTTCACAGCTCTTCGTAAGCTTATTACTGACGGTGTTCTTTCAGGAAACGATATGGTAGCATATTTGAGTAGTGGTAAGGCGGGAACTAAGACTTCATTCCTTGAAATTAACCAGGTGAATGATGTACTTGAACACGCTGATGACTATGTTCTTCCAAACAAAAACCGTTACTTATAATAAATAATGAAAGAAACGGACGCACTGGACGATTATATACTTCGTCACATTGATGAAGAAGGAGAATATCTGAAAGCATTATATCGGGCGACGCATGTGAAACTACTGCGTCCCCGTATGGCTTCAGGACATCTTCAGGGACGAATGCTGAAAATGTTTGTGCAGATGATTCGTCCGAAGCAAGTGCTTGAAATAGGCACATATAGCGGATATTCCGCACTTTGTCTGGCCGAAGGTCTTGAAGAAGGAGCAATGCTTCACACTTTCGAGATTAATGACGAGCAGGAAGATTTTACACGTCCATGGCTTGAAAATTCACCATACGCAGATAAAATAAAGTTTTATATAGGTGATGCTCTGGAGATTGTACCAACTATGGACATTATGTTTGACCTTGTGTTTATGGATGGCAACAAGCGTTACTATGTAGAATATTACGAGATGATTCTCAAACAGCTTCGCAAAGGTGGATATATCCTGGCCGACAATACTCTTTGGGATGGTCATGTACTGGAAGAAAATCCTCATCATACAGACCTTCAGACAATAGGAATAAAGAAATTCAATGACTTGGTAGCTACCGACGAGAGAGTGGAAAAAGTAATACTGCCCATGCGCGACGGGCTAACCATAATTAGAAAAAAATAAAAGATTATATGGAAACTACCAGACAAAACAAAATAGCCAGACTTATTCAGAAAGAATTGAGTGAGATGTTTCTGGTGCAGACAAAATCTATGCCGGGCGTGCTCGTTTCTGTCAGTATAGTCAGAATCAGTCCTGATATGAGCTATGCACGTGCATATCTAAGTGTTTTCCCTTCTGAAAGAGGAGAGGAAATCGTAAAGAATATCAACGACAATATGAAGTCTATCCGTTATGAACTTGGCAACCGTGTTCGTCACCAATTGCGTATAATACCGGAACTGAAATTCTTCATAGACGATTCGCTGGATTATGTTGAAAAGATTGACAAACTTCTGAAAGACTAATCTGTCTTTCTGTATTTAAAAACAGATTCATCGTGAATTTTCCCTTTTTTATTGCTAAAAGGTATCTGTTCTCAAAGAAATCTCATAATGCCATAAATGTAATTTCTGCTATATCTGTGTGCGGAGTCGCTTTGGCCACATTGGCCATGATCTGCACACTTTCTGTTTTTAACGGATTTCAGGATATGGTGGCTACATTCTTTACGGCATTCGACCCACAGATAAAAATTACATCCGTCAAAGGAAAAGTTTTTGACGGTAGTGAACCTGTATTTGCTGAAATCAAGCATATGCCTGAAATTGCCGTGTATTCGGAATCTGTAGAAGATAATGCAATGGTACAATACAAAGGACGTCAGGTGATGGCAGTAATAAAAGGTGTGGAAGATAATTTCGACAAGCTTACTCCAATTGACAGTATCCTGTTCGGTAGGGGAGAGCTTATTCTTCACGATGAGGTGGTAGACTATGCAATTCCCGGACTACAGTTGTTATCAACACTAGGAACCGGAATACGTTTCCTTGATCCACTTGAAATCTATGCTCCCAAACGTGGAAGCCGAATCAATATGTCAAACCCAATGAGCAGTTTTGTCAGTGACCAGCTATTCTCTTCAGGGCTGACATTCACTGTGAATCAGGAAAAATACGATGCATCGTATATTATAACATCTATTGGCTTTGCACGCCGTCTTTTCCAGTATACAAACGAAGTATCTGCCGTGAATCTCCGTCTGGTTCCAGAGGCAGACGAAAATGTCGTGATAAGAAAGCTTAAAGAGAGATTAGGAGATGATTATCTCATACAGAACCGTTACGAGCAGCAGGCTGATACATTCAGAATAATGGAAATAGAAAAACTCATTTCATACATCTTCCTTACCTTTATCCTTATGATAGCATGTTTCAATGTTATCGGATCGCTTTCAATGCTTATTATTGACAAGAAAAACGATGTTCAGACATTACGTAACATTGGTGCATCCGATAATCAGATAGTACGTATATTCCTTTTCGAAGGAAGGATGATATCCTTTATCGGTGCAGTTTCAGGAGTAATTATAGGTCTTGCTTTATGTCTCATTCAGCAAGAATATGGTATAATTTCATTAGGCAATTCAGGCAGTTTTATTGTTGATGCATATCCTGTAAGTGTGCATGCCTGGGACGTAGTGCTGGTATTTGCTACAGTTCTGGTGGTAGGTTTTATATCAGTATGGTATCCTGTAAGATATCTTAGTCGCAGATTGCTGTAAAGCTATTCAAGAGTAATACTTCTTACATTCACATCCTCATGTAGGAATATTGATGCCGATTCCTGGAATTTCTCAACAGATTCAGTGGTGAGAAATTCGCACTTCCCGTTTTGGGTACATCTTGATGCTATCTCATTATGTCTGTTTAGATAATCTTTCAGACTTGCAGCCACATATTCCCCCTGAGTTATTATGTTTATACCTTCCGGTGTGAATCTTTTGATTTTGTCTAACAGAAGTGGATAGTGCGTACATCCCAATACAATAGTATCAATATATTTATCCTTGCTTAGCAACTCATTGATATATTTCTTTACGAAAAAGTCTGCTCCGTTTGAATCGTATTCTTTGTTTTCTACAAGTGGCACCCACATAGGGCATGCTACACCTGTAACCGTTATATCAGGGAAGAGCTTCTTTATTTCCAGAGGATATGACTCTGAACGAATAGTACCAGTTGTAGCCAGAATGCCAACATGACGGCTTTTAGTGGCTTCTCCGATACTTTCTGCAGTTGGTCTTATAACTCCAAGCACACGCCTTGAATCGTCCAAATATGGCAAATCATTTTGCTGTATACTTCTCAGTGCTTTTGCAGATGCGGTGTTGCATGCCAGTATCACCAGTGGGCAGCCCATTTCGAACAGTCTGACAACTGCTTCAAGTGTAAATTCGTACACAACTTCGAATGAACGAGTACCGTATGGTGTACGTGCATTATCGCCCAGATACAGATAATCATACTCTGGCAATACTTTTCGAATTTCTTTTAGTATAGTAAGTCCGCCGTAGCCGGAATCGAATACTCCAATAGGTCCTTTAATCAAGCTTTTAATATATGGCATGTCACGCTAATTAAAAAAGTGAAGAACCTGAAGGCACATTATGTGTGCTGACAGATTCTTCACTTAAGTTATATGTTTAATTAATATTAGTTTGCTGCCGGAAGTGTAGCAGGTACTTTTGGTACGTATGGTGCAGCTGTCAGGCTGATTCCTAAGTTAGTCTTGATATCGTTTGTGATATCCTTAGCTTGAGTTTCGTCTACGTAAGGGATATCAGTACGGTTCAAGTCGAATACGAATACATAGCCACCAGCTTTAGCTACAGTCTGAACTGATTTTTCCATCTTCTCATATATAGGAGCCATCATGTCTGCATAAGCTTTCTGCAATTGTTGTTGAGCATCCTGCTGGAACTGCATTCCTTTTTCAGAAAGTTCCTGAAGTTCCTTCTGGCGACGTTCAAGAATGTTTTGTGGAAGATTCTTCTGCTCCTGCTGGAATTCTGCGAATTTCTTGTTGAATTCGTCTGATGCACGTTTTATTTCATCTTCATATTGTTTCTGCAATGCCTGTATATCAGTTTGAGCTTTAGCGTATTCAGGCATAACCAAGATGATTGATTCTGATTTGAAGTATCCGAACTTCTGTGCAAATATGCTCATTGGTGCAACGAGCATAAGCAATAATGCTAATTTTTTCAACATAATCTTTGTCTTCTATTTTATTATTAATTTCTTAGTTATTGAGTGTGTTTTCCTTTCGGATGCAAATGTATAAAATTATTTTGAATATCCTAATTTCAAAAGAATATCATTACTTATATCAATACGCGGTGATGCAAAAATCATACTTTGTGCAGAAGCTCTGTCTATTACAACATCATATCCCTTTTCCGTTGCAACGGCTTTCACAGCATTGTATATAGCATCCTGAATAGGGTTTATCAGTTCTTGTCTTTTTTTCATTGCTTCTCCTTGTGGTCCGAAATAGGTCTGTCTCAGTTCGGCCGCTTCCTTTTCCTTTGCTATAATTTCTTCTTCTTTAGCCGTTCTTTGTTCAGCATTCATTGTAGAAGCTGTTTTCTGATATGACTCATACAGAGCTTTTGCTTCGTTCGATTTGGCCTCAATCTCACTTTGCCATTTTTTCGACAGACTTTCCATTTGTTTGTTGGCCTGTTCGTACGAAGGAATTTGCTTTAGTATAAATTCCATGTCTATAAGGGCAAACTTTTGTGCTTGTGCTGCTATTATGGTTGCCACAATAAACAGCAACGATAAAAACATCTTCTTCATAATTTTCGTGTTTTAATGGTTAGTATTTTGTCGTTCCAGCACGTAGGAATCAAATTAGAACTCCTGACCTATGATAAAATGGAATTGGCTTCCACTATACTGCATTGAACCGTTTATCTTGTCGAAACCGTATGCCCAGTCAATACCCATCATACCAATCATAGGGAGGAAGATACGTACACCGACACCGGCTGAACGTTTCAACTGGAACGGATTGAAGTCAGCTACATCAGTCCATGCGTTACCAGCTTCTACGAATCCTAATGCATAGATACTTGTTGAGTTTTCAAGCATAAGAGGATATCTCAGTTCGGCTCCAAGTCTGATGTAAGCATAACCTTCGCTACCGTACGGAGTCAACGAACCGTTTTCATAACCGCGCAGTGCAATAGTCTCTGAAGCGTAGTTGTAGCTATATCCTGTCATACCGTCACCACCAACGTAGAATGTCTCGAATGGAGAACGTTTATACTTGTTGTAGTGTCCTAGAATACCGAATTCGGTACGTGTCATCAATACCGGACATTTCTGTATAGGAAGCAGTGCCGTATAAGTTTTTGCTTTGAATTTCCACTTGTGGTATTCTATCCACTTATACATGCTAGCAGCTTCTTCATAGTTATCTTTACCGTATGTAGAATAATCCTTGTTGCTGAATAATGAGTACGGTGGAGTGAACGAAACCGATGCTGTAAATTCAGAACCGTATCTAGGGAAGATAGGATTATCTGTAGAGTTTCTTGAAAGAGTAAGGTTCAAGTTTACGTTGTTACAGTTACCTGTGTTCATATACTGTCCGTTATTCAACTTGATGTACAGATAGCTCCAGTCTTTAAGCATGAATCTCTGGTAAGACAACTCTGCTGAGATTGTGAAATAGTCGTCAGGCCATCTCAGACGCTTACCCCAACCGATTGACGCACCGAACATCTTGATTGACTTGTCAGGGTCGTAGTAAGATTCATAGTTATTATAGTAGTTGCCATAATAGTTGTTGTAGTAGCTTCCATAACCGTAAAGCATATTATAATAGTTGTTCATATATGCCGAGTTATAGTAGTTGCTGCTTACGTCAGTCTGAACAGAGTAGAAAGCTGATACAGAGAACGAAGTAGGACGCTTGCCTCCGAACCAAGGGTCGAAGAATGAAACGCTGTACGACTGATAGTATCTACCGTTAGTCTGGCCACTGATAGTAAGAGTCTGACCGTCTCCCTGAGGTAGGATACCACGATAGTTGTCATTCTTTCTGAACAGGTTGGCAAACGAGAAGTTCGTGAACTTAAGACTCAGCTTACCGATTACACCTGTCTGTCCCCATCCTGCAGAGAATTCCACCTGGTCGTTTGCTTTTGATTCAAGTCCCCAGTTGATGTCTACAGTACCGTCCTGTACATTTGGCTGTACGTCCGGCTGTATGTTCTCTGGGTTGAAGTGACCCATCTGTGCAATTTCTCGATATGAACGTTCAAGTGCTTCCTTGCTGAAGAGGTCGCCCGGACGTGTTCTCAACTCACGGCGGACGATGTTTTCATAAAGTCTGTCATTACCGTTGATACGTACATGGCTGATAGTAGCCTGCGGACCTTCTGTGATACGCATTTCCAGGTCGATAGAGTCACCGTCGATATTGATTTCTACAGGGTCGAGGTTGTAGAACACGTAACCTCTGTTATAGTAGTTGTTACCGATGGCATCTTCGTCGCCACTGATACGTTCGTTCAGTAATTTCTGGTTATACACATCGCCTTTTTTCATTCTCAGCTGTTCGCTCAGCAAATCCGAAGGATATACAGTGTTACCTACCCATGTGATGTCTCTCAGGTAGTACTTGTTTCCTTCGTATATTTTCATGTATACGTTTACCGTCTTTTCGTCATACTGGCTCACACTGTCCATCTCAATAAGCGCATCACGATAACCAAGTTCGTTGTACTTGTCTATGATAAGCTGCTTGTCGGCTTCGTAATTGCTTTCAATGAATTTCTTTGTACGGAAAAGGTTAATAAGCTTGCCTTTTTCGTTGGTTTTCTTCATTACCCTCTTTAGCTTCTTGTCTGTCAGGACGGTATTTCCGTCAATGATAATCTGGTGAACTTTGATTTTTTCCTTTTTGTCTATGTTTACATCCACATATACTTGTTCTGTATTTGCGGTGTCTTCTCTTTCTATGATGTTCACTTCGGCATTCTTGAATCCTTTCTCGTCGAAGTGCTTCTTGATAAGTATTTTTGCACGGTCAATAAGGTTTGGTGTAATCTGGCTACCTTTTACCAATCCGAGTTTTGCCTGCAAATCTTCACGTTCGCTTTTCTTTACACCGAAGAATCGTATGTCTGTAATACGCGGGCGTTGCTTAAGCTCGATGTGAAGATAAATCTTGTTGTCTTCAATTTTGTCGGCAGATATCTTTACATCTGAAAACAATCCGTGTCTCCAGTATTTTTTTACAGCTCCTGTTATGTCATCGCCAGGAACGGTTATAGTCTGTCCTACTGCAAGACCTGAAATCCCTATAAGCACATAATCTTCATAGTTTTTCACGCCTGTCACTTTAATGTCGGCTATTTCGTATTTCTTAGGCGAGCCGTTATATAATATTACAGGTTTGTCGCTTTCAGTATTATTATCCTGGGCACAGACTTTTGTGTTCATGAAAGTCAGCCCCATGGTCATCATAGTTATGAGTAAAAGACGGTATCTCATTGCTTAATATTATAATTGTTCACTAGTTTTTCCAAATCGGCGTTCTCTGCTTTGGTAATCGCAAATGGCCTTGCACAGTTCCTCTTCCTTGAAGTCAGGCCAGTAAGTGTCGCAGAAATACAGTTCAGAATAGGCGCACTGCCATAGCAGGTAGTTACTTAGTCTTATTTCTCCACCTGTTCTGATGAGCAGTTCTGGATCGGGCATATAGTTTGTTGCCAGATGCTGGTCAATAGTTTTGTCGGTAATATCGTCTGCAGACAGTTCGCCGTTTTCTACCTTTTTTGCAATTCTTTTCATTGCATCGGTTATTTCCCACTTTGAAGAATAGCTTAAAGCCAATGTCAGACACATTCCTGTGTTGCGTGATGTATTTTCAATACATTTGTTCAGTCGCTCAAGCACCTCCTTGGGTAATCTGGCCGTATCACCTATTATTCTGAAACTTATGTTGTTCTTCATGAAAGTTTCCTCTTCAATAGAGTCCATAAGCAGACTCATCAGAGCCGCTACCTCATCAACCGGTCTGTTCCAGTTCTCGGTAGAGAAAGTATACAAAGTCAGAAATTTTACGCCAAGTCTGGCTGATTCCTCCGCTATTATGTGCACGGTTTCCGCACCTGCCTGATGACCGAATGTTCTGGCATGTCCTTTTTCTTTAGCCCAGCGTCCGTTGCCGTCCATTATTATGGCTATATGTGCAGGAATTCTGGTTTTATCTATTTTTTCTCTGTATGTCATGTCGGTAATTTTCTGTTTAAACTATTATTCCTTTGGCATAAGTCTGTTAAGATGTCCTCTGGTCATCGTTCCGTCTTGCCAGATAAACCACATGAATGAACCTTTATTCCCGTTGTCTTCTACTACAGTGGAATATGTTCCATCTTTACGATATGATGAAAGTGGTTTGATTCCGTTTTTTTCTTCGGTCGGGAATACCATGTATCCGGTTTCCTCGTTCCAGTTTAAGCCATTGTCAACAGAAGAGTAGAATTTGTCGAACAACCCTCCAAATGCAAATAGCTTACCATCATATTTTATCATTGAGATGTTTTTCTGATTAGGACATGTGGTAGGATTGTTAGGCTGGTATTTTACCCATGCTTCATCGCTGCTGGTATAACTGTATATGCACGCTGTAGTGTCTGTTTCTGCACCATTTTTCATTACTGTTGTTCTCCATAATGACGAGTTGTGCGATGCTTTCTGCGATATTGCATATAGTCTGCCGCTCATGTCTTCTCCGGCAATGAATTCCAAGTCTTGTTCCTTTGAGCCATCCGCATTTATACTATATACTTTATTGTCAGTGGTATATGCATACATTACTTTGTCTGTTGTAGATATAAGATTAACAAGATTGTTTAATTCTCCGATAGGGGAAACTGAAGATAATTTATAAAGTCTTCCCTCTGCAACATAATATATTTCATCCTTAAAAGGCAGTGCAGAATATATGTTTATACCCTGTATGGCAGGGGTGATATCTTCCCATCCGGAGGTATTACCTCTTTCTACACCGGTTCTGAATACTTTTATTTCATTAGCAGATGTCTTTCCGAATACATATATATTATTATTTTGGTATACGGATTTTTGTTCAGAAAGGTTAGTTCCTTCTCCAAAAGTGCTGTTGTCGAAGTGCTTCCAAACCAATGAGTCCGGATTCAGTTTGTGTACATTGACGCTGACTTTGTATCCTTGCCCATAGATGAAATTGTCTTGTACTTCGCTGAAAGCCATTACTTTGAAAGTGATGTCATTTGTAAAGTCCAGGGAATCCGTAGAAGTCCATATAGTATCTTTACCGTTTTTTTCATAATATATAGCTGCTATATCCGCTTCTATACTTGTTACAACTCTAGTTATATCTACCTCCTTTGGCAGGGAATCTTTGTTGTATATCCTTCTGTTTATTTGGTCAATAGTGAATACATGGTCGGCATAGCTTACAGTATCAACATATACGCTGTCTTCTCCCTTTGAACTCTTCACATAAAAAGTTTGATACAAAGTACCTATCGAGAAACTTTTGATACTCGATGTCGCAGGATATTCAATCTCGCTTGTGTCATTGCCGAGACATGAAGACAAAAAAAATGTAGCCGACATTAATCCGGCAACCAATAAAGGTAATATTCTTAATTTCATTTGCAAATGATTTCTATGTTACAAGTTGCAAAAGTAGAAAGTTTTTTTGTCTAAACAGAACATTTCCTACAGTTTTATATAAAATTATGGATAAACTGTCCGATTTTATCGCTCAACTGTCAAAAGTATAACATTTTAAACTGTATTTAAATGCTGTTTAATAGCTTGCTAAATACTCATGTCAAAGTTCCTGATGACAGTATATATAATGGATGCTTCTAAATAAAGGTAAATGTACTTTTCTAAACTTATAATATGATGTATATTCTTGTTTAGAAAGTTATCATTTTTCACTTAATCAGCTTGATGAATTCTTTGAATATACTATAATGACAGTTTGACCGCTGTTGTTTGTATTTTTCCTTTTTCATTTTTATAAAAAAACGCGGGCAAGTTTTGCTTGAAACGCGGGCAAGTTTTGCTTGAAATGCGGCCGCTTTTACAATTGATATTCCCGCTATGTTGAAATTAGGAATACTTCTATGATTTTTTTGTACTTATGCTTTAATAATGCATATATATTTATTCCACTGTCAGGTTGAAAAAATATGTAAGTTGATTTTAAATATTGTATTAATGTGTTTTTCTTTTGTAAATAATAGATTAAGTACTATATTTGCAAATATAAGTTTTTAAGAATTCGGCGGATGTTGGAAAATGATTTAAAGAAAACATATGTGTCTCTTTTTGAGAAACACTATTCGAATCTGATGTTTTATGCAACTCGTTTTGTTGACGAGGAAGAGGCAGAAGATATCATCCAGGATGTTTTTTTTGAATTATGGAGTCGTAGAACTGATGTAGAGTTCGGTGAAAACATAAAATCTTTTCTTTACAGGTCTGTATATACAAAAGCATTGAATGTCATAAAGCATAAGACTGTTGTTGATAATTACAATACAGAGGAAGTCCAATTACAAAACAGCAGAATGGAGTTCTACCAGCCTGACAATGCTGATGTAATAAGACGTATTGAGAATATGGAGCTAAGGAAGGAGATTTATTCTGCTATTAATCTGTTGCCTGAAAAATGTAGGGAAATATTCAAATTGAGTTATATATATAATCATTCCAATAAAGAAATTTCTGATATTTTAGGAATTTCTCTTAGAACAGTTGAGGCGCACATGTACAAAGCACTTAAATTCCTGCGGGAGAGATTGAAACACCTTGTGCCTTACATAGTTATAATATTCAGTTTTATTTAAAGAAACAGAGAAAATACATTGAATATTCTTTTCTGCTTTTCTTGTTATGAAGCTATTTTTTATTTTTTATGAAAAAAAACATGATTTGAATAAGTGTTTTAGTGTATCATAGTTGTTATATATGCGTAACTTTAAAAATATAACATATTATGATGTTTAACCTTAAAAAGGCAAACTTATTGAACGATGGTTCAATAAAGGGCTCAAGAAAGATTCTTGGAACCCTTCTGGCTTCGGTGATGTTGGTATCACCATTCCAGCAATCTTTTGCTCAGATTAATCTTTCTATGAAAGGTTCCAATTTGGGGGCTGTGATTAAAGAGATTAAATCTCAGTCAAACTATCAGTTCTTTTATGATGACGATCTGGCATCAATGTCAGTTAGCTCTGTTAATCTTACCAATGCATCAATATCAGAAGCTTTAGACAAGGTTTTAGATGGTAAGGGAATCTCTTATAGAGTTGATGATAATGTTGTCTATCTGTCTAAAGAAACAAATGCTGGTAATACAACAGGTCAAATTGTTGAACAGCAGAAAACTGTTTCAGGAAAGGTGGTAGATTCTAAAGGCGAACCTCTTATCGGTGTAACTGTGCTTGAAAAAGGAACTACAAACGGTGCAATTACAGACTTTGATGGAAATTATAGTCTGAATGTGGCAGGGGCAAGTTCAATTCTGCAATTCTCTTATGTGGGTTACAAGTCAGTGGAATATACTGCTGCAAACTCCATTATTAATGTAACACTAGGTGAAGATACAGAAGTACTTGAAGAGGTTGTCGTGACAGCGTTGGGTATCAAACGTTCCGAGAAGGCTCTTTCTTATAATGTACAGCAGGTAAATGCTGATGATATTACAAGAAATAAGGATGTTAATTTTGTAAATTCTTTGAGCGGTAAGGTTGCCGGTGTTAATATCAATGCATCTTCTTCAGGAGTAGGTGGTGCTTCAAAAGTTGTTATGCGTGGTGCTAAATCTATTATGCAGTCTTCTAATGCTCTTTATGTGATAGATGGTGTGCCTATGTACGCTGGATCTAACGAAGGTAGTACTGAGTTTGGTTCTCAAGGTACTTCTGAGCCTATAGCAGATATAAATCCTGAAGATATAGAGTCAATGTCTGTATTGACAGGTGCTGCAGCAGCAGCGTTGTATGGTTCTGATGCGGCAAACGGAGCTATCGTTATTACAACGAAAAAAGGTAAAGAAGGACGAATAAGGATAACAGTAAACAGTAATACAGAGTTTTCTAATCCATTTGTCATGCCAAGATTCCAGAATCGTTATGGAACAGGAAGTTCTAAATCTTCAACAAATGTAGATAGAAGCTGGGGAGCGTTGTTGAGTGGAGCTAATCGCTATGGTTATGATCCTCGTACGGATTACTTCCAGACAGGTGTTACTGGTACAGAGAGTGTTTCATTGTCTGCGGGAACTGAAAAAAATCAAACTTATGCATCAGCTGCAGCTGTAAATTCAAAAGGTATTGTTCCAAATAATAAATATAACCGTTATAATTTCACATTCAGGAACACAACTTCGTTTTTGGATGATAAAATGACTTTGGATGTCGGTGCTACATATGTTCGTCAGAATGACCGTAATATGACTAACCAGGGTACATATAATAACCCGTTGGTGGGTGCTTATCTTTTCCCTCGTGGTGGAGATTGGGAGGATATAAAAATGTACGAACGTTATGATGTAGTACGTAAAATCAATACACAGTATTGGCCTGCTGGTGACGCAGCTATGACTATGCAGAACCCTTACTGGATTAATTACCGTAATATCCGAGAAAATGTAAAAGACCGTTATATGCTTAATGCAAATCTGAATTACAAGATTCTGGATTGGTTAAGCGTATCTGGACGCGTACGTTTGGATAATTCAACAAATGATTATACAGAGAAATTCTATGCTTCTACTAATACTCAGTTGACCGAAATGTCAACTAGAGGTTTGTATGGTATAGCTAAGTCAAACGAGAAACAATTGTATGCGGATTTTCTTATTAACATTAACAAATCGTTTAATGATATATGGAACTTATCTGCTAATATTGGTGGCTCGTTTACTGATATGCGTTATGATTATATGAAAGTTCGTGGACCTATTTCGGATGGCTCTATAGAAGGTGAAAAGGTTGGAATGACCAATGTATTTAATATTCAGAATCTGAGTCCTACTAAAACAGAACGTTTGCAGGAAGGATGGCGTGAACAGACTCAGTCATTGTTTGCATCTGCTGAGTTAGGATATAAGAGTACATATTATTTGACTCTTACAGGACGTAATGACTGGCCTTCACAGTTGGCTGGACCAAATTCAAAGAATTCCTCATTCTTCTATCCTTCAGTAGGTTTATCTGTTGTTCTGTCAGAGCTTATGCCAAATCTGAATAGGGATGTTTTGTCTTATATGAAACTTCGTGGTTCATTTGCCTCTGTAGGTGTTGCTTTTCCACGTTATATTGCAAATCCTTTGTATGAATGGAACAAGGAAAACGGACAGTGGAGCAGTACAACACAATACCCTGTTTATGATTTGAAACCAGAAAGAACCGAATCATGGGAATTAGGTTTGACTATGCGTTTCTTGAAGTATTTTGACTTGGATTTGACATATTATAATACTTTGACAAAAAATCAGACATTCAATCCTGATCTGCCTGTTTCAGGATGGTCAAAACTTTATATCCAAACAGGTGCTGTAAGAAATCAGGGTATTGAGTTGTCATTAGGATTCAAGAATACTTGGGATAAATTTACATGGGAATCTAATTATACTTTCTCTACAAACAAGAATGAGATAGTTGAGCTTGCGGATAATGCAATCAACCCTGCTACCGGAGAAAAATTCTCTATAGAGACATTGAATATGGGTGGTCTTGGAGAAACACGTTTCTTGCTTAGAGAAGGTGGAACAATGGGTGATTTATATTCGTTGGTAGATTTGAAACGTGATGATAACGGAAAAATATATGTAGATAAAAATGGAAATATTGGTACAGAAACAATAAAGAACTCGTCTGATTATATCAAACTTGGAAGTGTATTACCAAAAGCAAATATGGCATGGAGAAATAATTTCAGTTGGAAAGGTTTCAACTTGGGATTCCTTGTTTCAGCCAGACTTGGTGGTGTAGTATTCTCTCGTACTCAGGCTGTTCTGGATGACTTTGGAGTTTCGGAAGCTACAGCTGAGGCTCGTGATAATGGTCCTATTGTTATTAATGGAACTGACTTGGTGTCTCCAGAGGTTTGGTATAATACTATTGGAGGTGGTACTGCTATCCCTCAATATTATACATATTCTGCAACCAATGTTCGTTTGCAAGAGGCTTCAATTGGATATACAATACCGAAGAAGGTTCTAAGAGATGTTTGTGATATAACAGTTTCTGTTGTAGGACGAAATTTGTGGATGATTTATAATAAGGCACCTTTTGATCCTGAAGCTGTAGCATCAACTGGTAATTTCTATCAAGGAATAGACTACTTTATGATGCCTTCGTTACGTAATTATGGTGTAAGTTTAAGCTTTAAATTTTAATAATGATACATATGAAAAAGCTACTTAATAAAATGATAATAGGTTCTCTGGTATTTACAACATTCTCTTGTACCGGAGACTATTTGGAAATAAACTCAAATCCTTATCAACCAGGGGATTTGACAGCAGATGATTATTCTTTGGGAGCTTGTATGAATAATATTGCGGGTTGTGTTGTTTCATCGGATGTGAATACGGCTCAGTTCACTGACTGTTTGCTTGGTGGACCTATGGGAGGTTATTTTGCTGATTCAAACAGTGGATGGGCTAATACAATCTCAATGTATAATGCTAAAGATGACTGGACACGTGTTTTCTTGAAGAGTGATAGAATCATTCCTATATTGTATACAAACCTGAATAATATTAAGAAGATTTCTGAAGAAACAGAAAATCCAGTACCAATGGCAGTAGCTACTATAATTAAGGTTGCAGCAATGCATCGAGTTACTGATACCTATGGTCCTATTCCTTATTCTAAGATAGGTGAAGATGGATCAATCACCACTCCATATGATTCTCAAAAAGATGTTTATTATAAATTTTTTGATGAATTGAATGATGCAATCAAGGTGATAAATGAAAATAAGGAACTGAATATGTCGCCTACTGCTGATTATGTTTATGGTGGTGATTTGAGTAAATGGATTAAGTTTGCAAATTCATTAAAGCTTCGTTTGGCTATGCGACTTGTCTATGCTGATCCAGATAAAGCAAGATTGATGGCAGAAGAAGCTGTGGATGCAAAGAATGGTGGAGTAATAGAAACAAATGCAGATAATGCTAAATGGGATTATTTCAAGACAAGTCCAAATCCATTGTATACAGCTACACGTTATAATCAGCCAGATGGATGTGAAACAGGCGGTGATACACATGCTGCTGCAGATATTATATTGTATATGAATGCATATAATGATCCAAGAAGAGAAAAATTCTTTGTTAAATCTGAATTTAGCGGAATTGACTATGTTGGGTTAAGAAGAGGAATTGAGGTTCCGGCATCTAAAGTTACACGTCAGTATTCTGGAGTAAATGTAAAACCTACAGATCCTTTATACTGGATGAATGCGGCAGAAGTTGCATTCCTTAGAGCAGAAGGTAAGGCTATATTTAATATTAATACCGGATCAAAATCTCCTAAGGAATATTATGAAGATGGAATAAGATTGTCTTTTGAACAGTGGGGTGCAGATAATGTTGATGCTTATCTTTCTAACAGTTATGCTTATGTAGGAAGTTATACAGATCCTGCCGATTCTAAGAATAATTATAGTCAGTTATTGTCAAATGTATCAGTTCAATGGAATGATGCTACATCTTTAGATGAGAAACAAGAAAGAATTATCGTACAAAAATGGATTGCCAATTGGATGATTGGAAATGAAGCTTGGGCAGATTATCGTCGTACTGGATATCCTAAATTAATACCTGCGTCTGCAAATAAGAGTAACAATGTTGTTGACTCAAATAAAGGTGCAAGGAGAATGCCGTTCCCACAAGATGAGTATATAAGCAACAAGGAAAATATGGATGAAGCTGTTTCTTTGTTAGGTGGAGCAGATAATATGGGTACAAATGTTTGGTGGGATTGTAAATCTAATTAAATGAATTTTTTATGATGAAGAATATTTATATAAAAACAGTTTTGGCATTTAGCGCTGTTGCATTGCTTCATACATCATGTAGTGATTGGACAGAGCCGGAAAGTTTGTCAATGGATTATGCTACTATAGAAACTCAGAATCCTGGATTGTATGAGAATTATTTGAAGGATTTACGTGAATATAGAACTACTGAACATCAATTAGTTTATGCATGGTTTGACAATAGTGAAAAAGTTCCATATTCAAGAGCACACCATCTTGTAGATTTGCCAGACAGTATTGATGTTGTTGGATTGATATATCCAGATGGTTTGACAAATATGGAAATGAATGAAATAAAGGAAATCCGTGAAAAGAAAGGAATGAAAGTCATTTATACAGTTGACTATGATAAGATAAAGACTGCTTATAATGATAAAGTTCTTAATGCTCCAGAGGAGGAGCCGTTTTCTAAAGAATTCAGATCTTTTTTAACTGATAGTCTTCAGTATGCTTTGAGTGTAGCAGGAAAATATGGTTACGATGGTATTTGTATAAATTATACAGGTAAGTCTTCTTTGCATATGGATGAAACTGAGTTGAAAGAATACAAGGAAAATGAGAACTGTTTTATGAAAATTGTAGCAGACTGGCTGGAAAGAAACGGCGATAAATACTCTTTGGTATTTCAAGGTACTCCTCAAAATGTGTTGAGCGAAAATGCAGTTGTGTTGGATAAGAGTGATGTGATTTTTATTTCAGGATTACAGGCTAGTTCAACAAGTGAACTTACTTCAATGCTTACTATGGGATATATTGAGAAATATAAGGAACGTTATGGCGTTACAGTAGTGGGAGTTCCTTTGAATACATCAGACAAGCATTATATGTTTGGAGACGAGTTGGCGGTAAATGCTGTTGCAGAATGGGCTTCTGTTCCTCAAATAGGACTTAACTTACGTGCGGTAGGAGCTTATGATGTTTCGGGAGATTATTTTGCTGCTGATTCAAATTATAAGAATATACGCAATATGATAAATATTTTAAATCCGTCAATTAAATAATAAGGAGGTAAGTATATGAAAAAGAAATATGTTTTGTTTTATTCTGCAATGCTTTTTCTTGCAGGAAGTTTTACCTCTTGTGGTGAGGATTTGGAGAATTTTGATTCAAAGATTTTTAGTTCTGTAGAAGCTGTTTCGCCTTTCTTTGTTGAGGAGGAAATGGTTACGGAATCACGATTCTTAAAAGCTTCAATTGCAAAACAGCTTGATTTTGACGTAACATTTTCATATGCAGCTGATGCTTCATTGGTAAGTGAATATAATGTTACTTATTCTGATAATGCCGAAATGTTACCTGCACAGAATTATGAAATACCTGAACCAAATGCAAAAGTTGCAGCAGGAAAGGTGGAATCAAATGAAGTTGAGATTATATTTAAAGATCTTCAGAACCTTGATAAATCAAAAGTGTTTGTTTTACCTGTTACTATACAGAATGCCAATATAGATGTTTTGGCGAGTAAACGCACAACATACTTTGTTTTGAAAGAAGCTTCTTTGGTTAATTTCTCAGCAAACTTGAAAGAAAATAATATAAGATTTAATTTTAAGAATGCTGCACCTTTGAATGGCTTGACAGAATTGACAGCAGAAGCTTTGGTAAAAGTCGATGCTTTTGCCGATGGAAGAGGGGCTAATATTTCAACTGTAATGGGTGTTGAGGGACACTTCTTGATTCGTTTTGGAGATGCTGCTCCTAAGGATCAGATTCAGATTGCAGCAAAAGGTGAGAATCTTACTTCTTCAGATTGGGTATGTAAGGCTGGAAAATGGACTCATATTGCGGTGACATACAGCCAAGCTACAAATACTGTTCAGGTATATATTGATGGAAAAAAACGTTCAGAACAAGTATTTAAGTCATTTACCGGTCCTGTAAATTGGGGTAAGTATTTCGAGGAAGAATCCGGTGATGACACTCGTAGTTTCTGGATTGGTTATTCGTATGAAGAGTCAAGATATCTGGATGGTGATATTTGTGAATGCCGTATATGGGATAGGGTCTTGACCGAAGAAGAAATCAAGTCTGAAAATCATTTTTATAAAGTAGATCCTGCTTCAGAAGGCTTGGTGGCTTATTGGAAATTTAATGAAGGAAAAGGTGATTCAATAAAAGACTATTCATCAAACGGGAATGATGGTAAAGCATCAAAAGGCTTGGTGTGGAATGCTGTAGAATTACCGGTTAAATAATTAAAAAGAATTTACGTATGAAAATAGCTAGTATAAATAAAATTATTGGTTTATTTTGTTTTCCTATACTAATAGGAGCTGGATTTTCTGCTTGTTCTGAAACAGAAATAGATTTAAAACCTTTGGATGAAAGCAAATACGAGATAACTGGTGAACAGAATGGATATTTTTGTGATGAAACCGGTAAGCAGGATTTCTCTGTTGTAGAAATACGCTCTGGAAACTCCACAACTTTAAATATTTATTTAAATGCTACTAAGAAGGCGGAATCAGCCAGTGTTATAGAACTTAAGTATGACCAGTCTGTACTTGACAGTTATAACGCATCTACAGACAATGAATATCAGGCCTTCCCTCAAGATGCTGTATTATTAGATGCCGGAGGAAGCATGACACTCGCTGAAGGACAGCAACGCTCCAATACTTTAGCTGTAAACTTTACAGCGGTTGAAAGTTTGGCTGAAGGTACAACGTATGTAATTCCACTTAAGGCAAGCGTCGTTTCAGGTCCTTTGAAACTAACGGAAAGTCGTCAGGGATATTTGATCTTTGTAACAATACAGAAAAATTTAGGAGATTGTGATAAAGGAGGGTGTAAGGTTTATACATGTATGGAGATAAATAATACTAACCCTTTGAATAATCTTTGCTTTACATTAAAGAATTCAGGAAAATATTTGTTTGATGGAATAATATTATTCTGCGATAATATTATTCTTGACCAAGCTACAGGTACGGTTCATGCTGGAGTTAACGATAATATTATGCATGTATTGAATAATCATGAGAAATATCTTAAACCTTTGCGGGATCGTGGTATGAAAGTTATATTGGGTATTGAAGCTTATTGGACTCATGCTAGTATCGCTAATTTATCGGAAGAAACGGCTCGCGCTTTTGCTCGTGATTTAAAGATTATGTGTGATACTTATGAACTTGATGGTATATTCTATGACGATGAGTATGATAAAGCTCAGGTTCCTACGCCTCCTGGATTTGTAGAAAAATCGCCTGAAGCTGCAGCACGGTTGATGTATGAAGTAAAGAAGATAATGCCTGAATGTATAAATATTTCATATGTATATAATAACTTGCGTGATTTAAGTTCGGAAGGATGTTTCTTTGAAGACGGTGGAGTAAAACAAGGACCATCATACTATGTGGATTATACATATGCCGACTATCATACATTAGCTCAGGATGAAGACTTGACAAATACTTATCCTGGATTACCTAAAAACCGTTGGGGAATGTATTCTCAGGAATTTGCACTAGGTTATTGGGCGAAGGATGGTGAATTGGAGGAAATAAAAGCTAATAACGGAATTCATTTCCTTTTTGCATACGATCCGTTTAGAGAAACATTTAATACAGATTTTAAGGGTTCTACTCAGTTAAAAGAAATTGGAAAGATTGCAAATGTATTGTTTGAAGATGAAGCAGTTTATGATAGTAATCCTTATAGAAAAGATTGGTAAATAATGTAAATTACAATAATATGAAAAAGATATTATATATAATGTTTTTCTCAACTATTGGTTTGGTATCATGTGAGAAAGATGAAATTACAAGACCTGACAGTAGTTTATGGGATAAGGCAGAAACGACAGAACCGTCTGAAGGCTCTAATTTGAATGTCGGCACAGATTTGTTTCAGATGAAAATAGATGAAACTAAGTCTTTTAATGTAGCTGAGGGTAATGGAGAATATAATGTAACAATTCTTGATACTGATATCGCAGAAGCTACAGTTGAAGGTGATGTTATAAAAGTTACAGGAAAAAAACAAGGAGTTACTGAGGCTGTTGTTTCTGATAAAAATCAAAACTACAAATCTGTAAAGGTTGATGTTTATCTTACAGATAACCTTATAATAGATCTTACAGAAGTTAATATAGAACTTCCATTTGGTAAACCGGCAGTTAAAATTATTAATGTAACAGAGGGTAATGGAGATTATGTCGTTTCTTCAGCAAATGAAGAAATAGTAACAGTAAGTGTTGATGAATCTGATCCTAATAGAATAAATGTTAATGCTACTGCTGAAGGAGAAACAGAAATTACGATAACAGATTCTCATGGTCTTAGTACTAATGTTATGGTGAAAGTTACAATAAATAATTCAGCATTTAGTGCAGATGAACTTGAAACCATAATGTCTAAGACAGAGGTGCAATATGTATTGTGGCCTGATGAAGATTTTTATAAGAAGTCAGGTGTGATGCTTACTGCAAAAAATGAGGATCTTGGAAGTTTCCCAGGAATTGGTGATAAAGGTCTAAAACAAACAGGTGTATATTTGAGAGGTACAGGTAAAACTGCTTTAACCGTTGCTTTTGAGAGTGATATTGATTATACACTAGATAAAGAGGAAAGTGGATATCTGTATGAAAGAGACAATAGTTGGTCTTATGAATATAATAAGGTTCCTTGTACATTCAAAGTTATTAAGAAAGAGGGCTCAAAATGTTGGGCAGTGTTCTATGCACAAGTAGGTGAAGAAATAGTGAAGGGATATATGATCTTTAATTAATTGATGACTTCCCTTTCTTGATATTTACTAAAGGATTATTAATCTGTGACTCAGCTTACTGAGGAAAGGATTAATAATCCTTTTTTGTGTATTTTAGGAAAGAGTACACTCCCTTTTATTCCATGATATAATTAAATAATGTCAGTACAAATAAAGTATTAATATTTGTAAAGACGATTAATTATATCCTTGTTATGTATGGTTGTATTCATTTTAATATTATTCCTAGTCTGATTAAATTTTTAATTGCGTTAATGTATGTGAAAAGAAATGCGGGCAATCTTATTTTTGATACTTTTGTAAATAAGCAATTGCTTAATTGTTTATGAATTATATAAAATAATACTGATAAACATGGGGTTTGAGAACAATTCGTACGAAAAGGTTAAGGCATTCAAGGTATTTTTCAATAAAAACTATCCAAAGATAAAGAATTTTTCGTTGAAAATATTAAAAGTTGAAGAAGATGCAGAAGATGTAACCCAGGATATATTTATCAAGTATTGGGAAAGGCCTGATTTGTGGTATGGTAAAGAAAATATAGACAATCTTCTTTTTATTATAGCGCGAAATGTAATATTCAACTTCCTGAAAAGAAAATCTATTTTTGAAAATCAATTGATAGAGTTGTCTGATGATTCTTTATGCATTCAAGTATCTGATTGGATTTCGCCGGACGATGAATTGCAAGCAGAAGAGACAAAATTGCTTATACAGATGACATTGGAACATATGCCAGAGAAGAGAAGACATGTATTCTTGATGCATAAAATGGAAGGGCTAAGCGCTGTACAAATCGCCGAAAAACTCGATATTTCTGTACGAACGGTTGAACACCATATCTATCGTGCAATGGCTGAACTAAAAAAAGTGTTTTTTTTATTATTTTTTTCGCTTTTCGTGTAAGTATATTGTATAGTTCAATTGTCTTTATTAATGAAAGAAGAAATTAATCATGGTAAAAAGGTATTTAGATAAGGTAGTAGGATTGTTTCTTGAGAAAGATTATTCCCTTAAAACGGTCAATGATTTTCATCGTTGGTTGTTGAAAGAGGATAACGAAGAAGGAAAAATAGAAGCATTAAAGGATGAATGGGATAATATAAATATACGGAAGGATATTAATACAGATGCGGCTTTCAATACATTCTTGCATAATATAGGAATGGAAGAATTTGTTGAAGATAAAAAGCATATTAAAATTTGGAAATATGTTTCGGCTGCTGCAGTTATTAGTGGCGTGATTTCTACATTGGCGACTATATGGTATCTCAATAAAGATAAACATGATATTTCTATGTTAGAATGTTATGCGCCTTATAAAGAGATTAGGGAAATAACATTGCCTGACGGAAGTAAAGCTTGTCTTAATTCAGGTTCCTATATATTATATCCGGAAGAGTTTAGAAGTGATGCGCGAAATATATACTTGGTAGGTGAGGCTGTTTTTGATGTTGCTAGAAATGAGAAAAAACCATTTACAGTGCATTCAGGTGAATTTGCGGTAACAGCATTAGGTACTAAGTTTAATGTAAAGGCGTATCCAGAGGATGAATTTTTGGCCGCAACATTGTTGGAAGGGAAAATTAAAGTTAAATGTTCTGAGGCAGAAGACTATTTCCTTAATCCCGGACAACAGCTTAAGCATAACAGATTTACTCATGAGAACGAATTAAAGGAGGTTGATGAGGAGTTTGTTACAGCTTGGCAAAGAGGAGAAATAATACTAAACGAGGCTTCCTTGAGAGAAATACGTTTGGCGCTTGAAACTAGATATGGCATTGATATTGAGCTTTTTGGAGAAGAGAATCTGACCAAAGACTTGTTTAGCTTTACATTTAAGAAAGATGCCAAGATAGAAGAAGTACTTGATATAATGAAGATAGTTATAGGAAACTTTGATTATGTAATAAAAAACAACACATGTAGTATATATTGTAAAAAGAAATAATAATAGAAGAATAAATAGAACAAGCCTATGAATAAAAATATCCGGAAAGTTGTCGTTTCCGGATATGAAATCGATTTTTTTGGACTCCTTAAAGATGTAAAAAATTATGATAACACGAGAAGAGTTACTGCTCTGAGTATAATACTTAAAAACACATCTAATATATATGAATTTAATTTCAAAAAACACAAGAAAAAACCTTGTTATTTTGTGTTGTGCTCTATCTTCTATGCAATTGTTAGCACAAAATAATATCAGGGTAACAATAAATACTTCTAATATAAGCTTACAGAAAGCATTAGTCGAAGTGCAGAAACAGACAAAGGTGTCTATCTCGTACAATAATACGGCACTTCCTAAAGAAGAAATTTCACTAAATATTAATAATAAGCCTATTGATGAGGCTTTGAATGAGATTCTTAAGAACAGTGGTTTCTCTTATGTAATTAAAGGTGACTATATAATGATAGTACCTGAAAGTGAATTGAAAAAAGAGAAAAAGTCAAAAAATGTATCTGGAAGAATAGTAGACACAAAAGGAGAAGCTTTGATAGGTGTAACTATCCTTGAGAAAGGAACTACTAATGGGACAATTACCGATTTTGACGGAAATTACAGTCTTACAGTTTCAGGGGATGATGCTGTTCTTCAATATTCTTATGTAGGTTATAGTCAGGTAGAAAAGAATGCAGTCCAGAATGTTATAAATGTAACAATGGGAGAAGATACTAAGGTTCTTGAAGAGGTTGTAGTCACTGCATTAGGTATTAAACGCTCGGAAAAAGCCCTTTCGTATAATGTGCAGCAGGTTGAAGCTGATGATATTTTAAGAAATAAAGATGCTAACTTTGTGAATGCCTTAAATGGTAAGGTGGCTGGCTTGAATATCAATGCTTCATCTTCCGGCGTGGGTGGTGCAACTAAAGTTGTAATGCGTGGTATGAAGTCTATTTCTCAGACTTCTAATGCGCTTTATGTTATAGATGGTGTTCCTATGTATACCACAGCGAAAGATGGTGGAACAGAATTTGCATCACAAGGATCGTCAGACCCAATAGCGGATATTAACCCTGAAGATATAGAATCGATTTCAGTGCTTACAGGTGCCGCTGCAGCAGCTCTTTATGGTTCTGATGCAGCTAACGGTGCTATTGTGATAACAACCAAGAAAGGTAAGGCCGGTAAGACTACAGTTACTGCATCTTTTGGCGTGGAAATGATGAATCCATTTGTTCTTCCTAAGTTCCAGAACCGTTATGGAACGGGTGATTTAAGTTCATCTGTAGGGTCAATAGACCGTAGCTGGGGTGCACTTATGAATTCTGCAAACAATCCATACTATGATCCTGCAAAGGATTATTTTAACACTGGTGTTACACATAATGAAAATGTGTCTATATCTACGGGTACAGATATAAATCAGACATATTTTTCTGCTTCTGTTATAGATTCATATGGTATTGTTCCAAACAACAAGTATCAGAGATATAATTTTACATTTAGAAACTCTACTTCATTCCTTAATGATAAGATGCACTTGGATGTAGGTGCAAGTTATGTATATCAGAAAGACCGTAATATGACTAACCAGGGTACTTATAATAATCCTTTGGTTGGTGCATACTTGTTCCCAAGAGGTAATGACTGGGAGGCAATTAAAATGTATGAAAGATTCGATACAACAAAAGGACTTTCTACTCAATATTGGCCTGTAGGAGACGCAGGTATGACAATGCAGAATCCTTATTGGATTAATAATCGTAACTTGCGTGAGAACGGTAAAAACCGTTTTATCTTTAATGCATCTCTTTCTTATGATATATTTGATTGGTTGAATATTGTAGGACGAGTTCGTATGGACCAGTCTGTTACTACATATACAGAAAAATTCTATGCTTCTACGGTACCTCAGCTTACTGAAGGTTCGGAAAACGGTCTTTATGGAGTTACAGAAAGTCGTGACAGACAGGTATATGCCGATGTCCTTGCAAATATTAATAAAAGATTTGGAGATGATTGGACATTCCAGGCTAACATAGGTGCATCTATTTCGGATATGTTTTATAATGCTGTTAAGAATAGGGGACCTATTGCTGATGGTTTGATTACAGATGAGAAACCAGGGCTTGCAAATGTCTTTAATATACAGAACTTAAGTTATTCTTCAAAGACTTCAAGACTTCAGGAAGGATGGCGCGAACAAACACAATCTGTATTTGCTTCTGCTGAATTGGGATATAAAAGTACATATTTCCTTACTCTTACAGCACGTAATGACTGGCCTTCACAATTGGCGGGGCCTCACTCTAACAGGAAATCGTTCTTCTATCCTTCTGTCGGTGGATCTGTGATTATTTCTGAGTTATTCGATATGCCAGAGAATCTTGAATACCTTAAAGTTAGAGCGTCTTATGCTTCTGTAGGAACAGCATTTGAACGTTATATCGCTAATCCTCAATACACATGGAATGCAAACGGATTAACTTGGAATATTAAGACACAATATCCGATGTATGATTTGAAACCTGAGTTGACAAACTCAGTTGAGGTGGGTTTAACTATGAGATTCCTCAAGAAATTTAACCTTGATTTTACATATTATCATACTAATACGCTTAATCAGACATTCAATCCGCAGATTTCCACAGGTTCAGGATCTTCTGAAATATATATACAGTCAGGAAACGTTCTCAACCAGGGTGTTGAACTTTCACTTGGATATGGTAATAAATGGGGTAAATTTGGATGGGATACAAGTTACACCATGTCTATGAATAAGAATAAGATTATAACTCTTGCTGATAATGTATTAAATGCCGCTACAGGTGAATATTTCAGTGTAGATCAGCTTGATATGAAAGGTATGGGACAAGCTCACTTCATATTAAGAGAAGGAGGCACATTGGGCGACTTGTATTCTTTAAGCGATTACATGTACGATTCATCAAACAAAATACAGGTAAGTAAAGATGGAACTGTAGGAATTAAGTCTATTGAAAATACGAAAGATTATGTAAAGCTTGGAACTGTATTGCCTAAAGCAAATATGGCATGGCGAAATGATTTTCATGTTGGTAACTTGAATTTTGGTTTCCTTGTTTCTGCTAGAATTGGTGGTGTGGTATATTCAAGTACACAGGCTCTTCTTGATTATTATGGCGTTTCAGAAGCTTCTGCTAAAGCCCGTGATAATGGAGGTGTATACATAAACGGAAATGAGAATCTGATTGACGCAAATAAGTGGTATGCCGCTGTAGGTGGTTCTTCTCCACTTCCACAGGAATATACTTATTCTGCTACAAACGTAAGGCTTCAGGAAGCATCGATAGGCTATACTTTCCCAAGAACTATGTTGGGTGATATCTGTGATGTAAATGTGTCACTTGTCGGACGTAACCTGTTCATGATTTACTGTAAGGCTCCATTCGATCCTGAATCTGTTGCTACTACAGGAAACTATTATCAGGGAATCGATCATTTCATGATGCCATCACTTCGTAGCTTTGGATTTAATGTGAAACTTATTTTCTAATGACTGTGATTATGATTAACAATATTATAAAACGAACAGGATTGATTTCTGTTACCATTGTTGCTCTTTCAGCATGTACCGGTAATTATCTTGATATAAATACTAATCCTTATGAGGTAAGTAAGGACGATATGTCAACTAACGGATATAATGTTGGAGCTGCTATTTCTGCTATGTGCGGTACTGTAATATCTACAGATGTGAATACTGCGCAGTTTACAGACTGTCTGTTGGGTGGCCCTATGGGAGGATATTATTCTACAACAGGTGCATTTGATCGTACTATTGACAATTTTAATCCAACAGATGATTGGACAAATGTATTTCTTGCCAGTGATAGAGTTATACCAACGCTGTTTTCTAATCTTGTAGAACTTAAAGATCTTACAGATGATGAAGTAATTCTTGCTATAGCAAATGTAATAAAGGTAGCTGTAATGCATCGTGTTACTGATACATATGGTCCTATACCATATTCAAAGATAGGTCAGGAAGGTATGCTTTCTGTCCCATATGATTCACAACAGGAGGTTTATAACAAGATGTTTGAGGAACTTGATGCTGCTATCAATGTCTTTACAGAAAATCACGGGAGAAATATTTCTGCCAATGCTGATCCTGTATATAGTGGAAATGTAGACAAATGGTGTAAATTTGCGAATTCACTTAAACTTCGTCTTGCTATGCGTATAGTATATGCTGATAGAACTACAGCACAGGCTAAGGCAGAAGAGGCAGTAAATCACTCTATTGGCGTATTTACTTCAAATGATGATAATGCATCTTTAAAGCCTATTGCATTTGGTGAAAAAGGTAATCCTCTTTATACAGCTGTTAAATATAATCAGGTACAGGGAAGTAATACAGGTGGAGATACCCATGTCGCAGCCGATATAACTTCATATATGAATGCGTATAATGATCCTCGCCGTCCTTTGTATTTCATATCTTCAGAATTTGAAAATATAGAATATGTAGGCGTTATGGTAAGTGCTGTCAAGCCTGTACTAAGCAAAGATGGTAGAAAGTATTCTGGTGTAAAGATTTCTCCTACAGATCCTCTCATGTGGATGAATGCAGCGGAGGTGGCATTCCTCAAAGCTGAAGCAAAAGCTATTTTTAATTTCAATATGGGTGGCGAGGCTAAGGATTTTTATAATGAAGGAATCAGACTGTCATTCGAGCAGTGGGGGGTATCAGGCTCATATGATAGTTATGTGAATGATGAAACAAAAGTTTCTGTAACATATACAGACCCTATAGGTGTAAATACTAGAACTGAAATTCTTACCAACCTTTGTGTGAAATGGAATGAAACTGCTTCTCCTGAAGAAATGCAAGAGAGAATTCTGATTCAGAAGTGGATAGCAAACTTCCATTTGGGTAATGAGGCATGGGCAGACCATAGACGTACAGGTTATCCAAAATTCTTCCCAGCATCAAATGAGGGAAACAAGAGTAATGGTATTGTAAAAAATGAATTGGGCGCTAGAAGAATGCCTTACCCTCAGAATGAAAGAACAACAAATGCTGATAACTACCAGAAAGCAGTGTCGGAATTGCTAAAGGGTGCTGATAATATGGCTACTCGAGTATGGTGGGATTGCAAGCCTGAAAAATAATAATAAAATTATAGGAGAAAAGTATAATGAAAAAGATAATAATCCCTGCTCTTATAAGTCTGTTTTTGATTAATACTTCTTGTGAAAAATGGACTGAACTGGATAGCTTGAAATATTATCCTCCTACAGTAGAGGAGATGAACCCATCTGAATATGAAAATTATCTTACAAATCTAAGAGCTTTTAAAGCTACAGATCATAAAGTTATGATTCTTACCATGGAAGGGACTTCAGAATATCCAGTAACACAGGCTCAGTTGCCTATGGCTATGCCGGATAGTGCAGATTATATATGTATTAAAAACCCATCCAACTTGCATGAAGTGGTAGTTGCACAAATTAAAGAGGTGAAAGAAAAGAAAGGAACAAAGGTCGTTTCTTATGTTGACAATACTATCACTGATGAAGCATGGAGAGTTTATTCAAATGGTAAAATCGATGCTGGTGAACCAGCTCCTACAATTGAAGAAAGAAAAGAATTTTATAGGAATAATGCTACAGAACAGCTTGCTGCATGTGACAAATATGGATTTGATGGAGTCATGATTTCTTATGTAGGAAATAACTCTACAGAAGAAAGTAAGGCGAGCCAAGAATCTTTTATGGGAGCTGTAAAAGAATGGAACACTTCTCATCCGGAACACCTTATGTTTATGAGAGGAAATTTCAATAATGTGACCGATAAGGAATTACGTGCAAAGAGTAAATATTTCATTATTGTTATGGGTGGTGCCAGTGGTGCTGCATCATATAAATCACAATTAAGAAATTTACTGCGTACTGTGGATGAAAAGGATAGAAATATATTTGAAATTATGGTACCTGCAGCTCCTGGAGAAGAACAGGTAGGGGACTCTCCTTATGAAGCAGCCGTGACTATTTTGAGCGATGATGTTGCTAATTACGAACCTTATAAGACACTAGGACTGTGTGTTTCTAATGCTGCTGATGATTATTTCACTTCAGGTATGAGTTTTGCAAATATTCGTCCTGCAATAAACTTTCTAAATGAGACTAAGGTTGCTGAATGATGGCATCGCAATTTGATTATTTGAATAATTGATAGTGTATTAGATAAAATATATGAAAATGAATAAATATAAAGCTATATTTTCAGCATTTGTTTTAGGATTTGTCCTTCTGTCATCATGTAATAATGAAGGTACAAGTTTCGATAATCAGATGTTTATTGACGGTGACACTTATAAAAATGAAGTAAGAGTTGCTACAGATGAAAATATGTCAGAGATGACCAAGACAATGACTGTGTCAATAGCTCAGCCATTAGATTATGATATTGAAATATCTGTAGTGAAATCTCCGGAGTTGTTGGATACATATCGTAAAGCTTATTATGATGAAAATGCAGAATTATTACCAGAAAAATATTGTGATATTTCTTCTGTGAAATCTGTTATTAAGTCAGGATTTGTTTCAAGCTCGGAAATGGAGTTTAAGTTTGTAAATCTTAATGATGGATTGGATTATACTAAAACTTATGTCCTTCCTGTATCTATTGTTTCAGACAAAATAAGTGCATTGCCTAGAGCTAAGACTATGTATTTTGTTATTAAAGAAGCTGCTCTTGTTAATGATGCTGCATATTTGGCTTCTAATTGCGCATGGCCTGAGTGGGGTTCTTTTAATGAAGTAAAAGATATGACTCATTTCACTCTTGAAGCATTAGTTCAGGGATTGGCTTTTGACAATGAAAGTTCTATACATACTATTATGGGAATAGAGGACTGTTTCCTTCTTCGTGTTGGAGATGCAGGTCTTGCAACTAATCAACTTCAGGTGGCTTATGCTGCAAAAGATGATGAAGATAAAACATATCGTGGAAGTATAACATCCTCAAATTTACAACTGGAAAAGGGTAAATGGTATCATATTGCTGTTACATTTGATGGTGGTGAGGATAAGGCTGATGGTGCTAAAATAAAAGTGTATTTCGATGGTAAACTTAGAGCTGAAGGAAATTGTAAAGCCGAAACGGGCGATAATTCGTTTGCTATTAAGTCTGTTAACTTTATGGTAAATCATTCAGATGAGATGGACGGAAAACCACGATGCTTCTGGATTGGATATTCTTATAATTCAGAGCGATGGTTTGATGGACTTATGTCTGAAGTAAGAGTTTGGAAAAAGGTTCTTTCTGAAGAGGAATTAAATGCGCCTAATCATTTCTATAAACTTTATCCGGACAGTTCTACGGGACAGTTTGATGAAAGTCTAGTAGCATATTGGAAATTTAATGAAGGAAAGGGTGCTATTATTAAGGACTGGTCAATATATGGTAATGATTTGACTGTGGATCATGATCCAGCATGGTACTCCGTAAGCCTTCCATAAATGGCTATAAGCAATTAAATTATATTATACATTAACTAAAAACTAATTACGTATGAAACTTTTCAAGAAAATCGCAGGAATGTTTTTATTCCTGACTTTGGGACTTGCTTCTTGTAAAGAAGAAGTTGAAATTAAAAACAGTTTGTCAGTTTCTCCAGATGCAGCTTTGGAGTTTAATGCAACAGATAATAAGAGTGTCACTCTTACTGTTACTACTGATGCAGATAAATGGACTTATACTGCTCCTGAATGGATAAAGGCAGAGCAGAGTGGAAATTCATTGTCTGTGAATGTAGCTGATAATACTGGCGAGGCAAGAAGTGGTAGTATTACTTTCAGTGCAGGTACAGCAGATCAGGTTAAAATCAATGTGCTTCAGCATGAACCTGGTGATGACGGTGGTGACGAAGGTGGTGAAGGTGAAAAAATCGCCGGAACTATTAAGGATGCAAGTGGTGAGAATGATGTAAAAGTAACTTTGGATAAAGCAACAAACACTGCTACAGTATCATTAAAACTTACAGTGGCTGAAGCCTTGAAGAGTGAAGCAAAAGTATCTGTATTTATAGATGAACAGTATGTTGATGAATATAACTATGTAAATAATGCTTCATGTGTTATACTTCCATCCAATACTCTTACAGCAACTGAATGGCCTATCACAATAGCAGGTGGAGCTACAGAAGCAGAACTTTCTATTGAAATAAATGGTGCTGATTTGAGCCATGCAAATAAATATCTTCTTCCTTTGAAAGTTAAGGTTCTTAGTGGTGATGTTGCTTTTGCAAATGCAGAATCAAGAGTTAACTATGTAATCAATAAGGTTAACCCTAAGGAAGTAAAACAGATGGTTTGTTTCGAATTCAACGATGTTAACCCTCTTAATGCTTTGGAATATAAATTGGAAGATGGTTCGTATTTCTTTGATGCTGTAGTTCTATTCTCTGGTAATATGGGTTGGGATGCTGGTACTCAGTCTGTACGTTTCAATGCTAGAACAGGAGAACCTGTAATTAACCAAAATACAGATGCATTAATTAAAGAATGGCAGACATATCTTAAACCTATTCATGATGCTGGTATAAAGGTTTATATGGGTATAATGCCTCACCACACTAGAGCTGGTATAACAACTTTGTCATATGATGGTTGTAAGTGGTTTGCTGAAGAAGTAGCTCAGATAGTAAAAGACTGTCAGATGGATGGTGTATTCCTTGATGAAGAGTATGTGGGTAGTGATGGTGGAGCTATGAGTTCTGAATGGGCTTCTCCTGTTGCAAGTGCATATGGCTCTGGTGCTTATTTTGCTTATCAGATGTCTAAACAGATGGATTTGGTTTGTGATTGGCCTACTGAAGTTTGTGTATACACATACAGTCTTGGTTGGGGCTGGAAAACAGTTATAGACCATGAAGATGAATCAATATCAAAGACACCAGCTGAATATGCTGATATTATGGTGGCAGATTATGGAGGCTCTGCGAGACCTTTGGAAACTCAGACAAAAAAGAATTGTACTGGAGCATCATTGGAACTTAATAGAGGTACAGGTGGTACAATGACTGAAGCTTGGGCTAGACAGATTAAAGAGGATGGATATGGATGGATTATGTACTTTGCATTTAACCCAGATCCAAATCATGTTCTTTATAATAAGAATAGATCCCTTGGATTCTTTAAGGAAGCTGCTCGTGGATGTTATGATCAGGAATTAATAGAACCTACACACTATTATAAGAAGATTGGTCAGGGTAAATACGATCCTACAAGATATGCTTATTAATTAAATATGAAACAGTGATTAGGGTATTATACCCTAATCACTTGTTTCTAATGAAATACAAATGTTAATTTTGATTTTTAGTGATATGAAAAAACTTTTATTATTTGCTTTAGCCGTATTTGCATTGGCTAGCTGTAAAAATGATGAACCGGTTCCAGAAGAACCAAAAGCAGACAAGGTTTCGGTTTTACCAGAATCGAAAGAGTTTGATGGCAATGGTGGTAATGTTTCTGTTATGGTAACTAGTACAGGGGAATGGACTCTAAGTACTAAAGATAATGCTACATACGACTGGGTAAGTACAGATAAGACCAAGGGTGTTGACGGTGATATGATAAAATTCACAGTTGATGCAAATGAAACTGAACAAGCAAGATTTGCTTATTATGTATTTACTTGTGGAAAAGCAACTGCTGAATTCAAAATAACTTCTTTTGCAGGAGAAATAAAACCTGCATTAATAACTGTTGATGAGAAGGAAATAACAAGAGATTACAACAAAGGAACTTTCAGTGTAGCAGTAAAATATGAAGATGGAGTTGATTATCGTGCTCTGAATGCGGTAATACCTGAAGATGCAGCATGGTTAAAGCATGTGGTAACTTTGGAGGGAGATGAAGCAGGAACTGCTAACATGCAGTTTGAATATGAAGCTCTTGAAGGTCTTGATGCACGTGAAGTAGCATTCACAATCAATTATGAGACTGTAAGTGTACCTATGAAAATGACTCAGACACCACAGTATGTGATAATTCCAGAAGCTCCAATGTATACACTTGGTTTGGAAGGAGGTACACTTTCAATAAATGTAACTTCAAATGTTGAGTATAATGCTGAGGTTATTACTGATGGGGAAAGCTGGTTGACCGACTATAATCTTAGTGAGGGAGTTAATTCATGGAAATATTCAAGCTATGATGGTAAAAGAGAAGCTACAATAAGATTTACTGAGGCTGCTCCTGCTGAAGGTGCTGAACCTATAGTTGCAGAAGTTAGAGTTGTTCAGTCTAATGCTTTGATAACAACAGTAGCGCGTATGAATAACCATAGAGCTGTATTAAGTCCTGTAGCTCCGAATAAAGATGTCTTCAAACTTGGCAAGAATATGACTATGGAAATTTTGGTTAAACCAGATGCTAATAGTTTTAATTCTGTAAGTGCTATACTTGGTATTGAAAGACGTTTTCTTATAAGGCATAGTGATGGTGGCAATAAAGGCTGGTGGGAAGTAGTATATGCAAGAAATGATAAGAACTGGAATGGAGAAAATGAAGAAGTAAAAGTTCAAGGAGCCTTATTAAAGGCTGATACATGGTCTCACATAGCAGTAACTGTTGGTGATGGTAAGATTTCTGTATATCAGGATGGTGACTTGAAGAAAACAGAAAACTTACATTATAACATGAAAGATATTGATTTGTCGGAAAAGTACAATGCAAATAACCAGACCCAGGAATTTGCTATAAGTTATGCTTACGATAATGGTCGCTTCTTCAAAGGACTTGTTTCTGAAGTACGTATATGGAACAGGGCTTTGACAAAAGAAGAAATAAATGCAAAAGATCATTTCTATAAAGTAGATCCAGCATCAGAAGGTCTTGTAGCATATTGGAAGATGAATGATGGTGAAGGAAGTATATATAAAGATTATACAGCAAATGGAAATAATCTCTCGGCCCAAATCAATCATGGAGTATGGAGTACTGCCAATGCTGCTTGGGAGACAGTTTCACTTCCTGAATAAGTATTTATAGTATAGATTGTTGATTTAGATAAAAGGAGGATTGCTATAGTCAATTTTTAATTGATGTATAATGCGTCCTCCTTTTTTATTATACTTTTTCAGTAGTATTTTATAGTAATCTTTTTGTTAACTGGATTTATAGTAAACTTTATGAAAACACATAGTTATATTAAATTTTCAAGTATAATTTTATCATTTTTTTTTATACTGATATGTTTAACCGCTTGTAAGGATGATAATATTGTGCCTGATAATCCTGATACAAAACCTATAGTTGATGAAATTTTGGTTTCTGATAATACAGTAAATATATCTTCAGATGGTGGTGATTATTTTATTACAGTGACTTCTGATGCAAATATCATAGTTTCATGTGATGATGAATGGGTTACTGCTGGATTCATAGTAGGAAAAAAAGAAAATAATTTAAAGATTAGCGTAAAGAATAATAACAATACTTCTGAAAGAAAAGCTGAGATAGAACTAAAAGCTGATAATGTGGAGTCTGTAATCCTAGAAGTTATTCAGGAAGGTTTAAAAAGCAGTGCTTGTGATCTTTTATCATTTTCCATTAATGGTGATATCAATGGATTGAATAATGATTTGAATTTCAAATATGATGTAAAGACGATGACATATTCTGCAATGTATTTGAAATGGATTGATAGGAATGAACCGGAAATGATGATACCAGACTTTAAAATTAATGGTTCAAAAGTGTTTGTTAACGGAAATGAAATAGTTTCAGGGGAAACAAAACTGTCTTTTGCTGATGATTTTACGATAATTGTAGAAGCAGAGAATGGAAGAACAAAAGAGTATAAGATATCTTTGAATTGTCCACAAATAAACAGAGAACTTGCAGTTCTTCATTTTAAACCAGAGAGGGAAATTATAGATAAGGATAATTATGTTGATACAGACATTGAACTTTATGATAAAACACCGGAATCAACAGGTGAAGGTTGGTGGAATAGTAAAGAAAAAGGAACTGTTGAAATGAGGGGTAGAGGAAATTCAACATGGATATTACCTAAAAAACCTTATAGGATAAAATTCCCTGAGAAATTTAGTCCTATAGGACTTAATCATGCAAAAGAAAAAAGCTGGACATTACTGGCACAAGATATGGATAAGTCTTTGATACGTACGCATATTGCATTTGAGTATTCAAAGATTCTTTATAATCCATCAGAGTCTTATCATCATGAAAAAGCTGTACTTTTTACCCCTGCTTCAAAATATGTGAATGTTTATATAACAGGATATTATACGGATGTATCAACAGGTAAGAGATCTTATAAAGATGGTGAATATCTAGGAGTTTATCAAATGAGCGATCAAGTGGAACAGGCTTCTGGACGTATAGGTGTAGAAAAATTAGAGGAAGCCGATGGTTCTGATCCAACAAAAATTACAGGAGGATATGTGATAGAAACAGATTTGCATGAAGGTAATCATTATTCTGCGTATAAAAAAATACAGATGACATATAAATATCCTAAGGATGATGATTGCGATCCTGCTCAATATGAATACATAACGAACTTTATAAATGAAGCAGAGGCAACTTTGTATGATAAAAACTTTAAAGATCCTGTGAATGGATGGCGTAAATATTTCGATGAGAAAACGCTTGCTGATTTTATAATAATAAAAGAATTTGTTGGTGACCTTGATGGATATGCTAGTACATATATGTATAAACGTAGAGGTGTTGACAAATTGTTTTTTGGCCCGATATGGGATTGTGATAAAGGTTGGAATAATGATAAACGTGTACCTCATGGTGAATATCCACCTTTGGAAAGCCTTATGATTTATGCTGGATTCTGGATGCCACGATATGTTGAGTATGATTGGTTTTGGAGATTTTGGGAGGATGAAACTTTTAGGCAGTTTGTTGCAAAAAGATGGGAATCTAAAAAGGTAGAACTATTGGCAGTAACAGATAAAATTCTTGACGAAACTCAATTAAAAATGAGTAAGGCAATAGAGGCAAATTTTTCAGTGTGGCCTTTCTATTATCAGCATAGTACAGAAGCTAATATGCCAGCAAAAACATATAGTGAAGAACTTGAAAGAATTAGAAATTTGTCAAAAAATAGGGCTAGACTTTTAGATAATTTGTTTAGATAAAAGATGTAGATTCTGTTTTAATATGAACTAATATATGCTTGATATTTAAAATTAAATTTTAGCGAGATGATGTCGTTTAACATCATCTCGCTGATTTTTATAAAAATAAAAGGTTAACTATGATATTTTCTTCTGAGACTCACATATTGTAAATAGGAAAAGTAAATAATAGATTCTGACTAGTAATTAAATTAAGAAAGATTATATTTGTTAATATTTGTTTGGCTTTTATTGGCGTAATTTGTGATATATTAATAAATGTTTATTGGACTTAGATTACTATTATTTTACTTGCATTCTGTATTTTTTATGAATATATTTGCAAAAACTAAAGATAATAGACTGTAATAATTTAAAGTATATAGCAATTTATCAGTAAAGAATAATTGTTGACCTTAAGATATCTTGTTTATATAGTATGTGAATGCGCTTTATATCCTCTGTGTGTATATACTTTTGAAAGTATGTAAATATGAATTATAAGTTAAACTAAACTATTAATCTTTTTTGAAGTGTGTAACTTATTGATTAAGTGTCAATAAGTTATAGCATGTTCTTTTATTATTAACCTTAATATTTTCTTTATGAGAAATCACTTAACGCTACTGGGTGCTATTATTGCACTTTTACTTTTCTATTCATGTTCGGATGACGTGGTGAATGGTGTATTTGTACAGGAAAAGCAGAATACAGAGAGGGAGAAATCTGTACTGACTGTTACACTGAAAAATCTGGAAATTTCTGAAGGATTGGTTGCTGGGATTCTTAATCAAAGTATTTTTGATGAATATGGTGGAGTCTCTGATGTCTCAAGATCTGATTTTTTGGAACAAATGCCTGTCAATACGTCTAAAGTTGTCTTTGATGATTTGACACCTTATTATAAATCTACTGTTTATGTCAATATTTTTAAAGTGGATGGTGAAGTCTTTACTCCAATTACAAATAGAGCAAACCAATTGGAATATTTTGTTGCTTTTGGAAATGTAGAAAAGACAATTGACTGTGGAATTTCAGACTCTGAATCAATAAAGCAAACTGTTATAAATGTTTCTATCCCTATTGATTATATTGGGAAAGAATTGTATCTCGTGTTGAAAGAAAACCAAGAGCTTTTTATTAATTCCATACAGTCAGGTGGAGATATTGATGAAGGACTTTTTATCAAGAAATGTATACTTGAACAAACAAATGCAAAGTTTTTAATTGATACTCCATTATCGGCTAAAAACTATATTTTGTTTCTTTTAAAACCAGAAGATGGAATTTCATACTTAAAGCATGAATTGCAGGAAATTAATTATGATGTGACAGAGGTTGATTTTGAATTTAAGAAGGAAACTAAAAAGCAGATTATCATATCTGCTATAAGAGGTGATGAACCGCTGAATAATCATGAGGTCTATTTGATAGAAACAGAAAAGTGGCCTCTTGTTGAGGATATTGTTAAGAATCAACATGGACATCCTGAATCTGATATGTATGTAGAAAAAAAGACGATACTTAACGGAAGTGCTTTGTTTGAGTTGTTTTGTACTGAAGGAACAAAGGATTATGTGGTTTATATACCGAAATGGAATACTGAATATTATGATAGTTATCAGAAACTGGAAGTTACTGTAAACTCTACTCAGGAAAGTTATGAGCTTAAATTTGATTTTCCATATGTACCTCCTACAGGTGGTGGGGCGATAACTAAGACTGTGGATTTTGAAGTTACAGTTAGCGACTTGGAAGGATATACTTTTGGATGGACTGGTGCATATGTTTACGTACTAAATGATTCTGAAAAACTTAAAGATGCCATATATAGTATAGGATATAGTGATTTTGAAGGGCTTTATAAGTCGGAGATAAATGTGACGAATGTTAATGAGCTTCCGCTTACTTTCTCTGTTAAAGGTGTTGAAATAAGCACTGATAAGGAAGCTGCGATATTTATATATCCTGTTCTTCAAGGTTTTAGTCAGATGCTTTCTATAAAACGTGAACCAGGAGCTAATATTACAAATGGATTTAAAGTATCCTTGACTAAGGATAATCTTGAAAATATACCTTATTAATCGTAATACTGAAAATAAATGAAAAACAAACTTATTATATTCTTATTCTGCATAATAGGACTATGTGGAATAGCAAATGCGCAAAGCCTTGAAATAAAAGGACAAGTATTAGATAATCAAGGACTACCTTTGATTATGGTAAATGTAGTGGAGGTTGGTACGACTAATGGTACTGTAACTGATATGGATGGAAATTATACCATAAATGTGTCAGAAGGTTCTATTATAGAATTTTCTTTCATTGGTTATACCAGCATAAAGAAGACTGTTTCAGCTGGAATGAATGAGATTAATGTAACACTTCTGGAGGATACCCAGGTTTTGGAAGATGTAGTGGTGACTGCATTGGGTATTAAAAGACAGGAGAAAGCATTGTCGTATAATGTTCAGAGTGTAAAACAGGATGAACTTACCAGAGTTAAAGATGCGAACCTGATAAACAGCTTGAATGGAAAAATAGCCGGAGTAAATATACAGACTAGTTCTTCTGGTGTTGGTGGAGCTACTAAGGTTGTAATGAGAGGTGTTAAATCTATTGAAGGTAGTAACAATGCATTGTATGTAATAGACGGTGTACCGATGTTCAATTCTGTAGGAGAAGAGGGATCAGGACGTTATTCTTCAAGAGGTTCAACTGAAGGAATCGCTGACCTTAACCCTGAGGATATAGAGTCAATGACAGTACTAACAGGTGCTTCAGCTGCTGCATTGTATGGCTCGTCAGCTGCAAATGGTGCGATTCTTATTACAACGAAGAAGGGTAAGGAAGGAAAACTAGAGGCTACATTCTCGTCTTCTATGGAGTTTGCCCATCCTTTTGTTATGCCAGAGTTCCAGAATACTTATGGTAGTTTACCGAATGCCGCTGTCAGTTGGGGAGAAAAGCAAACTTCAACAGGTTATAATCCTACTGATTTCTTTAAGACCTCTGCTACGTATACTAATGCTATAACACTTTCAATGGGTAGTGATAAAAATCAGACATATGCATCATTGGCTGCTACAAATGCAAACGGTCTTATCCCTAATAACGTATATGACAGATATAACATGACTCTCCGTAACTCAAGTTCTGCACTTGACGGAAAATTGAAGATGGATATAGGGGCACAGTATATTATTCAGCAGGACCAGAATATGGTAAACCAAGGTGAATATATGAACCCTATGGTTGGAGCGTATTTATATCCAAGAGGTTTGGACTGGGCTGATGCTAAGTATTTTGAGATGTGGGATGAGGAACGTGGGTTGCTTACAGCAAGTCCTTTTCCACAAGGCGATTATACTATGCAAAATCCTTATTGGGTAGCATATAGAAATATCCGTACATCGGAAAGGAAGAGATTTATTGTTTCATTAGGACTTTCTTATGTTATAAAAGAATGGTCGCCTTCTGAGAAATGGGATGTGGCTGCAAGATACAGAATAGACAGGACAAGCCAGGAGTATAAGGACAAGCGATTTGTGGGAACAGTACCAACGTTGTTGGACGGTGGTACAAAAAATGGTTTCTTCGGTCTGGAAAACAGCAGTGATATGCAAAACTATATTGATGTGTTGACTAATTTGAGTAAAAATATCGGAAGTGATTATACACTGGCACTTAATATTGGAGCCAGTCTTACTGACCAGATAAACGATGCATTAATTAATCAAGGACCGTTGAGAGAAGATGGTCTTCCAAATGTGTTCAATGTTCAGAATATTGACCAGGGAGCGAAGAAAGCGCAATTTTACCAAAGAGGATGGAGAGAACAGACTCAGTCTGTTTTTGGAAGTATGGAGGTTAGTTGGAAAAGATTGCTCTTCCTCACTGTAACAGGACGTAATGACTGGGCTTCTCAACTGGCAGGTTCAAACAACAAGTCCTTTTTTTATCCTTCTGTGGGATTGTCTGGGATAATAACAGATATGCTTTCAGAAGAATTGAGAAATAAAATGTATAATTCCCTTTCTTTCGCGAAATTGAGAATTGCTTATGCTCAGGTGGCATCGCCATTCCAGAGGGGACTGACTATGCAACTTAATACATTTAGTCAGGATGACAAAAAATGGGTAAAAGAGGGATATTATCCATTGAAGGATTTGAAGCCGGAACGTACAAATTCTTTTGAAATCGGATTGACAACCAAATGGATACAGAATAAACTGAACTTTGATATTACATATTATAAGACAAATACAATGAACCAGACAATTAAGGCGGCTATGTCTGCATCGTCAGGATATAATTATACATATGTACAGACTGGTAATGTTCAGAATCAGGGTGTTGAAATAGCACTGGGAGGAACTGTAAACTTTGGAAAGAAATTCTCATGGGATACTAACTTTACATATGGATATAACAAAAATGAGATAAAGGAACTTGTAGCGAATGTAAAGAATCCGCAAAACCCAAGTGAGGCTTTATTTGAAAAGGATGAACTTCTGAAAGACAATTTCGGAAATGCTCAGATTATATTACGTCCGGGTGGAACATTGGGAGATATTTATGCTAAAACGGATTTTGTGAGAGACGCATATGGAAATATAGATATTTCACAGGATTTAAAACCTAGACAGGAATATCTAAAACTCGGTAGTTTGTTACCAGATGCTACGATGGGATGGAGGAATGATTTCAGATATGGAAATCTTAACTTTGGATTTATGATTTCTGCCAGACTTGGAGGAATTGTAATTTCTGGAACTCAGGCGGCAATGGATTATTCCGGTGTTTCAAAAGTAACTGCTGATGCACGTGATGCTGGTGGTGTTACTTTAGCTTCAGGAGTGGTAGTTCCGGCACAGATGTATTATCAGCTACAAGGCAGACCTAAAGACTATCTGACACAGTATTATACTTATAGTGCTTCGAATGTTCGTTTGCGCGAAGCTTATATATCATATAATATTCCAAGAAAATGGTTAGGTAATGTCCTTGACCTCTCTGTGTCATTAACGGGAAAGAATCTGTTGATGCTATATTGCAAGGCTCCTTTTGATCCTGAATCAATATCATCTACGGGTAATTATGCTCAGGGACTTGATTATTTCATGTTGCCATCGCAGAGAAGCCTTGGATTTAGTATAAAAGCTAAGTTTTAATATGTGAAACAGACTAAAATTTAAACTATGAACAGATTCTTTTTATTTACTATATTGACAAGTATGGCTTTGGTTAGCTGTACAGATAATTTTAAAGAATACAACAGTGATCCTTATGGCGTATCGGATGAGGTACTAGCTTCAGGAGGTATTGCTGAACAAGTGGCCAATGACTGTGGAGTCCTCTCCGGAATAGTGATACCGTTGCAGGAAAATTTATTTCAGTATTCAATGAGTTTAGGATGTGAGGCTCTTTCCGGGTATATGGGACAGACTAAGCATTCTGATATAGGAAGATATAATTATAATGTCGGCTTTATCGAATATCCTTTTACTGATGAACAGTCATTGCCTAAAGTGATTAAGCAGTATAATTCTCTTTCGCTGGCTACTAATGCAAGTCATGAGAATGCTTTTTATGCATGGGGTACAATACTAAAGGTAGCTGTTCTGCACAGACTGACAGATATGTATGGACCTATACCGTATGAATTTTCAGGAACTGATGCACAAAAGCCGTATCAGACTCAGGAATATATATATAGAAAGATGATTGAGGAACTTACATGGTCAAGTGAAACTTTGGCAAAGGCTGTTTTATCATCAGTGGAAAAGAGTGCATGGCTTACTCATGATGATGTTTATAATGGCGATTTGACAAAATGGGTGAAATTTGCCAATTCATTAAAACTAAGGCTTGCTATAAGGGTATCAAATAAACTTCCTGAAGAGGCAAAAAAATGGGCAGAAGAGGCTGTACGTGCAGGAGTAATTGAGAATAATACAGAGAATGCAATGAAACCTACATCGGATAATCCTTTCTACAAAATGAGTAATAACTGGGGTGATACAAGATGTGGTGCTGACATCGTTTCATATATGAATGCATTTTCTGACCCTCGTAGAGAGGCTTATTTTGAAAAAACAAATAGAAGTGGCAACGATGTTTATTTTGGATTGAGGTCAGGAGTAGTACTTCCGGCAAAGGAGGAACTTATAAACTCGTCTTCAAATATTTATTCCAGGCCTAAGGTCAGTGTTTCCGATCCGGTTGTGTGGATGAATGCTTCGGAAGTATATTTTCTGAGGTCAGAGGGGGCATTGAAAAACTGGAGCATGGGTGGAACTGCAAAAGAATTTTACGAGAAAGGTATAGAACTGTCTATGAATATGCATGACGTTGCTATAGGAGACTATCTGAATAATGACTCTAAAAGAGGGGCTTTTACTGATAGTGAATATTCTAACTTTAATAGTCCTGCGTTCTCATCAGATATAACCGTGAAATGGTCGGATGACAATAAAGAAAATCTTGCTAAAATTATTATGCAGAAATATATAGCAATGTTCCCATATGGCAGTGCTGAGGCTTGGGCTGAATGGAGACGTACTGGATTTCCTAATCTATTGCCGGCTATAGATTATAATCATGAAGTCAGCAATATTAAGAAAGATGAGTCGGGTGCCGATTCGTTTGGATACAGAAGATATCCTTTACCTCAGATTGAACATACTGTAAACACTACTAATGTTGAAAATGCTATAAAGGAGGATTTGGAGGGTAATGACAGTCCAAATACTAATGTTTGGTGGGCAAGAAAATAAATATGGTTAATATTAAAATTGAAGGTATGAAAAATATTATAAAGATAGCAATTTTGGGATTGCTCATTGTTGGATGTACGGAAATAGAGCCTTTACAAATGAAGGTTGATGCTGCTGAGAAAAACTTAACGGAAATAAAGAATTATAAATCAACAGAACATTATATTTCTGCCGTGTGGTTTTCGAATTGGAAGGCTGATGGAAATATGAATTCTTATCTGAGTATTTTGCCCGACAGTCTTGATATGGTAATTTTGGAAGATGGATATACTGAACTTACCGAGGCACAAAAAATTGACCTTAAATGTGTAAGAGAAGAAAAGGGTATGAAAGTTCTTATGACAGTAGACTTTGATAAACAGTACGAACAGTATGTTGCAGATTTGGAAGAAGCTGAAGAAAATGGCGAAAGTATAGCCGAGGAACAGGCTGCCAATGAAGGCAGGGAAGTTACAATGGAAGATATAGAGAATGCTGTCAAGCAGGAACAACAAAAAGTTAAAGATAAATATTCAAGTCTTGGAAATATTGTCCTTGATGATTCAGAGAAGATTATTTCTGAATCTGGTTTGGATGGATTAAATATTAGAATAACATCTACTGCTGATATTTTTTTCAGGGAAATAGTGAAAATATTTATAGAACAGGCTGGCGAAAGGATGAATAAAGCAGAAAAGACAATAGTGTTTGAAGGATATATTGGATATGTAAATAATTCTTGTAAATGGTTTGATTATATTATCAGTACTACACATGGTGGTAATAGATTGTCAGAAGTGCAGGAAGTGTTCAATACCTTTATGTCGATGGAGAATTCCAAATCAGAACGTTTTTTGTTGTACTTGTCACTAGAAAATGATTCATGGAAAACTCCTTATGAAGATATATTGTCCTCAGTGGAGGTGACAGAAGAAAAATATAAATCATTGAGTTTATGGAAACCTTTGGGTGGAGAAAGAACAGGCGGAATGGCTATGAAAGGGATTGAGAATGATTATGAGAATAAATATACTATATTGAGAGAGACTATACAATATCTAAACCTTAAATAATAAGTATTATGAAAAAAATATCAATAATAAGTTTCCTGATTTTGTTGTTACTAAGTGGTTGCAGGGAGGAATTTGGGAAAACTTTGTTTGGACCAGATAAAACTGTTGCTCCAGAAAAAATAACAGATAAAGAGCTGGTTTTTGTGAATACTACTGAGAACACTGATATTTCTTCAGCAGGAGAGATAACAGCTTCCCCTGTTGATGTGATATTTTCTTCTGTGCAGCCTATTGGACAAACTAAGGATATTACAGTTTCTGCTAAATTGAAGGATGGCAAAATGAATACTGATAATGTTTTTTATTTGAAGGTTTTGACAGATGAGACATTACTTTCTGTTTTTAAAAACAATACTGGGTACAAGGCTGAATTCTTGCCTGAAGCTACATATAAACTGGCTAATGATATGGTCGTTTTTGAGAAGGACGGAAAGAATGCTGTTAATAGCTGTACAGTGCGTATAACTAATAGTTTATCTCTTCAAATAAATAAAGATTATTTATTGCCAATACAACTGGAAACGGTTCCTGGATTTAATATCTCAGAAACGAATAAAATAATATTCATACATGTGAAACGTAAAGGAGGTTCTGGCGAAATAGAAGGTGCAGCTGATTTCAGACCAATGGCTGGTGATAATAAATTGGATGCTGATGGAGTGGATAAAGGAGTAAATAGGAATAACTTGTATTATGAGGTTGACGGAAGCAGCTTCAAAAATTTACAGGCTTGTACTATAGAAGGTTTGATTTATATTGATTCGTTTAAGGATGAGAGTGAACGTTCTGATGGAACATTGGCTGGCATATCTTCACTGTGGGGATGTGAGGAAGGTGGAGTTCCGGTAAGTTTCCTTTTACGTTTTGGTGATGCCAGTGTTTCAACAAATATGTTACAGCTTGTTGTAAGTGAGAAGAAATATGTTGTTAATTATAAATTTAAGGAAAAGCAATGGTATCATATAGCTATGACTTATGATGGAACAGAAATAAAGTTCTATATAAATTATAGAGAAAGGCTTAATGTAGAATATTCAGGAAATATAAGCCTTGCAGGTTCGTCTTTCAGATTAGGGCAGTCTTTTAATCAGTGGAGAGGGTTCAATGGTAAAATGTCTGAGGTCAGAATCTGGAATACTGCAAGAACTATGAAAGAGTTAAAAGATAATGCATTGGATGTTATTCAATTGGATGATGAAAAGAGTAAACTCTTAGCATATTGGAAAATGAATAAGGTTATGGCCGGTTCAAGTAATAAAATGATTTCAGATGTTAGCGGAAATGAACGCCACATTACTGTTAGACGTCAAGGGGCGAATGATGACTCGGTTGTTCCTGTTGTAGTTATTGATAATGATATTGATATTAATATTTAAAAAATGGATGTTATGAAATTATATAAATCATTTTGCATTACAATGCTATTTATATCAGCTCTGTCTTTTGGTTGCAAAGAGGAAACTCTAACGGCTGAAGTACCTGCTGTTAATAATAACCAAGCGGTAGGGGAACTTCAGTTTGTGTTGCCAGGGGCTGAAAACAGTATTAGTCACAGATTATCAGGTGAAGAGATCATTTTTGAATTGAGACAAGGTAAAAATAATAGTCAGGATATTATAGCAGAGTTTGATACATCTGATGAAACTTTATCTGATTTGACAAATAAATATGCTGAATTTAAGGGTATTAGCTTATATAAATTAATTGACAGATCAAAATATACGTTACCGGAGTCTGTTATTCTAAATAAGAATCAGAATAGTGTATCTGTACCTGTAAAGATAAACAATCTGGAAAAAGGAACATATGTCCTTCCATTAGTACTGAAAAGTGGTAAGGATGAAATAGGATTGCAATTTGTTGAAATTGTAAAATCAGAAGATTCAGATATAGATATGTCATGGGTTGAAAGAACTCCAACAGTTGAAGAACCTAGGATGGTTGCTATTGTTGAGGCTGCAGAGAATGATTTGCGCAATATCGGTAATTATATTCTATATCCTTATGGAGAAAGCCAGCCGGGGAAAAAGCGTCCATTATTTGATATGGCTGTAATTTTCTCGGCTAATATGAATTTTGATGAATTTGCATGTAAACCTGTATTGTTTTATAATGATGATGTAAAACGTATATTGAATAATATAGATGTTTTTGTAAGACCTTTACAAGAAAAGGGAATTAAAGTTTTGTTGTCGATAATGCCAAATCACCAGGCAATAGGTTTTGCTAATCTTGATATTAGTAATGACCGTATGATGATAAAAGAATTTGCAAAGGATATCTATAATGATATAAAAAAATATGGGCTTGATGGAGTAATGTTTGATGATGAGTATGCTGATTATCCAGAGTCTATAGAATCTGTACAACCAGGAAGACCTATGATTCAAATGGGTAGTTTTCATTTCCTTATAAAGGAGTTAAGAAACCTGATGCCGTTTGTTGAAGGACAGTCCTGGAAGGACAGAACGAATATTATTACAATGTATAATATAGGATTGTTTAGTAATGCTTTAGTCGGTGAAAGAGGATGGTGTCTGTTCAGTAATAATTTTGATGATATAAAAGCTGGAAAGAACAAATGGGCTGATGTTGATAATTATGGTAATAAAATAAGTGAAAATCGTAAAGCTTTAAGAGAATGGGTAAGAAATCCCGAAAATCAATCTGTACTTGATGAGTTATCAGAGATAAAGGTTGGAGAGTTACTTGATTATGTATGGAATGCAAACTATCAGAGGGGTGATAACTATAATCAATCAGCAGAAGGAAATGCTCCTGTTACATGGATTGCAGGAATGGATGCTGAGGTTGCTAAGCAGAAATTTGGTTTGGCTTCCTTTGAAATGAGTCTTGAAATTGATCCTTATATAGGAATAAAACATGTTACAAGATTTTGGGAACAGAGTACTCCTGATGGAAGTATAATAGGGCGTACAGAAAGTAGGGCTACTACATTGTCCAAACAGAAGAACTCGAAGCAGACATCTATGATAATGTTTAATATACAGTATGTTCCTGATAAATGGAATGATAATCTTTTGACAAATATTTATCTTAAGGATTATACTGAATTTTTTAGAGGATTAGGAAATAATAATTCTCCAAAAGTTGTGTTTGAAGGTATTAATTATGATACAATGGTTCCTTCATATATGAGATGATATTTAAGGCTTAATATTTGAATAATGATAAACAGAGTGTTACTATGGTATTATTTTATAGTAGGACCAATAGAATAACATAATGTTATATATTGTTTGGATATTATGAGCTTTGTTGCTATGGTAGCGTTTAGACAGTATTTTAATATTGTTTAAACGCTATTTGTATGATATGGTAAATAGAATGTTTATGTATGATAATTAGTTTTTTATAGTCTTGTAATGGATGTATCTGCTGAAAACGGTTGATATCCGTTCACCCAAAACGGTGATATCCGTTCACTTTTCATACTCTTTACCTATGGCGAT
>CALUPA010000005.1 GCA_944322395.1 uncultured Phocaeicola sp.
AATATTTTTTCATTAAAAGTACATCAATCAACGAATTGAAGTCCGGACCCGTACTGAGAGGATACTGAACCGGAACTACTTTAGAACCATAATTTTCAGTCAACTGTTCGAGTACTTTATCGAAATCGCAGTTAGGCGAATCAAGCTGATTTACGAGGAAGATAACCGGCTTACCTAGCTTTTCAGTGTAACGGAAGTGATTCTGTGTACCAACTTCAGGTCCATACTGACCGTTAAGAAGCAACACGGCTGTATCAGTCACGTTAAGTGCAGTCATTGCAGCTCCCACGAAGTCATCACTACCCGGACAGTCAATTATATTTAGTTTCTTACCATTCCACTCCACATGATAAACGGTAGAGAATACAGAGTAACCGTACTCCTGCTCTACCGGGAAATAATCGCTGACAGTATTCTTGGCAGTAATTCTGCCGCGACGTTTTATAATACCACTCTCAAAGAGCAAAGCTTCAGTGAGGGTGGTTTTACCTGAGCCATCATTGCCAAGGAGTGCAATGTTCTTGATTTCGTTAGTCTGATATACTTTCATGGTATTCTAGATTAAAAAATTAATAGAATAAAGGATATGCTTTTCATATCTCATTTTTAAGTTGGCGCAAAATAGAAATTTATGTTCAGAAATCCAACTATTACATTCGTGTTACTAAACTATGTTTTCCGACACATAGTTCAATACAATGCTTTAAATCATATGGTTAGGATTATTTTTGCCATAGAATATATAAAAAAGTAATACAATAAATCAAAAACTCATCCATAAAGGAGTAAAAAAAGATTCTTCAAATTATAATCTATAAATACAACTTATATTTATAGAAATCAAACTTGCATTTATACAAACCACAGTGTTGTTTATAAAAACAAAAGTTTTATTTATAGATTATGACATGGTGTTTAGATGAATATTCAGGCACAAATTCCACTTTTTTTACATACTATACTATAAACCATAAATTTCGTACCTTTGCAAATGCACCAATAGAGATTAAACAATATATAAGAATATAAATGGCTGGAATATACATACACATACCGTTTTGTAAGAGAAGATGCATATACTGCGACTTCTTCTCTACCACAGCTTCTGATAAGAAAAACGAATACATCAAGGCGCTTTGCAAGGAAATAGCCGAAAAAAAAGGCTATCTGGGAGGCGAAACTATAGACACGATTTATCTTGGAGGCGGAACACCGTCGCAACTGGAAAAGGATGATTTCAGAAACATATTCAGTGCAATATATGATAACTACAACGTAAATCCGGAAGCTGAAATCACAATTGAGGCTAACCCGGACGACCTGACAGACGGATATGTGGAAATGCTAGCTACACTTCCATTCAACCGCCTGAGTATGGGAATACAGACTTTCAACGATGATATCCTTTCTCTCTTGAAAAGACGACACAACGCACAGCAAGCCATTGACGCTTTCCGAAGATGCAGAAATGCCGGATTCGGAAATATCAGCATCGACCTTATGTACGGACTGCCGGGAGAAAGCATTGAGACATGGAACCGCGACCTTGATACCGCTATCTCGCTGATGCCGGAACACATATCTGCCTACCATCTTATATATGAAGAAGGAACAGTGCTGTACAGACTAAAAGAAGAGAACATGGTGAGTGAAGCCGATGAGGACCTCAGCAATACACTCTTCGAAACTCTAATCTCCAGACTGAAAGAAAACGGATACATCCATTATGAAATTTCAAACTTCTGCCTCCCCGAAATGCACTCACGACATAACTCCAGCTATTGGACCGGAATAAAATATCTCGGTTGCGGTCCGTCGGCCCATTCATACGATGGCCATTCAAGACAGTGGAACGTATCGTCGCTTGAGAAATATATTGATGGAATAAACAATGGAACTGATATTTCGGAAATCGAAGAACTGGACATATACACACGTTACAATGATTTTGTGATTACGACAATACGTACAGTATGGGGTATGCCATTGGATAAGCTTAAAGCAGAATATGGAGACGAATTGTATGACTATTGCCTGAAAATGGCACAGCCACATATAGACCAAGGTACATTGGAGATAAAGGACAATACTCTGAAACTGACGCCAAACGGTATTTTCATTTCCGACGGCATTATGAGCGACATGCTGTGGGTGGAATAATAATGTATTAGACAAAAGAAATGCTCCCCAGATTATATCCTGCATATGGAATTAATCAAGGGAGCATTTACTATATGTAGTGATTAGGATTACTTAGCCAGACTGTATACTATATCCATTATCTGCTTGCCAAGTTCATCGGCAGCTTCCATAGTAGAAGCTTCAGAATAAACACGGATGATAGGTTCTGTGTTACTCTTGCGCAAGTGAACCCACTTGTCAGGGAAGTCAATCTTCACACCGTCGATGTCATTGATTTCCTCATTCTTATACATTTCCTTCACCTTTACAAGGATAGCATCAACATCTGTTTCAGGAGTAAGGTCGATACGGTTCTTAGCAATAAAGTACTCAGGATATGTAGCACGGAGTTCAGTTACTTTCTTGCCTTCGTGTGCAAGGTGAGTAAGGAACAAAGCTATACCAACGAGAGCATCGCGTCCGTAGTGTGATTCAGGATAGATAACTCCACCGTTACCTTCACCACCGATTACTGCATTTGTAGCCTTCATCTTAGTTACTACGTTTACTTCACCTACAGCAGATGCGTTGTATTCCATGCCATATTTGCGTGTAACATCGCGCAAAGCACGAGTTGAGCTAAGGTTTGAAACTGTATTACCCGGAGTATGTTTCAACACATAGTCGGCAACAGTTACGAGTGTGTATTCCTCACCGTACATAGAACCATCTTCGCTGATGATAGCCAGACGGTCAACGTCAGGGTCGACTACGAAAGCTACATCATTTCCACCCTTCTTCATAAGACCCATTATGTCTGTAAGGTTCTTTTCAAGAGGTTCAGGATTGTGCTGGAAGTCACCTGTAGGATCGCAGTAAAGCTTTTCTACATGCTGAACACCCAACTGTTCGAGCAACTGAGGAAGTATGATACCACCTACAGAGTTAACACAGTCGATAGCCACACGGAAGTTAGCCTTACGGATAGCCTCAACATCAACAAGCTTCAAAGCCAATACACTGTCAATGTGACGCTGGTTGTATGTATCGTTTTCTGTATATTTACCTATATTGTCAATGTCAGCAAAAGTAAATTCTTCAGCTTCGGCAATACGCAACACTTCATTACCTTCTTCTGCATTCAAGAATTCTCCGTGTTCGTTCAGAAGTTTCAAAGCGTTCCACTGTCTTGGGTTATGGCTTGCAGTAAGGATTATACCACCACATGCACCTTCCATAGTAACAGCCAATTCAGTAGTAGGAGTAGAAGCTAGACCGATGTTTACAACATCGAATCCCATACCCATAAGAGTACCGCAAACTACGTTCTTCACCATTTCGCCAGAGATACGTGCGTCACGTCCCACAACAATCTTGTTGCTCTTCACGGTTGTAGTCTTACGAATCAGCGTAGCATAAGCTGATGTAAACTTCACGATGTCCAACGGATTAAGTCCTTCACCGGCCTGGCCACCTATAGTACCACGAATACCGGAAATTGATTTGATTAAAGTCATAGATATATTAATTTAGGTCGTAAGTTATTTCATAATAACATGGATAAACATATTGTGTAGCATAAGACGTACCTTCGCTATGAGGCACTATCAGTTTCACACGTGCAATCTTGTCTGATGGAGGAGCTGAAATATATGATTTCATCTTCAGGTAAGCAAATGGCACAAGCCATCCTGATGGGACAGCAGATGTGGAATACATCTCATACATTGCACTCTGAGCTATATTTGTAAAAGATGCAGAATAAGATGTAGATGAGCCTACAGTGAGAAGGAAATTCTCAGAATATGGAGAATATCTATTACTGTTTAATGTATCACCTGCACTTATCTTCATATCAGGCACATCCTTAATACAAATCTCTATAAATCTGGAAGAGATATTATATCTTCCTTCCTCCAAAATCTTACCGTCACCACGATACTGTATATTCATATACACTCCACTCTTGTCGAACAATACAAATTCATTTTCAGCCGTCATTGTATCATTCTCAAGAAATTCTTTTTCTGAGATAACCTTTATGTCATTATCCAAGATAAACTTATTGATGGCATCGGCCTCTTCTTCCTTCATTTCGGCATAAGTCTTTCCGTTATTACAACTCTGAAAACTGAAAGACAAAGCATATACCAATACCGATAAATAAAACAGTTTCTTCATTATTTTAAAAATTTACAGGGCAAAATTAATAAAATTATTTATACCCCCATATTTAATTAGTCGATGTAATAGTTAATTTTGTAGAAAAATATGCTATAAATCAGTTCTTAAGCAACAGATCTTCATATTTCACAAGTGCCTGCTTAAACAATTCTATGGCCTCTTCCATTGTGCCATAGAATTCTCCTCCGGAAGCATTCAAGTGTCCGCCGCCATTAAAGAATTCCGCCGCCACCTTATTGCAAGGGAAGTTTCCAACCGAACGCAACGATACCTTTATCATATTCTTTTCTGTGTCTTCACGCAAGAAAACAGAGAAACATATACCTTTCATCTGTAAAGGTATATTTACGAAACCTTCAGTGTCCCCCTTCACATACTGGAATTTCTTCTGCTCGTCCTTGGTAAGCCATATCAAAGCCGAACGGAACTGGTGGAATACCTCCATCTTATCGTAAAGCACATAACCCATCAGACGAAGACGACCTTCGGAATATGTATTGAACACCTTGCGGTAGATATCATCCTTATCAATTCCTTTAGAAAGGAGTTCACTGATGATGAAATAGATTTCACGGTCATTGGAATTGTATGTAAATCCCCCTGTATCTGTCATCATTCCGGTGTAAATACACTGTGCGCCTTCGTATGTTATGTCGTCGAAACATCCCAGGCGGCATATCAGACGGAACACTAGTTCGGATGTAGAAGAAATGTTTGGATGTGAAATAGTAATCTTACAGAAAGGCTCAGGATTTAGATGATGGTCTATCATAACCTTACGTGCCTGCGATTCTGCCACAGGCTTTGCCACTGCATCTATTCTTGACAAAGCATTGAAGTCAAGACAACATATCACATCGGCCTCGGCTATAAGCTTGTCAGCAAACTCGGCATATTTGTCATATCTTATTATATCCTTTGCTCCCGGCATCCACTGTAGGAATTCAGGAAAAGCATTTGGAACTATCACATGTACATTCTTTTCCATTCTCTGCAGGAAATGATAAAGCCCCAAAGATGAGCCCAGAGCATCGCCATCCGGCGAAACATGTGTTACTATAACTATTTTGTCAGCCTTCTCGAAATAGGTTTCTACCTTGTCAATGTTCGATTGTAAGATAATCTTTGACAGCATATTTGATTGTTTGTGTTAAATTGTTGGCAAATGTACTCTTTTTTTTCTATTTACAGAAGTATTCTAAAAGAAGCTTGAGCTGTTTTTTCTATGCATTTTATGTTTAGCCTCTCACATTCGTCTTTCATAAACTCTCTGTACCTTTCGCTTATGGTTTCGTCTATTATAACAGTCTTTATATCAAACAGTCTGGACAGTCTTGTTATATCTCCACTAAACCCCTTACATATATACACATAATCTAAAGTGGTCAGTTTCGTTTTTCCTGTAAGTCTGACATCTTTCCAATGTGAGGTTTTCATCACACCTACCCTGATTCCGCCTATTTCGTGCAATCCGTTTTCAGAAGTAAGGATTTCAGTTTCCCTATTGTTTCTTATATATAAATCGGAACGTACCAGAAACAACGACGGAGTATCCTCCTTGCGTATTTTATAAAACTCTGTAGCAACTATCATACACAACACAAGAAGTATCCCGACAAGTTTTGCCGGGGATTTGCTTTTAAAGAAGAAATAAAGTAGACATAAAAGTGCAAATCCACAAATCACCTGTAATCCATTGAAATAAATGGAAGTTATCTGTGAACCTTGTAAACCATGTACCATCTGCATGGAAGTGTTAAGAATCCTGGTGACCACCTCTAACAGCCACACAAAACCATCTCCCACTACAGGAATGAATGAACATACCAGAGAAGCCATAGCAAGAGAAAGTATAAACGTAGCCAAAATACCGACAACAAGATTAGCCATAAGAAAATATGTAGGGAAAGTACCGAAATAATATAGTATGAGAGGCAATGTACCTAACTGTGCAGCCAAAGAAACAGACATTGCACTCCATATATAACGTACAACCCTGTTAGCGCTTTTTATCCACCCCGAAATAACAGGATAAAAAAGTATAATGGAAAGTACAGCCACAAACGACAACTGAAAACTTATATCGAAAAGATACATCGGGTTATAAAGTAGCATTATGAATGCTGTAAGCGAAAGAGAAAAGAATCCGCAGAAACCGTTCTCCACCATAACGGATGCCAAAAGATAAAGTGTACACATTGTAACCGCCCTTACCACCGAAGGACTTAATCCAGATATAAACGCAAAAATCCATAGAGTTACAGCTACGGCAAAAGACTGAACAGTTTTACCTCCCCTGAGCTTTCTCAAAGGGCACAACAGAAAATAAAGGATACCAGACAATATTCCGACATGCAAACCGGACAATGCCAATACATGACTGGTTCCTGCACCACTATACACAGCCTTAAGTTCAGGAGTCAGTTCACTCTTATCACCAATAGTCAATGCTGAAACAACAGCCAGTTCATCGTCTTCCATTTCCCAACTTCTGAATTCCTTTACCACAACATCCCTGCATCTTAATGCTATATGTTTTATGGAATTCGGTTTATCCACTTCTATTCCTCTCCAGTTACCCGCAAATGCCAATGCAGTACCAGATACCCCTTTATTGAAAAGATAACCGGCATAATCGAAACCCATAAATTCTTTATCAGATATAGGCCTGGTGATGGAAGAATGGAATACGATGTTATCTCCACATCGTGGAATATAAGACATAGAGTCAGGAATAAAATACAACAGTATGTTGCGATTGACTGAATATATGCCAATACTGTCAGAATCAGAAGGGATGCAGAATTCAACCTTTACTTCAGAACATAAAGTTTTTCCCTTCACTTCTGGAGTAGTTTCTACTACTCCGTAATAGCATAATCGCCTGTCGGGCCACTCATATTCTATAGTATTTCTCTTCTGGAGAATCAAAACTCCACCTAGCAAAAAGAAAGAAAAGGAAACAAAAAATCCAAAAGAATGATTCAAGGCAACTTTTTTAAATTTCAATATTGCTGACAGAAACAACGGTATAATAACCGAACACAGTACCAGGAGTAAGGACCGTAAAGACACGTCCGGCAGGAATCTGTCGAAGAAAAAAATTCCGGTTGCCATAAAAACTGTCAACCGGAATAATGGGTAGTTAATCAAATGGGACTTATTCTCCAATCTGAATTATTATAAGTTTTTCATCTTATGAATCATTTCTATCATATCCGGAGCCTTGAAAATAGCATTTCCAGCCACTAACACATCAACACCTGCATCAATCAACTGTTTTCCTGTTTCCAAATTAACACCTCCGTCTACCTCTATCAGTGCATTCGAACCTGTTTCTTCTATCAGAGTCCTTAGCTGACGAACCTTGTTCAATGTGTTTGGAATAAATTTCTGTCCGCCGAAACCAGGATTTACACTCATAAGGAGAACCATGTCAAGGTCGGCAATAATATCGGTAAGAACAGACACCGGAGTGGCAGGATTCAATGTAACACCTGCTTTCATGCCATTATCCTTAATTAGCTGTACCACACGATGCAGATGAGGACAGGTTTCATAATGTACATTCATCATCATTGAGCCCAAAGCCTTTACTTCCTTGATAAACTTTTCAGGCTGAACTATCATAAGATGAACATCAAGAGGCTTATTGCAGAGTTTTGCCACATATTCCAATACTGGGAATCCGAATGATATATTAGGAACAAACACTCCGTCCATAATATCAATATGCAACCAATCCGCCTCACTGCGGTTTATCTTATCCAAATCATCTTTCAGACAACCAAAATCGGCCGACAACAAAGATGGAGAAATCAAAACTTTATTCATTTCAGAACTATTATATATTAGTATAAGAACAAAGATATGAATTCTTTTCCGAAATTAAAATACATATCGAAAGTTATTTGAAGTACACTTGATGCCTATCTTGAGTTTTGTCTGATATAATAAATAGACATACAAAGAACGCATAATAAACAAAAAGTGAACAAGACATAAACGCTTATACAGCGTTCATTACTTGTTCACTACATGTTCACTTGTTATTCAAATAAGATATATGGATTCACTTATTGTTCAAATTAAACCTTATTCCCAACTGAAGATTAAAGTTGAAAGGCTTATCCTTACGAATAGTAAGAATATCTGTATTATCATCAAAATAGTATATCATACCCGGTTCCAGATACAAACTCAACAATTTGTTGAAATTAGCCTGAAGACCTACTGATGCCAATACAGAGAACTGTAAAGGTTTCACATTCAAATCCTCTGTTTCATAAATTCTTCGGTTACTTTCATCCACACATACAGTTTCCACAGAACCTGAAACGCATTTTTCCATCATACCACCTGCAGACGCATAGAATGAGAATATATCATTACCCCAAACAGAGCGCTGGACTTTTAAAGGAATACCTACATAATGAAGTTTCTGCTTGTCTTCTATATAGGATTTTGCCCCCGAACGCAATTCTGAATAAAGATATGTATAGTTAAGTCCTGTTTCCAAAGCCCAATCTTTATTTAAATTCCACTTCACTGAGGCTCCAACAGTAACAGGTACATGATGCTTTATGTCTGTGTATGTATCTTTTGCCATATTATTAAATAGCATCTGGCTATAGGAAGCCGTAGCATCAGACATTTCACCTACCACTATATTATTTACACTAGACAATGATTTGGTAGACATTGCCAATCTTGACATACCTCCAAAACTACTTGACGATGAATATGGGACATTACCTGCCATAATACCAACCTGCACGTTTCTACGCTTCTTCGTTCCTCCTTCATCAGCCATAGCCAAATATGATGCATTCCGTCTTACAGTTTCCCTGTCTGCCTTCATCATATTAATTCTTTTCTCTTTTGAAGAAGAAATGTTTTCTTTAGCTTCAGTCGTCTCGGTTTTGTCCTTATTCTCTTCTATAGCTGATTTATTATCAGATATCAGCAATTCCGGCAATTTTTCCTCTGAACTATCCTGCTGTTTATCAGCCTCTATCGATTCAACCGGAAGTTGTGGCATGACATTTCCGGTTTCTACATCAGCAACTACTGAATTGTCGGCAGGAATATTCTGAATTATATTTTCCTGTTCTATTCTATCTGATTTAGTATTATCTGCAACTGGGATAGTTGTATTTTTCAATGAAGGGTCGGATGTCCAATAGAAAACAGACAAAGTAGAAACAGCAATGACAACAGCTGCAGCAGCTGCTACAGACGTCCACTTTCTCCACATCGGGATGACTTTAGGTCTGTTAATTTCAGAATCTATCTTCTCCCATAGGTCTGCAGGGAGAGGTTCCGAATAGTTCTCCATCCGGCTACGAATATCATTTATCCATTTGTCATTCTTTTTATTCATAATCTCTTCCTGTATTCATTAATTTTTTTCATTAACAATGTTTTTGCTCTATAGAACTGCGATGATGAAGTATGTTCTGAAATGCCAAGTATATTTGCTATCTCCTTATGGCTTTTTTCCTCAAATACAAACAAGTTGAAAACCGTCCTGTATCCATCAGGCAACTCTCTTATCATTCTCATCAACTCCTTGTTTGGAATACTGTTCACATCACCATCATCATCCAACTCAGTATCAGGCAACTGTTCTACAAGTGTTTCCTGCTGCATCTGCAAATTCTTTTTCCTCAGATATCCCAAAGCTTCATTCACCATAACTCTGGAAAGCCATGCCTTAAGCGAACCTTCACCAAGGAACTTAAACTGACCTATTGACTGATATATCTTTATCATGCCGTCGTGGAAAACATCCTGCGAAGTATCTCTGTCTCCTATATACCGAAGACATATGGCCAAAAGCTGACCACCATAAACCTCGTAAAGCCTCTTTCTGGCATCCGGGTCAGCTTGTGCGCATTTTAAAGACAATTCTTCTTCAGTCATATAGGGTTTATTGTTCTACTATAAAATGAATATAAAGCAAAAATACTGCATTAACTGGAACTATTTTTTTTATTCCTATTATTTAACATTTTATTATGCAGTAATTTAAACGGCTAATCATTTAAAGGTCAAGAACTAACAAACTATATATGTATGAAATTTTGCATTAACCGTATCCGTATAATTTGTATTTCAATAATGGGAACAATATTGTTTTCATGCAATAATTCTGAAAATTATCCGGAATTATATTCTACAATGGGAACTGTGACCAACTTAAGTGACTACTCAATAGATTCTGACATATACGGAAAACTTACTCCTAAAAACCCCAATATTATCAACAGCTTCAATGCAGACAGTATAGGTCAGAGGGTATTGATAAACATAAATTTCCCTGACGAAAAAGACAAAGACTCAAAAGAAGATTCCGGAAAGGAAGTTACAATTTATGATTTATATAAAGTGCTGACGAAGAAGGCAGATGATACAAGACTCACCGAAGAAAATATAGACAACTTTGGCAATGATAACATAAAAATAACAAACGCCTACATAAGCAACGAACATTTGAATATAGAGTTCAACATAGAAGGTAACGACGAAACAATCCCCCACCGTATCAGTCTGCTCCTTACAGAAAACACACAGATAGACGATGAGGGATTATTGGAAGTTGAGCTACGTCATAATAATAATTCCGATTATGGAAACAAACACTATTGGGGAGTTGTTTCATTCACCCTCTCAAGTATTCCTGAATATAATGACGAAACTTTTAAAGGCTTCAGAATAAAATATCAGGCTGAAGAATACAATAAATCGGAAATTATAGTCAGATTACAGACTTCAAATCAGACAAGTATTGTCAGAAGCATGAAAGCCACGCAAGAAATCGGCAACAGGCATTCTCTTTTTGCCGGCGAGTTGCAATGACAATACATTGATATATCCATCGGTAGAAGCTACATGCAGATAAGTTTTATTATCTGTAACAATGCTTCCAGGTTTGTTGTCGTGATTGCAGAAAATCTTTTCCGTTTCAAATATCTTCAGCATAACCGGAGCTGAATCCCCCTGATGAAGTTCTGTCCATGCTGCCGGATATGGCGACAAGCCTCGTACAAAGTCATATACTTTTTTCACTCCGGCATTCCAGTCAATACGACATGTTTCCTTGAAAATTTTCGGTGCCGGACGCAGTTCCTCTACTTTTACCAATTCTTCCTGAGGAGTAGTCTTCACATTTCCTTCAATAATGGCATCTACTGTCTTCAAGACCAAATCTCCTCCAAGCATCATAAGCTTGTCATAGACCACTTCTACATTGTCCGTATCGGCTATAGGTACTCTTACTTGATCTATTATCTCGCCTGTATCTATTTCATGTTTCAGGAAGAATGTTGTTATTCCTGTTTCTGTATCACCGTTTATCACAGCCCAGTTAATCGGAGCCGCACCTCGATATTGAGGCAATAACGATGCATGCAGATTGAATGTACCCATAGGAGGCATATTCCATACCACTTCAGGCAACATTCTGAAAGCAACCACAATCTGCAAATCAGCCTTCAACGAACGGAGTTCCTCTACGAAAGCCTCATCCTTGAGTTTCTCCGGCTGCAATACCTTCAATCCCTGCGATACGGCATACTGCTTTACAGGACTTGGCTGAAGGACACTGCCATGACGTCCCATTGGTTTGTCCGGCATAGTTATTACTGCAACAATATTATATCCACCCTCTACAAGTCTGCGCAGACTTTCTACTGCAAACTCCGGAGTACCCATATATACTATACGCAAATCTTTTTTTTCCATAATCTAAATTTATTCTGCCGAGAAGTCAACAAGCACCTGACGGTAAGTGTTAAGCATCTTCGACTTTGAAACAAATCCTTTATATTTATTTTCCTCATCTACTACAGGAAGATTCCAAGCCTTTGTAGAATCAAATTTCTCCATCACCTCTTCCATTGAATCGGTGGTGACCAGTTTGGCGTTCGGAACTTTCATAAAGTTCTCTACAGTATACCTATGATACAACTCCTGCCGGAACATTATATTTCTTATATCATCAAGATTTACTATTCCTATAAGTTCATCATTAGCATCTATCACCGGGAACATATTTCTGCTGGATTTTGAAATAACCTTTACCATCTGTCCCAAATCCATTTCCGGTTTCACTGTGAGAAAATCAGTTTCCATTATACTCTCAATATTCATCATAGTGAGTACAGCCTTATCCTTGTGATGAGTGATAAGTTCACCTTTCTTTGCCAGACGCATAGAATATATGCTATGAGGCTCGAATACTTTGATTGTAAGATATGCAAACACAGAAACAATCATAAGCGGAAGAAACAATCCATATCCTCCGGTGAGCTCGGCTATAAGAAACACACCTGTCAATGGTGCATGCATTACCCCCGACATAAGTCCTGCCATACCCATAAGGGCAAAATTCTTCTCCGGAATATAAGTATTCCCTATATTGAACTCATTACACAGATGAGAGAAAACAAACCCGGCAATACATCCAAGAAAAAGACTTGGCGCAAATATACCACCACATCCGCCTCCACCATTAGTAGCACTCGAAGCAAACACTTTGAACAAAATAATAAGCAACAGATATACAACTAAAAGACCACTGTGTCCATAAAAAAACGAATTATTCATTACGGTATCCCATTCTGCACTCGAAGTTCCGTTTAGCAATAGTGAAATAGTGTCATAACCTTCACCGTAAAGAGGAGGAAACAAGAATATCAGCACACTAAGCATTATGCCGCCAAGCACAAACTTGGAATACGGACTTGAAAATCGCCTGAAAATATTCTCTATCCAGTTCATGGAACGTGTGAAATACCATGCTATCAAGCCACAGAACACTCCTAGTGCGATAGCGTATGGAATACGTTCAAGAGCAAACGGATAGTCCAGCGTAAACTGGAACATAGCCTCAGTTCCAGTAAGAAGATAAGACATACAGGCCGCTGTTACACTAGAAATTAGCAGCGGCAAAAGTGAAGCCATAGTAAGGTCGAACATCAGCACTTCAAGAGTAAACACAAGCCCGGCTATTGGAGCTTTGAATATTCCAGACACAGCACCCGCAGCACCACAACCCAACAAAAGCATAAGAGTCTTATGATCCATACGGAAAATACTTCCAAGGTTAGACCCTATGGCAGAACCTGTAAGCACTATAGGAGCTTCGGCTCCTACAGATCCACCGCACCCGATGGTTATTGCCGATGCACATACTGACGACCATACATTATGCCCCTTTATCCTACTCTGCCTACGCGAAATAGCATAAAGAATCTTAGTCACACCATGACTGATATCATCGCGCACGATATATCTGATAAACAATCCGGTAATGAAAATTCCGGCTACAGGATAAACCAGATACAGCCAGTTGGCTCCAGTCGTATCAAAGTTTTCAGTGAGAAATTCCTTGATATACTCAACAAGGAATTTAAGAACAAAAGCAGCCAGAGCAGTAAAGATACCTACCAGGAAACTAAGTATGAGTACAAACTGTTTATCAGTGATATGCTTTTCTCTCCACTTTAGAAAACTCTGTAAAAAAGAAAATTTCTCTTTAGTCTTCATTCTCCAGCAAATTTATTTCAACTTATTCCCTGATAACTTTTACTACACCACCCTTACCAAGTTTTATAATACTAGAAGGTTTTGCCGGACCCTGTTCGTCCCTTCTGTAGTCCACTATATAATCCACGGCATTCTTTATTTCATCGCTTATCTCGCTGAATACTGCCGGGGCAGGCTCGCCACTAATGTTAGCCGAAGTAGAGACAATGGCTTTCTTAAATCTGAAGCACAACTGTTTTGAGAATTCTTCGGATGTAACTCTTATGCCCACACTGCCATCCTCGGCTATAAGGTTTGGAGCAAGGTTTCTTGCCCCGTCATAAATTATGGTAAGTGGTTTTATTGTCATCTCTATCAAGTCCCATGCCACATTCGGCACATCGCAGACATACGATTCCACTTTTACCGGACTATCCACCAAAACCAGCATAGCCTTGCTGTCAGCCCTACGTTTAATCTCAAAAACCTTCTTTACAGCTTCTTCATTTGTTGCGTCGCAACCTATACCCCACACTGTATCTGTAGGATATAGGATTACTCCACCTTTATACATGACATCGCATGCTTTTTTAATCTCATCGTTCATCATAACCCTATATTATTTATGAGTCTGTACAATCTGTGTTGGCGCCATTTCTGCATTACGTTTTTCTGTCTGCTCAACCACATTTCTGGCAAGTTCAATAAATGCCTGACCTGTTATTGAGTCCTCGTTCAGAGCAACCGGAGTACCGTTGTCACCACCTTCACATATACTCTGTACGATAGGAATCTGCCCCAACAGAGGAACATTCAATTCTTCGGCCAGTCTCTTTGTTCCTTCCTTACCGAACAGATAGTATTTGTTTTCCGGAAGTTCAGCCGGAGTAAACCATGCCATATTTTCCACCAAGCCAAGTATAGGCACATTCACCTTGTCATTCTGATACATATTGATACCCTTGCGTGCGTCTGCCAATGCCACTTCCTGAGGTGTACTTACTATAACAGCACCTGTTATAGCAAGGTTCTGCAATAGAGTAAGGTGGATATCGCTTGTTCCCGGAGGAGTGTCAAGGACGAAATAATCAAGTTCCCCCCATTTGGCATCACCCACAAGCTGCTTCAAGGCATTGCTTGCCATAGCTCCACGCCAAAGAGTAGCCTGTTCTGGACTTACAAAGAATCCTATAGACAGAAGTTCTATACCGTATTTTTCTACCGGTACAATCAAGTCACGTCCACCAACTTCCTCGGCATACGGACGAGCATCTTCCACCTGAAACATCTTTGGAACAGAAGGGCCGAAAATATCGGCATCAAGCAATCCAACCTTGTAACCCAATTTCGATAGAGCCACAGCAAGATTTGCTGCTACAGTTGATTTACCCACACCACCTTTGCCGGACGATACAGCAATCACATTCTTAACCTGAGGCAAGAGTTTTCCTGGTTCCGGACGTGCAGCCTGCTTACTTTCAGTAGTGATTGTAACTTCTACTTCTTTAGAAACATATGTATGTATGGCTGTCTCAGCCGACTTAACAACTGATTTCATAAACGGGTCTGTAGGCTTTTCAAAAATAATCGAAAAGCTCACTTTCATTCCGTCGATACGAAGATTGTCGGCCACCATTTCGGCCTCAACAATATTTTTTCCGTTTCCCGGATAACGCACTGTAGACAGTGCATCAAGAATTAATTTTGGATATAGTGTCATAAATTATTATTTTAGATTCATAAATATAATAATACTGGAGTCAAAAAGCTAATGATGTTATTTGAAGCAAATCAAATTTAATTTTATTTACTGGTCTTTAGTCCACTTCTTTTGCTTCGGTTATAACTTCTGTAGTCGTCCAGTTCGATTTCAACATCAGGTTCTTTCAGTTCACCTTCCTGAGGCAGTCTGAACTTGATGTATTTGATATTAAGCCCACGGTCAAGCCACTGCTGTTCGTAGTATGTACGTATACTTAGGATATCGTCATCCATACCTGAATGATAAAGGTCGTCAGTAATAAACTCTACAGGCAGATTATTTGCCTCTATCATATATTTGGTATATGTAAACATGAAATTGCTGTCAGTCTTCAAATGTACTATTCCACCCGGAACAAGAAATTTTCTGTATCGTTCCATGAAATAAGTCGAAGTGAGACGCTTCGTAGCCTTTTTCATCTGAGGGTCAGAGAATGTAAGCCATATTTCGCTAACCTCTCCCGGCGCGAAGAAACGGTCTATTATCTCAATGTTAGTACGAAGGAAAGCAGCATTTTTAAGCCCCTCATTAAGTACCTCTGTCGCTCCTGTCCACATACGTGCTCCCTTGATATCAACCCCAATGAAATTTTTGTCCGAATATCTTCTTGCCAAACCTACGGTGTATTCACCTCTTCCGCAGCCCAATTCCAGAACGATAGGATTGTCATTTTTGAAGAAGTCACGATTCCAGTTTCCCTTCATCTCGAAGTTCACTTCATCAACCACCGAATACGGATATTCAAACACATGCGGATATTCCGCCATATCTGCAAATTTAGCCAGTTTACCTTTTCCCATGTCAAAATAAGTAGTAATTCAGAAGCCAAAGATACTACTTTTTTATCAATTAAGTCCAAAGTTTTGGCTTTAACAGTTCAATTAAGTTAGTATCTCGAACAACTTAATGAAAACATTTAAACGTTAAATTATACAGATTTCATTTTTTTGAGTTAATTTACGCAAAACAATAATCACTTATACATTTTTTTATTATTTTTGAAAGAGTCACAATATATATAATTTTAATATTAACCTTTAATCATTTAGCTGTTATGGAAGCAAGACTAGAAAAACAAAAATTTTTACAACTTCAGTTCTGTCTATTACTGTTGATATGTACTCTATTACCTGATCTTAATTCTTTATTTGGACTTATTGATTTCGATATACCGGTATTTTTATCTAAAATAATCGGTATAATAGGTGGTTCTATGGCCTTATATTACTTTTACAAGACAAGACCATCCCAAATACCTGTAATCTTCTTATCATTTGCAGGTGGAGGTTTACTATTATCAGTATTATCACTCATTCCAAGCATTCCCAGCTGGGTAGGATATATAAGTTTGGTAGCTTTGATTGTTGCATTATTTTTAAGTAAAAGCAACCTTAAAATAGAATGGGAAACTCCTGGAAGCCAAGGTGCGTATTTAATATTAATAGCAATATTACTTCATGTTTATGACAGTATAGGCGATACTGTTTTAACAGGAATAGCCGCATTAATAGGTCTTGTATTATATTTTATAGGATTAGGAAGAATAAAAGATAGTTTGGATGCTAACGGAATTAAAGGCATATCCAAACTAAAAGTATCCATCATCCTAAGTATAATAGCAGTAATATTTGGATGGATTCCTTTATTGGGGGGTATTATAGCAGGTATTCTGCTGATTGTCGCCTTTATATTCGAATACTTAGGATATAGCAATCTGAAGACATCAGATCCATTAGGAGAGGAAGGACGAAAAGGAGCCGGAAAGTTATGTACCAGTATGATTATTATGTTGGTTGCATCTATAGTTGATATTATTCCAGCCACAGGAATAATCGTAAGTATATTATCATTAATTGCGCTTTGGTTTATTTTCAATGGCTGGAATATGATATTGTTAGGAATGGAAAACAAAACAACTGAACAAAACGATATCTAATTATCGTCATTCTCAGTAATAGCATAAAAAAAGTCCTTCAATGAAGGACTTTTTTTATAACTGTCAATTTCTTTATTCCACAATCATCACCCATCCATACGGATCAGCCTCATCACCGTACTGAATAGCGCGAAGTTTATTATAAAGCTTTTCGCTTATAGGACCTGGCTTGCCATTCTTTGCTATAACGTACGATTTATTGTTTTCAAGGTCATCGATACGTTCTATCGGGCTAATTACGGCTGCTGTTCCACATGCTCCTGCTTCCTCGAATGTTTCAAGTTCTTCCTCAGCTATAGGACGTCGTTCCACCTTCATTCCCATATCTTCAGCCAACTGCATAAGACTTCTGTTTGTTATAGAAGGCAGAATAGATGTGGAAAGTGGAGTCACATAAGTATTGTCCTTGATACCAAAGAAATTGGCAGCTCCACACTCATCAATATATTTCTTCTCTTTTGCATCAAGATAGAATTCGCTGGCATAACCTGCATCGTGAGCCATCTTGTTGGCACGAAGACTGGCTGCATAGTTTCCACCCACTTTGAAAGTACCGGTTCCAAGAGGAGCAGCACGGTCGAACTGACGGATAATTACATATGGATTAGTGGCAAATCCTCCCTTGAAATAAGGACCTACCGGAGTGACAAATACCACAAAAAGATATTCACTGGCAGGGTGTACTCCTACCTGTGCTCCTGTACCGATAAGCAAAGGACGGATATACAATGATGCACCGCTCTCGTAAGGAGGGATAAAACGTTCGTTGGCCTTTACAACTTTCTTAACAGCCTCACAGAACATTTCTGTAGGGAATTCAGGCATAAGAATACCGTTGCAAGTGCTTTGCAAACGTTCTGCATTAGCCTGTGGACGGAACACACGGATTTTACCGTCTTTTCCACGATAAGCCTTAAGACCTTCGAATGCTTCCTGACCATAATGCAGACATGTAGCAGCCATATGAATATTCAATGTCTCTTCCGAACAGAGTTCCAATTCACCCCACTTACCGTCGCGATAATAGCAACGTACATTGTAATCTGTCTTCATGTAGCCGAATGACAGATTGGACCAGTCTATTTCTTTCATAATTATTTTAATTAATTTTTTGTATTATCTAATATAACCTTGACGGCAAATGTAAGATTTTAATTTACATATTCCAATTTTTACAATAAATATTTAGACTAAAACCCTTAAATACGGTCTTAATGCTTACATTATTCTTCTTTGCCTTCTTGTCCTTCGTCTAGCATTTTCCTTATTTCCTCGTCCGCCTTATAGAGTTTATTCCTGCAGAACTTTATAAGTTTCTGTGCTTCCTGAAGGTTCTCACCCAATTGGTCAATATCCAGTTCGCCACCTTCTATTTTCGCCACTATCATTTCCAATTTTTTCATGGCTTCTGTATATGTTTCTTTCTTTGCTGCCATAATGATTACTCTTTATTTTACTACACTTTTAAATTTGCCTGTCGACAACAATGTTTCCACTTCATCTCCAGATTTTAGCATTGAAACATCCCGTACCGCTTTACCATTTATAAATGTTATACTATATCCCCTCTTCAGAATGTGTTCCGGTGAGGCAGACTTAAGTATTTTCTCTAACAAATCTATTTTGTGGGCCTCTTTTTCCATCTGCGAACAGGCAAACCTGAGCAAACGCGGATAAACATCTAAACGATGCTGTTCGTTAAGATAACGTTTCTGCCATGCCATGTGCATACGTGAAGACATTCGTTCGCAACGCATATTCTCACGCTGCAACCTTGTCTGTACCACCATAGGTATACGCGACACAAATCTGTCAATTCTTTCTTTTTCAGCATTTAGCAATAAAGGAATCTCACTGAATAACCTTCCGGACAAGTCTTCCAGCCTGCCGGCAGTCTCAAGCATATTGGCTATTATATATTCTGCCGCAGCTGTAGGTGTCTTCACTCTGGTATGAGAGACTATATCTATCACCGTATCATCACGTTCGTGTCCTATTCCTGTAATTATAGGCAATGGAAACTGTGCACAATGCGTTGCAAGGTTATACATATCAAAACCTGACAAATCAGAAGTAGCCCCTCCGCCACGAATAATTACCACCGCATCCCAATTTTCATACTCGGAATAAATCTTTTCGAGCGAAGATATTATAGTTTCTTCCAGTTTATCGCCCTGCATAACTGCAGGAAAAAGTTTGGTATAAAACACAAATCCGAATTTATTGGAGTGCAACTGATTGCAGAAATCACCATATCCGGCAGCTGTGGCAGATGAGATGACAGCTATCCTTTGCAAAGGTACCGGCATTTCAAGTTCCTTATTCATCGTAAGGATGCCTTCATCATCAAGACGCTTCAGTATTTCTTTTCTCCTGCGTGCCAGATCGCCTATAGTATATGCCGGGTCTATATCAACAACAGTAAGCGAAAAACCGTACAATTCGTGAAAATCAACGGTTACTTTAACCATAACCTTTATCCCTGACACAAAAGCCTGCCCTGTCTCCTGCTCGAAATAAGGGCGCAAACGCATAAAGACATTATTCCATATCACTCCCCTTGCCTTCGCTATCAACGCATTGCTTTTGGGGTCTTTCTGTACAAACTCCATATAGCAATGTCCTGAGTAATTGGAACGCACATCACTCAACTCTGCTTGAATCCAGTACTCATCCGGCAAGATGGAATGAAGCCCACGACGAACCAACGAATTCAATTCGTATAAAGACAATGCTTCTTTTTCCATAATATATTGCATATATCAGTCTGTTGCTATTTTTTCATTTCCAGTCCTATACGGTAAGCTTTCCATATGTCAGGTATTCCATAACCGAAAATATTGTCAGGATAATCATATCTGTCCGACGAACGGTATACCACATCAATAAGTTCATTTACAGTAAGCCACGGACATGCCTGCCACAGACATGTTACAAGACCGCAAAATATAGGCGAAGCAAATGAAGTTCCATTTCCGTACGATGTTCCTCCGTTTGTTCCGGCTACACTTGAATGAAAGCCTACTGCCATAACATCGGGTTTTATACGGCCATCGGCAGTATTTCCAATAGAAGAAAAATCAGCATTTATTCCATCCACATTGACAGCCCCAACAGTCAATACCCCATCAGCATCTCCGGGAGGAGTGATTTTCTTCCAACTTGATGCACCTGAATTTCCGGCACTGCATACTATAAGCATTCCTTTGTCGGATGCCATTCCTGCAGAACGTGACATAAGAGAAGTACGTCCGTCCAAATCACGATAACTATAATTGTCGGCAACATTATCAAAAGAATAATATCCAAGCGAGGTGTTTACCACATCTACCCCAACGCTATCGGCAAACTCGACCGCTGCAGCCCAATAATCCTCTTCAGCAGGCTGTTCAGTATCATTATCCTCACTTCTTAAGAGCCAATACGAGGCTTCAGGAGACGAACCGACCATAACATGGGGCATATTTACAGCCATGCACGACAATACTTTAAGCCCATGATTATGTTCGGCATATATATCAGAATCAGGATTTACAAAATCCTTTGTTCCCAAGATATGGAGCTTGCGGAAAAACTTCATTTTGTCTACATTATAGTATCCGGCATCTATTACAGCTACATGCATGCCTTCTCCACGGAATCCTGCATTATGAAGGCTGTCGCCATGATGAATCTTAATCTGGTTTGCTGCTACTCCATAATATTCATCGGTCTTTTTCCACTTGTTTGTCACTTCCTTTTTCCTGTCCTTGTTTCTTGGGAAAATGGTATCAGGAGAAATCCATACTTTTCTCACATCTGCCACGAAAGGATTCATCCTAAACTTTTCTGCTGTTTCTTCATCCGGAGTGAGCATTAGCACAGTATTATTCCATTTGCTTTGCATAAGATATTCCCCTCCTTGTTCTACCAATCGGTCAATATATACCTGACATACAGGCAAATCCGTAGAATCGACAGTTATTCCCTGCCTTTTCCTACGTTCCAAAGCACGATCAGACAGAAACTCTTGTGGTTTTTCTATGCTAAATGTTGTAGCAGACTTGTCTTTTAATAACACACGATATTTATATGTTTCCGCAAAAGAATAAAAAGAGCCGGAAAACAAAAGACAAAAAAATATTATGATTCTTATTTTCATTGATCAAAATAGTTATAAGATACAAAGATATGACAAATAAATAATAAATTGAGGCATTCTATTTACAATTCTTTATCTGCTCCATCAAAGCGGAGCGTGGTATTCCCATACTTATAGCCTTTTCGTACGCTTTGAGTGCCTTGCTCTTTTCTTTTATTGACAAGTATACATCACCCAACTGCACAGTAGTCTCAGCATCTTTAGGATTAAGTCGCAAAGCCTCTTCCAAATCAAGAATAGCAGCCTCAGGATATCCTCTTTCCAAATCAAGATTTGCTCTCATAAGAAAGAGTGAGGCATCATCACTAAACTCACCTATCAGCAAATCCAACTTGTCGCGAGCCGCCGACAGATTGCCTTCACGCTGATCAAGCATAGCCAGACCGATACGTGCAGCCTTATGCGATGGTTCCTTGCCTACTATAACATTATAATCTATCCGTGCTTCCTTATATTCGCGACGCTGCATGTATATGTATGCACGATATAGGCGGGCCTCTATGTTTTCGGGTATCAGGTCTATCACATTGCAAAAATCAACGTAAGCTTTCGAGTCGAGTCCCTTGTCCAGATACAGAGTTCCACGATTAAGCAACATTGCTGTTGAGTATGGAGTAATGTTAAGAGCCATTGTATATGCTTCGATAGCCTCATCCGTTCGTCCCATACGTTTCAGCACCGTACCTAAGTTGGAGAACAGCAAGGCATTACGGGCATTATTTGGATCCATCTTCAGAGCCTTCCGGAAAAGTTGTTCTGCCTGCACAAGGCTATCACCCAAGGCACATTTCATTGCTCGTTCCACAACTTCATTGTATGTCTGTGCGTGTGAATGAGAAACGACGCATAATGACACAACTAAGAGTATCAGTATTTTTTTCATAATGACATCTATTCAATGGTTTATGCCGCAAAGGTAACAGATAAAGATGTATATAGCGACAAGAGTTAAAATCTTTTTGTATGTTTGCACATTCATTTATAAAACAGACTGAAGTTATGAAAACGGAAAAAGCGATTTTTGCCTGCGGATGTTTCTGGGGAGTACAGCACCAGATGGAAAAGGCAAACGGTGTGATAAAAACCACAGTAGGATATACAGGCGGATATAAGGAAAACCCTACATATCAGGAAGTAAAGGCTCACACCACAGGACATGCCGAAGCCGTACTTGTGGAATATGATGCTGAGAAGATTTCGTATACAGACCTTTGCAAACTGTTTTTCGAAATACATGACCCCGCCCAGACTGACGGTCAGGGGCCCGACATAGGCCCTCAATACAGAAGTGAAATTTTCTATCTTGACAATTCACAATTGGAACAGGCACAGAATGTTATATCAATCTTGCGTAATAAAGGTTATGAAGTAAACACAGCTCTTACTCCTGCATCTCATTTCTGGGAAGCAGAGGATTATCACCAGCATTATTACGACAAGACAGGCGGAGAACCTTATTGCCATATAAGAGTAAAAAAATTCTGATAAATCTTATAAAAAGCACTGTTATAATCTAAAAATACAACTTGTGTTTTTACAAACCACAGTGTTGTTTATAGAAATCACACTGTGATTTCTATAAATACAAGTTGTATTTACAGAAAACGAAAAGGAATTTTGATATTATTACTACGGTGCTGAAACTTATTTTCTTTTATCATTAATCCTTTTCAGCCTTAAGCTATTTGTCACCACACTGACACTGCTCATAGCCATAGCTGCACTTGCTATCATCGGATTTAGGAGAAATCCATTTATAGGATATAAGGCACCAGCCGCTACCGGAACACCTATTATATTATATATAAATGCCCAGAACAGGTTTTGCCTGATAGTACGCACTGTATGGCGCGAAAGACTTATGGTATCGGCAATCTTCTCCAAGTTTGATGAAATGACTGTCACCTTTGCCACATCCATAGCTATATCACTACCTTTACCCATTGCAATACTCAAGTCAGCTTCAGCAAGGGCTGCACTGTCATTTATTCCATCGCCTGCCATTGCCACTATCCTACCCTGAGAACGAAGACCCCTTACAAACTCAGCCTTCTGCTGTGGAGTTACTTCCGATTTGTATTCGTCCACACCCGAAAGTCCAGCCATATAACATGCCGGTGCATCTGCATCTCCTGTAAGCATCACTACTTTTATTCCCATTTTCTTCAGTCTGGATATCGCTGCTGCCGACGACTCCTTCATCCTATCGGTTATGGCACATAAGCATAACACTTTCTCTTTATCGGCAAACCATATTACAGTTTTACCCTGCGCAGCAAGTGATAATGCTTTTTCCTCCATAGACAACGGTATGGCGATACCAAATGACGAAATCAAATGCCTGTTTCCGGCAATATACATCATATCACCATAAATACCTTTTACTCCCTGTCCGGTTATACTTTCGAAACCTGTAATCTCTGCAGGATCTACTCCGACACTCTGCACTACGGCCATAGCCAACGGGTGTTCCGAGTGTTTCTCCAGTCCGCATAATATACGCTTCGCTTCCTCAGTCTCATTAACCCATTGCCAGTCTGTAACCACCGGCTTACCTTCAGTGATAGTTCCGGTTTTGTCTAGGACAACTGTATCAACCTTACGGGCAATTTCCAGACTGTCGGCATCCTTAATAAGTATTCCCATCTCAGCTCCTTTGCCTATACCCACCATTATGGCAGTAGGCGTAGCAAGTCCCAAGGCACACGGACAGGCAACAACCAGCACTGTTACTGCTGCCAGAAAACCGTGCGTAAATCCACTCTCGGCATCAAACACTACCCATAGAACGAACGAAAGCAGTGCTATTGATATTATGACAGGAACGAATATACCTGCCACCTTATCTACAAGTTTCTGAACAGGCGCCTTGCTTCCCTGTGCATCCTGTACCATTCTAATGATTTGTGCAAGGACAGTTTCACGACCAACCTTCTCTGCTACAAATCTGAAGCTTCCCTTTTGGTTAATAGTTCCTGCAAAAACTTTCGAACCTTTCTCTTTCAGTACCGCTACAGGTTCTCCGCTCAACATACTTTCGTCCACATATGATGAACCGAAAACCACAGCACCATCTACAGCAATGCGCTCGCCCGGCTTTACCACAACCGTATCTCCCACCATAAGCAACTCTATGTCAGTCTCCATTTCTGTGCCGTTTCGCATAACTGTTACCTTTTTAGGTTGAAGCCCCATAAGTTTCTTTATGGCATCTGCTGTATTTCCTTTAGCCCTGTCCTCCAAAGTACGTCCAAGAAGAATAAAGGCTACTATCATAGAAGCCGCTTCGAAATAGACATGTGGAGTTATTCCATGACGAAGTAGGTATTCAGGGAAAAACATATTAAACATACTAAAAAGAAAAGATATACCTGTACTTAAGGCTACCAGTGTGTCCATATTTGCACCACCTTTCACAAGAAGTTTCCAGGCATTTACAAAGAAACCATTGCCAAGCCCGAATACAACTATGGCAGAAAGCACAGCCATTATATACAAAGCATATGGCATATCGTGAAAGAACATTGCAATAACCGACACTGGAACAGACAAAGCTATGGCAATGGCAGTCTTTACCTTCAGAACCTTATAATGATAAATACGTACCTCTTCAGCCTCCTTCTGTACTTCTTTTTTTTCTTCTACCAGCAGGTCAAAACCTATTTTCTGAATTGCCGCTTTCAAATCTTCAGGCGTACACTCATCAGGATTATATTCCACTGTTGCAATAGCAGCAGCAAGATTTACAGAAGCATTTATTATTCCAGGCTGTTTGTTCAGAGTTTTCTCCACTCTGGCAGAACAACCGGCACAACTCATCCCAATGACAGGAAAATTCTTTTTTATTGTTTTCATTTTTATCGTAACTTTAAATCGAGATACAAAGGTATGGATTTTTAGATACAAAATATAGACTGTATTGATATTTAAGGTCTATACTTTACCTGTCTATACCATGATGCTATTACCATAGTTGATACACTAATAGCATTTTTTAACTATTGGCATAACCTTTTATCAACGGAATTACTTAATTTTGAAAATACGAACTTTAAAACTATAGACATTATGAATACAAATCCTGTTTTCAGCCTGAACATTCCAACCAAACTGATGTTCGGATGTGGCGAAATCAAGAATCTTGCCACAGAGCAACTCCCTGGTAAAAAAGCCATGATTGTTATTTCAGCAGGTTCATCTATGCGTAAATACGGCTATTTGGACAAGGTGATAGAACTGCTTAAGGAAAATGATGTGGATTCAATAGTATACGACAAAATACTTCCAAACCCAATAAAGGATCACGTAATGGAAGGAGCTGCTATCTGCCGTGAAATGAAATGCGACATGCTGGTAGGACTAGGAGGCGGTAGTTCTATAGACTCCGCAAAAGCCATAGCAGTAATGGCATGCAATGACGGCGATTATTGGGATTACATTCAGAGCGGCTCCGGCAAAGGACGCACAGTGAAAGGGGCACTCCCTGTCATAGCAATACCTACTACTGCAGGTACCGGAACAGAAGTCGACCCGTGGACAGTAATAACCAATACAGAAAAAACCGAAAAGATAGGTTTCGGATGCCAGTATACTTTCCCAACACTATCAATCGTAGACCCTGAAATGATGCTTTCCGTTCCACCGCATTTAACTGCTTATCAAGGATTCGATGCATTCTTCCATGCCTCTGAAGGATTCATTGCAAACTGTGCGACACCTATCAGCGACCTTTATGCACTGGAAGCCGTAAGACTACTTTATAAATATCTGCCTGTAGCCGTAAAGGACGGACGCAATCTTAAAGCCAGAGCAAAAGTGGCTTGGGGAAGCACTCTTGCAGGATTGGTGGAAGCTACATCAAGATGCGTGTCACAGCACGCTCTGGAACATGCTATGAGTGCAAAATATCCTGAATTGCCACACGGAGCAGGACTAATAGCACTGAGTGAAGCTTACTTCGAAACATTCAAGAACGACTGCATGAAGCGATATATGAAGATGGCAGAAGTAATGACCCAGAAAAAGAGCAACAGACCAAGCGACTTCCTTGAAGCGCTTGCACTGATGAAAAAAGAATGTGGAATGGACAATCTGAAACTCAGTGACTGGGGAATGAAACCGGAAGATCTGCCGGAAATGGTTACCAACGCTAGAGACATAGCAGGAGGTTTCTACCGCTTCGATGTACGTCCACTTACTGACGAGGAAGTTCTGGAAATCTATAAGAAATCATACAAATAGAAACATTCATAATATCTCCAATCCCGTAACAGGTATTGGAGATATTTTCATTATAGAGGAAAAAGATACATCATAACATAAAACAATGGACTCACTAAAAATCAACAAGGTGCAGATAAGGAATCTGCAAATCGAAGATTATGACCAGCTGGCACAATCATTCACACGTGTATACACCGACGGAAGCGATGTATTCTGGACACACAAGCAAATTGAAAAACTTATCAAAATTTTCCCCGAAGGACAGATAGTAACTGTTGTGGACGAAAAGATTGTGGGATGCGCTCTGTCAATAATAGTAAACTATGACGATGTAAAGAACGACCACACTTATGCACAAGTGACCGGAAAAGAAACATTCAACACCCACAATCCTAAAGGAAACATTCTTTATGGCATAGAGGTTTTCATCCATCCTCAGTACAGAGGGCTACGTCTGGCACGACGCATGTATGAATATCGTAAGGAGCTATGCGAAGAACTGAATCTGAAAGCAATCATGTTCGGCGGCAGAATACCAAACTACCACAAATATGCCGATAAGATGCGACCAAAGGAATATATAGACAAGGTCAGACAAAAAGAAATTTATGACCCTGTGTTGACATTCCAACTGTCGAACGACTTCCACGTACGCAAGGTTATGCGTAATTACCTTCCAAACGATGAGGAATCAAGACATTATGCATGCTTGCTGCAATGGGATAACATCTATTATCAGCCTCCTACACAAGAATACATCAGTCCCAAAACATCTGTACGCGTAGGATTGGTACAGTGGCAAATGCGTTCATACAACACACTTGATGACCTGTTCGAGCAGGTAGAATTCTTCGTTGATGCAGTATCTGACTACAAAAGCGATTTCATACTATTCCCCGAATATTTCAATGCTCCACTCATGGCTCACTTTAACAATGAAGCCGAATCGGAAGCAATACGCGGACTTGCAACATATACCGACGAAATACGAGAACGCTTCACAAAACTAGCCATCAGCTATAACATTAATATCATTACAGGTAGTATGCCTCTAATAAAAGAAGATGGACGACTGTACAATGTAGGTTTCCTGTGCAGACGAGATGGTACTACAGAAATGTACGAGAAAATACATGTTACTCCTGACGAGACTAAGAGCTGGGGGCTAAACGGCGGACGTTCTATAAAAACATTTGAAACAGATTGTGCCAAAATAGGTGTACTGATATGTTACGATGTGGAATTCCCTGAATTGTCGCGTATCATGGCAGACCAAGGTATGCAGATTCTATTCGTTCCTTTTATGACAGATACACAAAATGCATATAGCCGCGTGAAAGTATGTGCACATGCCAGAGCTATAGAAAACGAATGTTTCGTTGTCATAGCAGGAAGTGTAGGAAATCTGCCCCGTGTACATAACATGGACATACAGTATGCACAATCAGGGGTATTTACTCCATGCGACTTTACTTTCCCAACCGATGGGAAACGTGCCGAAGCAACTCCTAACACCGAAATGATTTTGGTATCGGATGTAGACCTCGACCTTTTGAACGAACTACATACATATGGAAGTGTGAGAAACCTGAAAGACAGGCGAAATGACTTGTATGAGGTAAAGGTAAAGAAATAATAATCAATACATATTTATAAATGACAGACCGTTATAATCTCCAATGACTATAACGGTCTGTTACTTTTATTTCTGCGAAAGTTCCTCAAGAGTTTTACCCTCGTACTCACAAATCGCTTTCTTATATATCATTGGAATAGGAACAGGTTCCTTAGTGGCAACATCATAACCTACAAGCACAGTGCGACACTGGCATTTCATCACGCCACTAGCCTTGTTTACTGCACGTTGCAGCAATGTGAGACTTTTATTTCCAAGATGAACCACTGTAGTTTCAATAATCAGTTCATCTGAAAAAAATACCGGTGCCATGAAATCGGCATTTATATTTGCTACTACCACACCGAATTTATTCCAGTCATGCAAATCGCCGAAAACATCCTTAAAATAAGTTGTCTTCGCCAGGTCATACAAAGAGAAATACACTGAGTTGTTCATGTGTCCGAACTGGTCAACATCGCTGAAACGGATTTGAGCCGGTATTACGTGCTTAAAAAGGATTTCATCTTCCATACGAATCTTCTTATTTGGTTATTTTGTTCAAATATAATTCTTTTTTTTGTCATTCGTCAACTAATTGACGGAAATATTAGTAATTTTGCCGTCAATAAAATAAATATTCAACAAAAATAAAACATTATGGAAAATAAATTCAGTAGAGAAACTCTATGTGTACAAGCCGGATGGCAACCTAAAAAAGGTGAACCGAGAGTATTGCCTATATATCAGTCGACAACATTCAAGTACGAAACAAGTGAGCAGATGGCACGCCTTTTCGACCTTGAAGAATCAGGATATTTCTATACAAGACTTCAGAATCCAACAAACGATGCAGTAGCTTCAAAAATAGCTGCATTGGAAGGAGGTGTGGGTGCCATGCTTACATCATCCGGACAGGCTGCCAACTTCTATGCAGTGTTCAATATCTGCGAAGCAGGCGACCACTTTGTCTGTTCTTCTACTATCTATGGCGGAACTTTCAACCTGTTTGCCGTAACAATGAAGAAACTCGGAATAGAATGTACTTTCGTTGATGCAGACGCAAGCGAAGAAGAAATATCAAAGGCTTTCCGTCCAAACACAAAGTGTCTGTTTGGCGAAACTATCTCAAACCCTAGTATTAATGTTCTGGACATAGAAAAATTTGCACGTATAGCACACAATCATGGTGTACCTTTGATTGTAGACAATACTTTTGCAACTCCTATCAACTGCCGCCCATTCGAATGGGGAGCTGACATAGTAACCCACTCCACTACCAAATATATGGACGGACATGCCACATGTGTGGGTGGTGCTGTAGTGGACAGTGGTAACTTCGACTGGGAAGCACACGCCGAAAAATTCCCCGGACTAACCAAACCTGATGAATCATATCACGGACTGATTTACACAAAGGCATTCGGAAAAATGGCTTATATCACCAAGGCTACAGTTCAGCTTATGCGAGATTTAGGTTCAATACAGTCACCAGAAAATGCTTTCTTATTGAATTTAGGACTTGAAACCCTGCATCTGCGTATGCCACGCCACTGCGAAAATGCTCAGAAAATAGCGGAATGGCTTGAAGCTAATCCGAAAGTAAAATGGGTGAACTATTGTGGACTAAAGAGCAGCAAATATTATGAATTGGCTCAAAAATACATGCCTAACGGCTCATGCGGAGTAATTGCCTTCGGACTGAACGGAAGCCGTGAGGAAGCTATAGAATTTATGGACAACCTGAAGATGATCTGCATCGTTACTCACGTGGCAGACGCACGTACATGTGTGCTTCATCCTGCAAGTCACACTCACCGTCAGCTCAGCGACGAACAGCTGATAGAGGCAGGTGTAGCTCCGGACCTGATACGTCTGTCTGTAGGTATAGAAAATGTAAATGATATTATAGCCGATCTGGAACAGGCTATGGAGAAGGTGAAATAAATTATATTATAAAGCATAAAAGAACTTCCCCGCCAGTATTGGATAAAGTACCGGCAGGGAAGTATATATAAATGATTAAGAAATTTAGAGATTTAAAGAATCAGAACATTCTTTTTTCTGCACAACAGATAAATTCATCTGCAGCCATGTCTTTATAATAATATACTTCGGTCACAGGCTGATAAATGTAAGATGAAAATTGATACAATTGAACAGCAGCAAACTTTCTGTCTTTAGAGTACATGTAATCCATTCGTATACCACCTGTATTACCACTTTTCACAGTCTTTTCACCTGAGAAAGAACAACTGTCCAATACAGATTTAAGACTACGGAAATCTGCTGCTTCGTAAAACTCACTCTTTACAGAAATGCGACTATCTGTAGGAGTATAGAACCAACTGTGACTCTTCCAAAACAAACGGAAGACACCAACAAGAAGACACGCAGCTCCCAATGTCATTATAAGCATGCTCAATGAAGAAGATTCGTTTTCTTCAATTATAGAAAAATAAAATGCCAATCCGCCAACGAGAATCAAAATAACTGAAAAAATAATTGAACGTATGTCTGTACGGCGTGCAACATGTTCATGAATATTTGTAAACAAAGAATTTGAGTCCATAATAATTTTAATTTGTCTATTTATTTTGAATTAATATTAATGATAATTTAATTTGGAGAAGGTATAAAACCCCTTAAGGGAAGTTACAATATAACTCCCCAACCATAAAAAATGACAAATAAATGGACTAAATAATAATTCGGCACAACTGGTAAAGATACATTATATGGCTACCGGTCATACCTACACGAAATTTACTGGAGTTTAAACATTCTGATATAAAGTTCTGGTGCTGCATATATTCTGCTATCATACGTACAGCATATTTTGCCCACAGAACAGAAGTTTTATAAATTTGTCTGGCAGTCAGTTTAACCATAACGCGGATATTTACCGCCAAGTTTCCCAACTGACTAACATCTGCTGCCAACATCTCCGTACAACTATAGTCATTGGCAGACAACAGATTTTTGCACACATTAAAATATTCTCTACTATTTCTGTCAATACTTTCGGAATGTATGCATACACCGGAATCATTCACAACAGTGCATGACGTAACAATAGAAAGCAAAAGCCCCCAAAATATAAGAATTAATATGTGTATTGATTTTTTCAAAAATACTTTTTTTATTTAGCGGCTGTAAAGTTAATAAAAGATTGGATTCAAAGCAAAAAAATCTCCACACCGACATCATCGATATGGAGATTTGTATTATTTCAGGTTTATAAGTTTTTTAATCTTCTACTGGCTGGAAATCTTCCTTACCAACACCGCAAACAGGACATACCCAATCTTCTGGAATATCCTCAAATGCAGTACCTGGAGCTATTCCGCTATCCTGATCACCTGTTTCAGGATCATAAACCCAATCACAAACTGTGCAAATGTACTTTTTCATAACGCTTTCTAATTTAAAATAAATGTTAGTCTATTATTTCAATATTAATTACAGAACAAATGTAAATATAAAATTGTTCAAATCATAACATATCATACAATATTTTTCTCAAATCATCCATTCCTGATGATGCACCTTTTGATATGACTTGTATTTTTCTATCTGATGAAATATTTACCGGATTAGGGTCTATCAGATATACAGGAATATCAGTATCCGCGTAATTAAGTAACCCTGCGGCAGGATAAACATTCAATGACGTACCAATAATAATAAATATATCTGCCTTTTCGACGTAATCTATTGCAGTTTCTATCATAGGAACAGACTCGCCAAACCAAACAATGAAAGGACGAAGCTGTGTTCCATCATCTGCCAAATCGCCTATTTTAATTTCAAAATTCTCCGGTGACAGTTCCTTAATATATTTGGGATTGTTAGGCTGACGACTTGATGTCACTTTTGTAAGTTCACCATGTAAGTGAATTACATTTGTACTTCCGGCACGTTCATGAAGGTTATCAACATTTTGTGTAATAACCGTCACATCAAAATCCTTTTCCAGTTCCGCCAAAATCTTATGTCCTCTGTTTGGCTCTACTTTCAACAACTGTTTTCTTCTGTCGTTATAAAAATCGATTACAAGTTTAGGGTTTGCAGCATATCCCTCAGGCGTAGCAACTTGTTCAACAGGATATTTCTCCCACAAACCACCAGAATCCCGAAAAGTACTAATTCCACTCTCAGCGCTCATGCCTGCACCTGTCAATACTACTATTTTTTTCATATCAGTCTGTACTTTTATACATTTCGAACACAAAAATAAGAAAAATTATCACTCAAAACACCTCACTTTCAAAGAAAAAAGATACCTTTGCCATCCGAATAATTAATATAAAATTTACAATTAAATTCATGGACAAATTCAGTTATGCCATTGGCCTTGGAATAGGTCAAAACTTGTGGAGCATGGGTGCCCGCAACATTCAGGTAGAAGATTTCGCACAAGCTATCAAAGATGTACTTGAAGGAAACAAGACAGCTATCACTCATGATGAAGCCCGCGAAATAGTAAACAAGTTTTTTACTGAACTTGAAGAAAAAGTAAATTCGGAAAATATAGAAAAAGGAAAGGCTTTCCTTGAAGAGAACAAGAAGAAAGAAAATATCGTTACATTGCCAAGCGGACTTCAGTATGAAATCATTACTGAAGGTAATGGAAAAAAACCAAAAGCAACAGACAGAGTACGTTGCCACTACGAAGGTACACTCATTGACGGCACAATGTTTGACAGTTCCATTAAACGCGGTGAACCTGCTGTATTTGGTGTCAATCAGGTTATTCCAGGATGGGTAGAAGCATTACAGCTCATGTCTGAAGGTGCAAAATGGAAACTTTATATTCCTTCTGAACTTGGTTATGGTGCACACGGAGCCGGTGAGATGATTCCTCCTCACAGCACACTTATATTCGAAGTGGAACTTATAGAGGTTCTTTAATGCAGAAAACAAATAACTAAAATATTAATATCTTAAAAATTACTAGTAACAAAAATGAAAAAAAGTACAGCTCTTATGGTATTGGCTGCTGCAGCCGGACTTGCTTCATGCGGTCAAAGCGGTACTCCTAAAGCAAACATGAAAAGTGATGTTGATACACTTTCATACATGGTGGGAGTAAGCAATTCTCAAGGTTTAAAAGATTATGTAGTTGGTCGTCTAGGTGTTGATACTACTTATATGGCAGACTTCATCAAAGGTATAAAAGAAGGTATTAAGAGTACTTCTGCTAAAGAAAAAGCTTACATGGCAGGTATGCAGATAGGCCAGCAGGTTAGTGGTGATATGTACGATGCTATCAACAACCAGCTGTTTGCAGGTGACTCTACAACAACAATGAGTAAAGAAAACTTCCTTGCAGGTTTCATTGCTGCTGTTGAAGAAAACAGCCTTGTTGCTCCAGATTCTGCTTCTGTATACGTACGTACTAAATCTGAAGAAATAAAGACTAAAGCTCTTGAAGCTAAATATGGTGAATATAAGAAAGAAAACGAAGAATTCTTAGCCAATAACAAGAGCAAAGATGGTATTAAAGTTACTGAAAGCGGACTTCAGTACAGAATCATCAAAGAAGGTAAAGGAGAAATCCCTACTAAGACTTCTCGCGTAAAAGTACATTACAAAGGTACAATGATTGATGGAACTGAATTCGACAGTTCATACGAACGTAAAGAACCTACTACATTCCGTGCTGACCAAGTTATCAAAGGTTGGACAGAAGCTCTTACTATGATGCCTGTTGGCTCTAAGTGGGAACTTTATATTCCACAGGAATTGGGTTACGGTTCTCGTGAAGCTGGTAAAATCAAACCTTTCTCAACTTTGATTTTCGAAGTTGAACTTATTAGCATTGAAAAATAATTATTTCATAAAAGAAATAAAACAAACCAGATAAAAATCAAGTAACCACAAAAGATTTAACTGGTTTACATCATACGGTTACATAAAGAGGCTGTCTTTTTGAAGATGGCCTCTTTTTTTGATTAGATACCACGAAAATCAGTCTCCATCAAGTTATGATTTCTATACATAAAAAAAACACCCCAAAAGTCTTATATAAACTTTTGAGGTGCCATGCTCCCACTAAAGAGATTTATGCTATAAATAAATTATTACCAAACTCTACAACGGTTTTCAGGAGAAAGATACATTGAATCTTTTTCTGTAATTCCGAATGCTTCGTACCATGCGTCGACATGTGGAAGCGCACCGTTTACACGCCATTCACCAAGTGAATGTGGATCTGACTTAGTACGTGAACGAATTTCCTCTTCACGGATATTACCTGCCCAAAGAGTAGCATATGCAATGAAGAAACGCTGGTCTGCTGTAAATCCGTCTTCTTCAGGAAGAGGATTGTTCTTAGTAGCATTTTTGAATGCGAGATAAGAAACATTCAAACCTCCGTGGTCTGCTATGTTTTCACCTAAAGTCAACTGTCCGTTAGCTTTCAATCCTGGAAGAACTTCAATGTTGTTGAAGAAATCTACCATTACTTTTGTACGTTCATTGAAACGGTCGCCATCACCTTCTGCCCACCAGTCTTTCAGGTTACCGTCTTTGTCATACTGACGTCCTTGGTCATCGAATCCGTGTGTCATTTCATGACCGATTACCACACCGATTGCACCATAGTTGAAAGCATCGTCAGCATTCATATCGAAGAACGGATACTGAAGAATTGCAGCAGGGAAACAAATTTCGTTAGTCTGAGGATTATAATATGCATTTACAGTCTGAGGACTCATCAACCACTCATCCTTGTCAACAGGTTTTCCGATACGGCTGAACATATCCTTAGTGCCCCACTGTGCTGCACGGCATACGTTTGCCCAATATGAGTCTTTTTCTATATTAAGATCTGAATAATCTTTCCATTTATCAGGATAACCAACTTTTACGTGGAATGTAGAAAGTTTCTCCATAGCTCTCACCTTAGTGCTATCGCTCATCCATTCCTGAGCCTGAATGCGTTCGCCAAGAGCAGTCTGAAGATTCTTAACCAATGTTACCATACGTTCCTTAGAAGCAGCCGGGAAGTATTTTTCCACATACATCTGCCCTACTATTTCACCCAACATTCCGTTCACTGCGTTTACAGCACGTTTCCAACGTGGCTGATTTGCCTGGCGACCAGACAAAACCTTACCGTAGAAATCGAATCTTGCAGCAACGAAATCATCACTCAAATAGCTTGCAGCAGCATCAAGAAGATTGTACTGCAAGTAAGAGATATGGCATGATAGCGGCAAAGTATTTATAAGTCTTTCCACTTCCTTGATAGGCTCAATCTGCTCTACATTAAGTTCTGTCACACCTTCTACACCCAAAGCCTTGAGATAAGCATCCCAATCTATTCCAGGGAAAGTCTTCTTCAAGTCATCGTATGACATTTTATGATAATTTGCTTCCGGATTACGACGTTCAACTGCGCTATAAGAAGCCTTTGCTATAGCTGTTTCGACCTCCATCACATCGGCCATTTTCTGTTTAGCCTCATCTTCTGAGAAACCTGCCAATGTGAAAAGCTTAGTGATATAGAGCTTGTACTGTTCACGGATAGCAGTTGTACTTTCGTCTGTATCAAGATAGTATTCCTTTTCACCAAGATTAATACCTCCCTGGGCAATCTGGAAGATATTCAAAGTACTGTTCTTTGGATCACCGTAAACATAATTGCTGAAATATGTACCTATACCGTTATTGAACATTTCAGCCTTAACCTGCATTATCTGGTTCTTGTCAGATATTGCAGCTATTCTGTCAAGCATAGGTTTGATAGGAGCTATACCATCAGCATTAAGTTTTACACTATCCATCGCAAGATTATATAAATCCCCGATTTTCTGTCCTTGACTTCCAGCAGGATTTTCTTTTGAAGCAAACCCTTCTATCATTTCTTTCAACTGCCTCTGATTGTCTTCAATAAGCATTTCGAATGCACCATAGCGTGAATATTCAGCTGTCAGCGGATGAGAATCATTAAAACCGCCACAAGCAAAACGAAAGAAATCATTACCCGGAACTGCTGTTGTGTCAAGGTTAGCAAGGTTTATTCCTGTGCTTACCTTTGCTTCTTTTGGGCCTGCACATCCGGAAAGTGCGGCTACAGCCAATACTGCAAAAGCAATACAATGTTTAGTTTTCATAAATTAATATTTAGTTATAGTTCTGTTTTAAGTTCATCAATTTCCATAAGAGCAGCCTCCCACTCTTCCTCTATCTGAGTTATCTTATTTTTCAGTTCCTGATGCTGCTCATAAAGCTTCATATCGGCAGCTCCTTCTGGTGTTGCCATCTTTTCTTCCAATTGAGATATTTGAATCTCTATTTTAGAAATTTTGTCTTCACAATCGGCTGCCTGCTTTTCAAGTTTTCTTATTTTCTTATTTAACTCTTTCTGAGCTTCGTAAGAAAGCTTGCTTTCCGACTGCGCAGGCTGTTGAACATCTTTTTTCTGTGATGAAGATGTAGGCGACTGCGACAGATGGAGTTCATTCAGACTTTCCATTTTCTTTTTCTGAAGGAAATCGTATATACCACCGATATGTTCCTTTACGACTCCACCGCCAAACTCATAAACTTTTGTAACAAGTCCGTCTAGAAACTCACGGTCGTGAGATACGACAATAACCGTTCCGTCAAACTCTTTAATGGCTTCTTTCAGCACATCTTTGGAACGCATATCCAAATGGTTGGTAGGCTCGTCAAGTATAAGAAAATTTACAGGTTCGAGCAGAAGTTTTATCATAGCCAGACGGCTACGTTCTCCTCCTGAAAGGACTTTTACTTTTTTCTCAGAGGCTTCACCTCCGAACATGAATGCTCCTAGAATGTCACGTATCTTAAGACGGATATCACCCTTTGCTACACGGTCTATAGTATCGAATACTGTAACATTCTCATCAAGCAACTGTGCCTGGTTCTGTGCAAAATATCCTATCTGTACATTATGGCCTATTACCAGCTTACCATCGTAAGGAATCTGGTCCATAATACACTTTACCAACGTAGACTTTCCTTCACCGTTCTTACCTACAAATGCAACCTTTTCACCTCTATTTATCGTAAGTGTCACATCATGAAATACAACATGGTCACCATACGTTTTCTTTACATTCTCGCATATAACCGGATAGTTTCCCGAACGTATTGCCGGTGGGAACTTCAATCTCAAAGAAGAAGTATCCTCATCATCTATCTCAATAGGAACAATCTTTTCAAGCTGCTTAATGCGGCTCTGCACCTGAACAGCCTTTGTAGCCTTATATCTGAAACGTTCGATAAACTCTTCGGTATCCTTTATTTCCTTCTGTTGGTTTTCGTATGCACGAAGCTGCTGTTCACGGCGTTCCTTACGCAATACCACAAACTCGTCGTACGGAACCTTATAATCGTATATATGTCCGCATGATATTTCTATAGTTCTGTTCGTAACATTATTGATGAAAGCACGGTCGTGACTGACAAGCACCACAGCCCCAGGGCTCATCTTCAGAAAGTTTTCAAGCCACTGGATACTCTCTATATCAAGATGGTTTGTAGGCTCGTCGAGTAAAAGGACATCAGGACGGCGCAACAAAAGTTTGGCGAGTTCAATACGCATTCTCCAGCCACCGCTGAATTCAGATGTAGGTCTGTCAAAATCGTTCCTTGAAAAGCCCAGACCTGTAAGCGTACGTTCTATCTCTGCCTTGTAGTTAGTCCCTCCCATCATCATAAACCTCTCATTCTCGTGAGTGAAACGGTCTATGAGTTCATGGTAACTTTCAGAATCATAGTCTGTTCTATCAGCCAGTTCTTGATTCATTTTAGAAATACTGTCCTGCAATTCGAATATATGCTCAAAAGCCATTTCGGCCTCAGCCATCACAGTTCTGGTATCACTCAATATCATTACCTGAGGCAAATATCCTATTGTTACACCACGTTGAACAGCCACTACACCTTCGGTGGGAGACTGTAAACCTGCAAGAATCTTAAGCATGGTAGATTTACCAGCCCCATTCTTACCAACAAGCGCAATACGATCCTTTTTATTTATCACGTACGAAACGTCCTCAAACAGAGGAGTAACTCCAAACTCTACTTTTAATCCTTCTACTGAAATCATTCTCTACATATTGATTTACAAAGTGTCGGCAAAGTTAGTATTTTTACGTTAAACAGGAATTATCGGTTAACAAGATTTTATAATGCAAACAAAAAATAAGAGACGCTCTCAATCACAGAGAACGCCTCCCTACTGAAGGATTAAATTTAAGAGAGAGATAGTAATTAATAATTTGTTTCCACAAATATATATTAAAATAAACAATTGCAAAAATTTAAAGCATAATTCTTTCAAAATAAAAGAAAAAACACAATATTCTCAATATTTATTCAGTAAATAAACAATTTAGCTTACGAAAAAACAAAAGCTGCTGATTTCCATTCAAAAAATGAAAAACAGCAGCTCAAAAAAATACAATTATAAAATTATTCTTCTGTATATCTTTCGATAGTCTGGGCACGGTCAGGACCTACAGAAACAATCTTGATAGGAGTACCAAGCTGTTCTTCCAAGAATGAGATATAAGCATTGAATTCTTCTGGGAATTCATCTTCACTTGTCATCTTAGTCATATCTGTTTTCCATCCCGGCATTTCAACATATACAGGTTCTACACCTTCGTTAATATCGTATGGGAAGTAATCTATTTCCTCACCGTTCACCTTATAAGCAACGCAGGCCTTTATTGTTTCGAAACCGTCAAGAACATCACTCTTCATAAGAATAAGCTGAGTGACACCATTAATCATAATTGAGTAACGCAAAGCTACAAGATCAACCCATCCGCAACGACGCTCGCGACCAGTAACAGCACCATACTCATGACCTAGGTCACGAATTTTCTTACCTGTCTCATCGAAAAGTTCTGTTGGGAAAGGACCAGAACCTACACGTGTGCAGTAAGCCTTCATAATACCGTAAACTTCACCAATTTTGTTAGGACCAAGTCCAAGACCTGTACAAGCACCTGCACAAATAGTATTAGAAGACGTAACAAATGGATAAGAACCGAAATCAACATCAAGCATAGTTCCCTGAGCTCCCTCACAAAGAACGCTCTTTCCTTCTTTAAGAAGATTATTTATTTCATGCTCGCTGTCTACCAGATTGAACTGACGAAGATATTCAATTCCCTCCATCCACTGTTTTTCCAGTTCAGTAATGTCGTATTCATAATTAAGACTATTCAGAATCTGTTCGTGACGAGCTTTTGCTGCAGCATATTTAGCCTCGAAGTTATTCAGGATATCTCCTACACGCAAACCATTACGGCTAATCTTGTCTGTATAAGTAGGACCGATACCCTTACCTGTGGTACCAACTTTTGATGCACCTTTTGCAGCTTCGTATGCAGCATCAAGTATACGGTGTGTAGGCAATATAAGATGTGCTTTCTTAGAAATGTGCAAACGTTCCTTTAAAGGATGTCCACTAGCCTCAAGAGCCTCAGCCTCTGCTTTGAACAATGCCGGATCAAGTACTACACCATTACCGATAATATTTACTTTGTCGCCCTGGAAAATACCTGACGGTATAGAACGGAGAACATATTTCTGTCCTTCAAATTCAAGAGTATGACCTGCGTTTGGACCACCCTGAAAACGCGCAACAACATCATAACGTGGAGTCAAAACATCGACAACTTTACCTTTTCCTTCGTCGCCCCACTGTAAACCTAACAAGACATCTACTTTCATGATAGTTATATTTAAAAATAGTTTTTATTTATTCTTTTTTCGTTTTGCCACACACTTATTGCATAATCCGTATATATATAGCGAATAATGTGTAGCTTGGAAACCTTTCAATTTACTTTGCACTATAGCCTGTTTCAAATTCTCATCTTCAAATTCAGATACTTTTCCACACACAGTACATATCATATGATGATGAATTTCATTATTATAAGACCGTTCATACTGAGAAGTGTTTCCGAATTGATGTTTGATTACCAGACCGGCATCTATAAGGAGAATAATGGTATTATACAAGGTGGCACGGCTAACACGGAATTTTTCCTTTTCTTCCATGTACTGAAGAAGACTCTCAATATTGAAATGCCCCTTAATAGAATATATAGAATCTAGTATAGCATATCGCTCGGGCGTCTTACGATGTCCGTTCTTTTGAAGATACTCAGTGAGTACCTGTTTTACTGTATCTTTTATTCTATCTGCCATTAAAAAATATCTTCAGCCGTCAAAGTTAATATATTTTACTCAATCCAAGAAAACTAAACGCAATATTCTATATCATATTTTATTTCGTCTATATAAAGCTTTAACTCCGGATTGGCTGATTTACTTAAAAGCCCCAACTGTCTGCTTATCATTTTTGCATTTTCCTTAGACTGTGCTGCAAATTTCTTCAAGGCAGTAGCTGCTGCCTTCTTTACCATAGGTTCATCACCTTCAATTTCAGTAAAAGCCTGATCCATAAACTCAGCCTCAGCACGTTCATTCAGTTTCATTCCTTTCATAAACAAACGAGTAATCAGCATGTAGCCACAGAACTGGAAATACACACGTTCGTCGGCAATCCATCTGAAAACCACTTCAGAAGCATAATCAGTATTCTGCAAAAGATTCATGACTGTATATTCAGCCAGTTCAGGATACTTCATATCCTCAATCCATATTTCGGCTATTTCTTTACAGAAAGAATCCGAAGGCTGTAACAATGTGGCCATAATTTTACATTCGCGGATATTTTCTTTCCATAAAGCCTGGGCCAAATCATGATTTTTCTCGTATCCGGCAGCTATCTCCTTGATACGTGAATATTCTATTCCGAAATTCAGCTTGTAATCCATACCTTTTTCGCGCATACTCTGCGAAATGACACCGTTCATAAACAGGCGGAATTTCGATTTTATGTCTTTTATTATTTCTTGTACGTCGTTCATGTTATTAAATCAAAGATTAGAATAGTCACGACTATAACGAAGCATCTGTTCTGTGTATCCTTCGCTATAATCCACTTTTATATCAGTAATATTATTTTCATCGTCTGTAACTACAGTATACACAGGATTTATAAATCCCTTATATGGTGCCAGATTGAGGGCCTTGTATCTTTCAAGAATTTCAGAATGCAAAGCCGTATTAACTTTTACTGCATACTTTTCAACCAATGCGCGTGCAGTTTCATAATCACCTTCACTCTTTATTCTCTGAATCTCAGCAAGTAATTGTCCAAACAGGGAACGCAACTTTTCATAATCGTTTATCACGACATAAGTCTTTTCATCTTTCACAACAAGCTGGACCACCCCATCTTCTGCTCCATGTTCCAAAGCCCATGCAGCTATAAGTTGACGATTACGCATATGTGATTCTTCAATACAGCATCCAGGCTCAATTCTTACAAGCTGTGTAAGCAACCCGTTCATCATATATGAATAGTATTCAGCCTTATAGGCCTCACTGTCCGGGGTAAGTCCGAGCTCTACCATCTTTAAATCCGGTATGTAATATAGTCCGAACAAATCGGCACGTGCTTCCTCGATAGTAGCACCATAAGCTTTTAAAGCATCCGGATCAACTCCTGGAAGTAATTTACCGGAGCCATGACCAAGACATTCATGAAGGTCTGTATGTAAATCACCTGTAGTATCTGCATATTTATCAAGGAGTTCTTTTTCATATTCACCGTAAACGAACTCATCTCTGAAACCATTTCCCTTAGCAGCCTTATTATATGCATCAGTCAAGTTGCCTATAGTTACCGATTTGGAACCATGTATACTGCGAATCCAATTTGAATTAGGAAGGTTAATACCTATAGCACTGGCCGGATAAAGGTCACCGGCAAGTATTGCAGCTGTAATAACCTTTGCTGAAACTCCCTTTACCTCAGACTTCTTGAATTGTGAAGAAACAGGAGAGTGGTCTTCAAACCATTGCGCATTACTACTCAAAACTTCTGTACGGTGAGTAGCTTCCAAATCCTTAAAATTTACAATAGATTCCCAACTGGCTTTCAGACCAAGAGGGTCGCCATAACTTTCAATAAATCCATTTACAAAATCTACACGTGATTCTGTATCCTTAAGCCAACAAATGGAATACTCATCAAATATTTTCAAATCTCCAGTACGGTAAAAATCAATAAGCAAGGCAATAACCTCCTTCTGTTTTGAATTTTCTGCCACGTTCATGGCCTTTTCAAGCCAATATACTATCTTGCTGATGGCATTGCCATATTCACCGTCAAGCTTCCATACAATTTCAGTTATCTCACCATTTTTCTTTTCCAGACGGCTATTCATACCATACATCACCGGAGTTTCATCTTCAGATGATTTCATTGCCGAATAGAAGTTCTCTGCTTCTTGCTGAGTGACACCGACATAATAATTGGATGCGGAAGTAAGTAACAAATCTTCACCATCAGCCTGATTCACACGTTTTGGCATTATTTCCGGATCAAATATTACCGGAAACAGTTTATTACATAACCCTGCAACGGTTTCGCCTTCAGATAAAGGCAGCATAGACTTATCCAAAGACATGACGGCATTAAGCAAAAAATCCACAGTAAACCCAGGCAAGAACTTATCTGTGGAATAATGATGATGTATTCCACTGGAAAACCATACTCTTTTCAGATAAACTTCCAATGCATGAAACTCTGCATCTGTACGGTCGCCTTCATAACCGATATATACAGCTTCAAGCATACGACGTATTTTCAAATTGTATTTTCCATTTTGGTCAAACAATATATCTCGCCCATGCAATGCAGCTTCCGAAAGATAATATATAAGTTCTTTCTGTTTTAACGTTAACGAATCAAAGCCTTTTACTTTATATCTTAGAATCTGTAAATCTGCAAACTTATCTACAGAGTAAGCAAAATTGTCATCAGATGTTTTCATGTTTTTTTCTGTATTCACTTGGAGTAATACCTACAATTCTATAAAAAGCAGCATAGAAAGACTGGCGGTTTGCAAATCCGGACATAGCACTTATTTCTTCAATATTTTTACCGGCATATTTTTTATTGGCAAGCATATGTTTTGCATCCCTTATTCTATATTCATTAAGTAAGCACGAAAAATTCATTTTAAATTTGGAATTAACCACTGCAGAAAGATATCTGGTATTTGTCTTCAGCATTTTTGCCAAATCACTTGCCGAGAAATTTGGCTGTTTATATCTTTTTTGCGTAACAACCAATTCATATATTTTATCGTATAGTTCGTCTGCCAGTTCTGTCCTGATAAGTTCCCTATATGGGGCTATTTTAATTTTCTTTTCTCTGAGATTATATGGCATCTTTACCTGTACTTCATTTTCATTATTGATCATTTCATGATTATTTTCCATTTGTGTTTCTTTGTTTTAGTCTTTGTTTACTATTTTCATAATACAAATTTGTAAGTTTTTTTTCAGACCGCAAAATCTTTGTTAATATTTTTCTGCCTTTTTAAAGCTCGTATATTATCTTTGTACCCACACAAACCAACATAAAAAAATGCTTAACATCCTAAAAACTTATTTCGGATATACCGATTTTCGTCCTCTACAGAAAGAAATAATTACAAATACAATAAATAAAAAAGACACACTAGTATTAATGCCTACAGGCGGAGGCAAGTCTCTATGTTATCAAATTCCGGCACTTATGATGGAAGGTACAACTATAGTTGTTTCACCTTTAATATCATTAATGAAAGATCAGGTTGAGGCATTACAAGCCAATGGTATATCTGCGCGGGCATTGAACAGCGTAAATACAGATACAGAAAATACTACTGTACGAATGGAATGTCAACAGGGAAAAGTTAAACTTCTGTATATATCTCCTGAAAGAATTTTATCTGAGGTAAACTACCTATTAAGAGATATAAAAATTTCTCTTTTTGCTATAGATGAAGCACATTGCATTTCGCAATGGGGACATGACTTTCGTCCTGAATATACACAACTGGATATACTAAGAAAACAGTTCCCAACCATACCGATAATTGCACTAACAGCCACAGCAGACAAGATAACTCGGCAGGATATAATCAAGCAACTGAGAATGGATAACCCAAAAGTTTTCATCTCATCATTCGACCGTCCCAACATAAGTCTAGATGTAAAAAAAGGTTATCAACAAAAAGAAAAAATAAGAATTATAAAAAGATTTATAGAGAAACATGGAAATGAAAGCGGAATAATATATTGCATGAGCAGGAAAACTGCAGAAAAAGTTTCAGAACTACTTTCAAATGAAGGTTTCGATACAGCAGTATACCATGCAGGGTTATCAAATATAGAACGTGAAAAAGCACAAGACGATTTTATAAACGATCGTGTACAAATAGTATGCGCAACCGTAGCCTTCGGTATGGGAATAGACAAATCAAACGTAAGGTGGGTTATTCATTATAATCTGCCCAAAAGCATAGAAAGTTTCTATCAGGAAATAGGTCGTGCCGGAAGAGATGGTTTGAAAAGTGATACTATCTTGTTTTATTCAATTGGCGACATGATTCAACTGACGAAATTTGCAGAAGAAAGTAATCAAAAAGAAATAAATATAGAAAAACTGAACAGAATGCAACAATATGCAGAAACAAACATATGTAGAAGAAGGATTCTGTTGAGTTATTTCGGCGAAACAATGGAACACGACTGCGGAAACTGTGATGTTTGTCGTAACCCACCTGAAAAATTTAACGGAACAATTATAATACAAAAAGCCCTTAGTGCAATAGCCAGAACAAATCAACAAATTCCCACAAGTACACTTATTGACATTCTTCGTGGAAACTACAATCAAGAGATTTACGAAAATGAATACTATAAAATCAAGACCTTCGGAGTAGGAAAAGATATTACCTACCGACACTGGCAAAACTATATTCTACAGATGCTTAATATGGGCTACATAGAGATAGCATACAATGAAAAGAATCATCTGAAAATTACAGAAACAGGGAATAAGGTTCTATATAGCAAACAAGAAGCCGAATTAGTTGTCATAAAAGAGGATGAATTTTCTAAATACGAATTCAAGAAAAAGCAGCTAGAAACATCGTATGTAAATGTAAAGAATAACGCTTACAACATAAATGAAGATAAAGATTCATTATTCGAGACTCTTCGTTTGTTAAGACTAAAGCTTGCAGAACAAGAAGCTATTCCACCATATATAGTGATGTCTGACAGTACACTACAATCTCTATGCGACAGAAAACCTACATGTATTCAAGATCTTGACAATATCTCAGGTCTAAGCGAATACAAGAAAAATAAATACGGACGCGATTTCGTCTCAGCAATCAAGCTATACTTAAATCAAAATATATAGAATTGTTAAACTAAAAATGGCCTGGACAACTTTAAATAAAATTGTCCAAAGCCATTCTGTATACGTTTTCTAGAAAATAGAAAATATCATTCTAGTGCCTCATCTATTGCATCTATTTTTTTCTGGGTCAAATCCAAATCAGCCTTCAACTTGTCTATTTTTCTGGAAATATCATTAAGTAAAAAATTTCCTTTTTTCGAAGTTGAACTCAAAAAACCTAAATTATTCTCGTAAGTTTTTATTTCACTTTTTATTCTCTCATATATTCTCACAAGTTTTTCTCTCTCCTTATACAGATTTCCTTCTTTATTAAGTCCGGACTTATATGTATTAAGTTTTCTCTCTGCTGCCGAAAGATTTGCCTTGTCAAATATTTTATTTACCAGACTATGGAATTCCTTATACAGCCTGTCTTTTTCCTTAAATGGAACAAAACCTATACTGTTCCACTCTGAAATGAGAGATTTCACCTTTTCACCAACATTCTCATCATCATTTGCCTCAGCCAGTTCCTCTATTTTTTTTATTACTGTCTGTTTTTTTGCCATATTTTCCAGTTCTTCAGAACGTTGAGAAGAAGTAGCTTTCTGTTTTTGCTCGAAAAAATAATCACAAGCACCTATAAATCTTTTCCACACAGCATCTGAATATTTCTTAGGAACAGGACCTATTGTCTTCCATTCTTTCTGAAGCCTTGTCAATATTTCAGCTGTATCTTTCCATTCAGTACTGTCTTTCAATGCTTCAGCCTTTTCGCACAAGTCCTTTTTCTTTTCAAGGTTCAAAGCCATATTTTCTTTTGCAGTCTTGAAAAATTCAGCCTTACGTCTGAAAAATTCATCACATGCAGCACGGAATCTTTCAAAAATCTTCAGATTCATTTTCTGAGGAGCATATCCGATAGTCTTCCATTTGGCTTGAAGTGCTAATATTTCTTGTGTTTTATCTTCCCAATCAGCAAAAGTAGTAAACTTATCATATTCCATAGCTTCCGCTATTTCGCATATAACAGTTTTCTGGTCCAGATTATTCTGCTCCTGCTCCTTTAAATCTTCAAAATGCTTCTGATGCCTTTTGTTTATTACTGTAGAAGCAGACTTGAATCTATTCCATATATCCTCTCTTACTTCTTTGGCAACAGGCCCTATCTCCCTAAATTCCTGATGTAACTTCTGAAGTTGATGAAATGCAGAAATTACGTCTGGCTCATCCGCAAGTTTTTCTGCAGCCTCACAAATACGAGTTTTAAGTTCTAGATTTTTTTTGAAATCATATTCCCTGAATTCATTATTCAGTTTGAGCATATCATAAAACTTCTCAGTATAGAGTTGATATGTTTTCCAAATTTCATTTATTTTATTAGCTGGAATTAATTTTATTTCATTCCACTCCTGCTGTAAAGCCTTAAATTCGTTATAATTCTTTCCAGCATCTTCAGACAAATCCGTAAGATTCTTCATTTTCTCCAAAATATCAAATTTCTTCTGAAGATTTTCTTCTTTTTCCTTTTCCAATGCTGCTATCATGGAATTCCTTTTTTCCTTTATTTCCAAAAGAATAGATTTCAAATCAGCTTCTAAAGGATCTACTGAAGGAACAAAAGTATTTACGTCTCCACCTGATTCGATAAATGCCTTACGATTTGCTTCCTGTTCAATTTTATGAAGTTTATAGAATGTTTGTTTTAGGAAATCTATCTCCTGTTTATCAACCTCACAAGCATTTTCATTTATTTCTTTCAAACGTTGTATAACTTCTTCTTTTGTCTTTTTAGATTCGTACTTAACGTTTTCTGTTGTTTGTTCAACAGTAGGAACCAAAGTTTCAGATACATTTACCTGTTCTTCGGTTAGCGGACGGTTTGTTTCATTAACTTCCATGCGTATGTAGATATTTAAGAATATTATAATTACAAATTAACGAAAAAATATTTTAAAAACATAATTATATTATTGTTATTTTGTAATAGTATATAAAATAGAGTCAAAACTTACGACAATAACACTGTTATTCCCATATACAACATCATTCCTATAATGTCATTGGTAATAGAAATAAACGGACCTGTAGCTATAGCCGGATCTATTTTCAATTTTTCAAGAGTCATTGGAACTAGTGTGCCGAATATTGAAGCAAACATTACCACAGCAAACAAACTAATTGAGACAGAGTAGCTGACTGTAGCACTAGCTCCAAATCTTATAAAATTATATATATACACCAATAAAGAAATTATTGATGCATTAATCAAAGCGACAACAGATTCTTTAGCTATCTGCTTAAACGTATTAGCTGAATCCAATGAACTGTTAGCTAAACCTTGTACAACAAGTGCTGACGATTGTGTTCCTACATTTCCTCCGGTACCACCAATCAAAGGTATATACAATGCCATCTCAGGATGAGCAGCAAATGTAGTATCAAAATTACCTAATATCATAGAGTTGCCTATTCCGCCCAACATACCTATAAGCAGCCAAGGCAAACGAGCTGTTGTTTGCCTAAAAACATTATCATCCGATTCAACATCTTGCGAAAGACCTGACGCCAACTGATAATCACGTTCAGCCTGTTCACGAACTTCATCCATCACGTCGTCTACGGTTATTCGTCCGACAAGACGCCCGATACTGTCTACAACAGGTACTGCCACTAAATCGTATTTCTCAATAATCTGTACAACTTCCTCTATTGGAGTATCTACATGCACCGATACCGGATCTTTTTTCATAACATGCTTAACCTTGGATACAGACGGACTGGTTATCATTTTCTTTAGCGGGAAAACACCTCTCAGACGTTCATCATCATCAACAACATATACATAATATATTTCGTCCATTTCTTCAGCCTGAATACGCATTTCTCTCAAACACTCAGGCATACTCCAGTTTTCCTTCACAATAACCATTTCGGTACCCATCAAACCGCCAGCTGTATCCTCATCATATTTCAGCAAATCTACGATATCACCAGCTTGTTCAATGTCTTCGATATGAGATAGGACTTCTTCCTGTTTATCTTCGTCCATTTCACGGATAATGTCAACAGCATCATCCGAATCCATGTAGTCAACAAAACGTTTTGCGATAGTTTCAGAAGGCAAAATATCAAGAAATTCCTTACGTGCATCTTCGTCCATCTCCACCAACACATCCGCTGCAGTCTCATTATCAAGCAATAGATACACGAATCTGGCATTCTCTGCATTCAATTCATTACAGAGTTCCGCAATATCCGCAGGATGTAAATCATTGAGTAGTTCCTTTACTTTGTCAGGTTCTTTATTCTCAATTAATTCCGTAATTTTTTTTATTTCTTCGCTACTCATCCTGTTAACTTTAAATGTTAGAAAATAAAAGTCTTTTCACTCAAGAGTATTTTCATCACTTTTATCTTTCAAAGCCTTTTCTACTCTATTTGTAAGTTCTATAAATTCATTGACAGACAATTGCTCAGGTCTTTTATTAAATATAGGGTCTGCACTTAAAGGATTTTCCTTATCCAATATAGATGATATGGAATTTCGTAAAGTTTTTCGTCTCTGATTGAATGTTGTTTTAACAATCTGCTTAAACAATTTTTCATCACATCCCAAATCCTTAATTTCATTGCGTGTCATTCTTATAACAGCACTTTTCACTTTGGGCGGTGGATTAAACACATGCTCATGCACAGTAAAAAGATACTCCACATTATACCATGCCTGAATCAATACGCTTAGTATACCATAAGTTTTGTTGCCTGGTTTAGCCGCAATACGCTCTGCCACTTCCTTCTGTATCATGCCAGTACAACAAGGTATAATTTCTTTGTTGTCCAACATCTTGAAAAATATTTGGCTGGAAATATTATATGGATAGTTACCAGTAAGAACAAAGGACTTACCTTCAAATAAAGCCGATAAATCCATCTTCAGGAAATCTTGTTCTATGATGTTATCACCAAGTTCCCGGAAGTTTTCTTTCAAGTAAGCAACAGACTCGAAATCAAGTTCAACCACCTTCAACGGTCTTTTCTTTGGTATCAAATATTGTGTCAGAACTCCCATACCTGGACCTACTTCTAATACAGGTACATCCGGACAAGTATCAATTGTATCAGCTATATCTTTTGCAACTTGAAGGTCTTTCAAGAAATGCTGCCCTAAAAATTTCTTTGGTTTAACTAATTTCATTCAGTATTCAAATATTTCTTTGTTATAATATGGCAATTATTCAGTTAAGCATTGTATCTTTGCATAGTGCAAAGTTACATAATTATATCTAAATAAATTCAGATTTTGAAACGAAGTGAATCAAAAAAAGTTATTAAATAAAATATGGCAGGTAATTCTACCTATAATTCTAGGTTTGGCAATCCTTGTTTGGACATATAAAGATTTTGATTTCAAAAGAGTATGGTCAGTCATTGAAGAAGGGATAAATTATTGGTGGATAGTATTCTCACTCGTTTTTGGTGTTTTTGGACATTTATTCCGCGGATGGAGATGGAACATTTCATTGGCACCTTTAAACGAATATCCCAAGTTGTCCAACAGCGTATATGCCATATTTGTTTCTTATGCGGCCAATCTGGTAATTCCCAGAATCGGAGAAGTTTCCCGATGTGGAATACTGGCCAAATATGACAATATTTCTTTCTCCAAATCATTAGGAACAGTTATAACAGAACGAATTATAGATTCTGTCTGTGTAATTATAATAACTTGCACAACACTTTTAATCCAATCAGGAATATTTGTCAGGTTTATAAATGAAACAGGAACAAATACGGCTTTCTTTGTTCATTTGTTTACTTCCACAAATTTCTATATCACAATAGCATGCATAATAGCTCTATTAATTTTAGCCTACCTGTTATTTAGAAGATTTTCGATTTTCACCAGAGTAAAAGGTATTTTCAATGATATATGGCAAGGATGTCTATCTATAAAATATATAGAGAAGAAATATATTTTCATTTTATACACTATCGGAATATGGCTATGCTATTTTTTACAATTCTACGTCACATTCTATAGTTTTGACTTTACAAGCGATTTGGGATTAATGCCAGGACTCGTTATGTTCGTTGTAGGTAGTATTGCAGTAATAGTTCCTACTCCCAACGGTGCCGGACCATGGCACTTTGCTATAATAACAATGATGATGATGTATGGTATAAGCAAAGATAATGCCGGAATATTTGCACTAATAGTGCATGGTATTCAAACTTTTTTACTAATTTTGTTAGGAATATATGGTTTAGTGGCTTTACCACTTTCCAACAAACGTTTAAATAAAAAAACTCATAATTAAAAAACAATGTCTATGAGCGAAATTCTTTCTTTAACTCCACATAATGTGTGGAAACATTTTTATTCAATAACACAGATACCTCGTCCATCAGGACATTTGGAAAAAATTCAGAATTTCCTGCTTGAATTTGGCAAGAACACCGGTATTGAATCATTCAAGGATGAAGCGGGAAACATCATTTATCGCAAACCTGCCACTCCGGGCATGGAGAATCGCAAGACCATTATCCTACAGGCTCATATGGATATGGTTCCTCAAAAGAACAAAGAAACAGTACATAATTTCGAAACAGATCCTATACAGACTTATATTGACGGTGAATGGGTAAAAGCCAAAGGTACGACTTTGGGCTCAGACAACGGAATGGGAGTTGCTGCCATAATGGCAATAATGGAAGACAAAACATTAAAACATGGTCCGTTGGTAGCTCTTATCACCTCTGATGAAGAAACAGGTATGTATGGAGCATTTGGTCTTAAACCTGGTACAATAGAAGGAGATATATTGTTGAATCTTGATTCAGAAGAAGAAGGAGAATTATATATAGGATGTGCCGGAGGTGAAGATCTGACTGCTACACTGGAATATAAAGAAGAAGAAACAGACCCTGAAGATATCGCACTAAAAGTAAGCCTTAAAGGATTACGTGGCGGACATTCCGGAATTCAAATAGGATGGGGACATGCCAATGCCAATAAGCTTATGGCAAGATTCCTTAACCAAGTAATTACTTACGACGAAGCATGCCTTGTTTCGTGGGAAGGTGGAAACATGAGAAATGCCATTCCACGAGAATGTGAAGTCGTAATTACAGTTCCAGAAACGGAAGTTGAAGATGTATTGGCATTCGTAGGTGAATGCGAACAGGTTTGGCGCGATGAATTCGCCACCATAGAAGATAATATTACATTCACAGCAGAACGAGTAGAACTTCCTAAAATGATGGTTCCTGACGAGATTAGAGACAACTTGGTTGATGCCATTTTTGCCTGCCCGAATGGAGTGGAACGCTTTATCCCTACAATACCTGACACAGTTGAAACATCTTCCAATTTAGCTATTGTAGAAATAGGAAATGGAAAAGCTGAAATAAAAGTCTTAACAAGAAGTTCCAGAGAATCAATGAAAGATTATAGAAATACTTCTATTGAAAGTTGTTTTTCAATGGCTGGTATGCATGTAGTTCGTTCTGGAGGTTATTCCGGATGGGAACCAAACGTAAACTCTCCAATATTACACACAATGAAGTCTGCTTACAAAGCTCAATTTAATGAAGAAGCAGAAGTAAAGGTAATCCATGCCGGACTTGAATGTGGAATTATCGGTGCTGTAATGCCAGGATTGGACATGATTTCATTTGGTCCTACTCTACAATGTCCTCATACACCAGAAGAACGTTGCAACATTCCATCTGTAAAAAAATTCTATGATTTTCTGATTTCCACTTTAGAAAATTCTCCTGTAAAATAAAAGGAATACAATATAAAGTTTTACAGCTACAAAGAAAAGATTTCAGACAAGTCTCATAAAAACATTAAATGGCATGTGTTAATGATTGATATATTCATTCACATGCCATTTTAATATTTAAGAAAATTACAAATCAAACAACCTTTAATTTATCAGTATATTACATTTGTTTTACACAAAGAAATATGTTGATAGAATTATAGAAAACTAAGTCAAATCATTTCTTTTCCTTTATATCAGTGTGAGCCTCAACTACATTTACCACATAATCACCAAGTTTTTCGCATTCGGCTATGATGTCCATGTAATGAACTCCCATCTGATAGTCATACTCCTTATTATTGACATCAACAACATTCTGACCTTTAAGTGTATTTCGGTAATTGTTGATTTCATTCTCCAGATTAAATGAACAATTCACATCAACAGTATGATGAGTATCTTCAACCAATTTTATCATTTGGGATAAAGCCTGGTCTGTCAGTTGCATCATCTGATGTATATGGTCATACTGTGCACTGGTAAAATCATCATTTCCACGATTCTTACGATTTATAGTACGGGCCATATTATAACAACTGTCGCCTATACTCTCAATTTCCGTAACTTCACGAAGCATACCTCTTATCTGAACCTTACTTTCCGAACTCAATCTACCTTCTGATACCTGATTCAAATATTTGGCAATCTCAAGCTCCATATTATCACTTATATTCTCGTATTTTTCTATTCGGCTGAAAAGCTTATTAAATTCTGACTCATTTTTCACATGCAGCAACTCACGTACCATACCGAACATTCTCTGTATGCGCTCTGCAAAAAGATTGATTTCTTTTCTTGCCTGAAGAATTGAAAGTTCAGCTGTAGACAACATTCCACCAGAAATAAACTGCAAACGATATTCTTCTTCCTGCTCCTTCTGAGGTATAATACTACATACAGTCTTTTCTATAAACTTTACAAACCATATAAGTATCAAAACATTACATATATTAAAACAAGTATGGAAAGCTGAAAGTTTGAATGAAACAGCAACTCCTCCTGCTTCGGACACATTCATCAAATCAGATACAATCCATTCTACCATTGAAAGAAATGGTCTAAATAGAATCAAAACCCATACCACTCCGAAAATATTAAACATGAGGTGGGCTATAGCTGCTCGCCTGGCTTGTGTATTAGCTGTCAATGCTGCAAGATTAGCAGTTATTGTTGTTCCGATATTTTCTCCTAATACAAGTGCAGCACCAAGCTCAAAACTAATCCATCCATTAGCACACATGATTAATGTTATTGCCATAGTAGCTGCCGATGCCTGAACTATCATGGTAAGAATAGTACCAATCAATACAAATAACAACACAGATACAAAACCCATGTCGGTATAGTTCTGCACAAAAGCCAGCATATCCGGATTATGACTCAAATCTGGAGCATTAGTCTTCAGCAGATTAAGTCCCATAAAAAGAAAAGCAAAGCCAAAAATAAATTCCCCTACAGACTTGCGTGAACTTTTCTGAGAAAACAGCAAAGGAATACCAAAAGCCAACAAAGGAAGTGAGAATGCAGATATATCAACCTTGAACCCTAGAGCAGATATAATCCATGCAGTAACAGTGGTACCGATGTTGGCACCCATGATGACCCCTATAGACTGTGCCAATTCAAGAAGACCTGCATTAACAAAACTGACAACCATAACCGTTGTAGCCGAAGATGACTGTATTAATGCTGTTATAAGCATTCCTGTCAAAACTCCCGTAACACGATTGGTTGTCATCGCTGTTAAAATACTTCGCAAGCGGTCGCCTGCAAACTTCTGTAAACCTTCGCTCATAATCTTCATTCCATAGAGGAACAAAGCCAAAGAACCAAGCAACTTTAAAAAATCATAAAATGAATATTCCATTTGATATTATTTAGGTAAGATATAGGCAATATAAATAATATTGAGTAAATTAACTGCCAGTTCATCCAATTAAGTAATACATATTACAATTATGTTACAAATATATTGCAAAAATAACAAAGAAACAAGAGATTTTCCAGAAGGAACTTCCCTTATAGACATTTATAATGATTTTAAGCTGAACATGCCATATGGTCCTGTCAGTGCAAAAGTTAATAATAAAGTAGAAAATCTGAATTTCAGAGTATACTACAACAAAGATGTGGAATTTCTGGATATTACCAGCGCATCAGGCATGAGGACATATGTACGTTCATTATGTTTTATTCTTGTAAAAGCCGTAGACGATCTATATCCATGCGGTACAATATCCTTAGAACATCCTGTTTCAAAAGGATACTTCTGTAAGTTACATATCGACAGAAACATTGGACTGGACGATGTGTCGCGCATTAAGAAAAGGATGCTAGAAATAATAAATGAGGATTTGCCGATAACAAGATACGAACAAAAAACTGAAGATGTTATAAAAATATTCCAAGAAAGAGGAATGATGGATAAAGTAAAACTTTTATCTACATCAGGAAAATTATACTCATTCTACTATAGACTTGGTGATACAATAGACTGTTATTATAGTAGCCTGATACCAAGTACTGGATATATCAAGAAATTCGACATCGTGAAATATTACGACGGACTACTACTACAAATACCAAATAGGAAAAACCCTGAAAAGATAGAAGAACTTATCAAACAAGAAAAAATGCTTGAGGTTTTTCAAGAACATCACCGATGGAATGAAATCCTAGGTATAAGCACAGTCGGAGATTTCAACATAGCTTGTAATGAAGGACATGCAATTGATTTAATAAACGTATCGGAAGCACTTCAGGAAAGAAAAATAGTAAAAATAGCAGATGAAATCTCAGCCAGACAGGAAGGAGAAAAAAGGATAAAATTGATTTTGATCTCCGGACCTTCATCGTCTGGAAAAACTACATTCAGCAAAAGACTTAGTATTCAGTTGATGACAAACGGGTTAAAGCCTTTTCCTATATCGCTAGACGATTATTTCGTAAGCAGAGAAAACACACCTCTTGACGAAAACGGCAACCATGATTACGAATCTCTGTATGCTGTAGATTTGCCTTTCTTCAAGGAACAGCTTGACACAATACTTGAAGGTGGAGAAGTTGAACTTCCGAAATTTAATTTCGCAACTGGAACAAGAGAGAAAAGTGGTACAAAATTCAGACTTGAAGACAACATGATTCTTATACTGGAAGGTATACATGCCTTAAACCCGGAACTTACCCCCAATATACCTTCCGACAACAAATATAAGATTTATGTATCTGCGCTTACTACTATATTGCTTGACAAACATAACTACATTCCAACAACAGACAACAGGCTTCTCCGCCGCATCATACGCGACTCAAAATATAGAGGCAGTTCAGCCGAGGCAACTATTGCACGTTGGCCAAGTGTGAGAACAGGCGAAGAGAAATGGATTTTCCCTTACCAGGAAAATGCAGACGCAATGTTTAATTCAGCATTATTATTTGAATTGGCGGTAATTAAAGACCATATAGAGCCGATACTTAGAAAGGTGCCAAACAATTGCCCTGAATACTCAGAGGCTCACCGTCTGTTGCATTTTTTGAGTTATTTCGTTTCCATACAGGATACAGAACTTCCACCAACATCACTACTAAGAGAGTTCCTTGGTGGCAGTAGCTTTAACTATTAAAAAAACAGCATGTGGGGATTTATTAGGGATATTCAGTAAATGTCCTTAAAATATATGATGGCATATGAAGATGATATAACATAATCACTCCATATGCC